>NZ_JAUTAU010000001.1:2356140-2665175 GCF_030818775.1 Bacillus sp. SORGH_AS_0510 | reverse complement strand
CTGTACACATTAAAGGATTCAATGGTCACCAAATTAGAGGTACCTGAACCACTTGAAATGGAAAGCCATTTTTTAAACAATTATAAAGCGGAAATTAAGATTGCTCAAACTGGGAAGTCATATTTATTCGATTTAAAAGATCGGAAGGACTATTATAAAAAACTTGGCGTTTATTACAAGGGAAAATTGAATGAACCAACCGAATTAACTGTAAATACATTTAACAGTCTTCAGCCTATTGATTTAGCAGGGGGTAAAAACGGGTTAAAGGGAATTCAGCGTATAACTGGTATTGCGAATGGCGACGGTATTGCTGTTGTAGAATCTACTTGGATGTTTGCCAATGGCAAGTGGAGTCTACTTACTAGTGATGTAAAGAAAGACAAGTCCATATAACAAAGATAGGCATTTGTCACGAAAACGGTGGAATTTCATATACTAAGGTAGCACTTTTTGAGAGGAGGAAGCTTAAGATGAGCGTCTTCATTCCTTCAAAACTATCTGTTACCTATCTAGCTCCCGCTACGCCTTTTCGGCCTGTAGAGGGTAGGAAATACACTCTCACCCATTCAGATACCACAGGACAGCTTTTTCTTTCTATAGGCTGCAATTATAATTATAGTGCGATTAACTACAGTATGCGCGATGAGGTATTAGCTGAATGGGTACCCCAATTAGGGGAATTTTCATTGTGTGCTCGTGTTTATGTAAGTGGTGGAGAATATGATGAAAATTACACAAAAGTTCGTTTTTTGATTTTTCAAAAGGAGTTAAATTTAGCTTTAAAAGCAATAATTAATGGGGATCAAGCGTTATACTCAAACTTCCCATGGTTGTTAGATGCCCCAATCTACGTTCACTTTGAATCAGTTTATCCTCAATATAATCAAGTAGTATATTACGGAACACCGAGGAACTATTTAGTTTGAGCGCAGCGTAAAAATCAACATCAAAGCACAGGAGTACCTGTGTTTTTTTTTGATGTAGCTGATAAATTGGGTTAAATTTGACGTGATTTTTTAAGGGGAATATACTTAATTCACTATATACCAGAAAAACATGGAGGGGAAACAGCTTGTTAAAATTAACAAAATATCTAAAACCGTTTCAATTGCCAATCTACTTAGTTCTTGTACTTGTCCTCCTACAGTCATTGGCTGAGCTTTATCTTCCCACATTAATGTCTGACATTGTTGATAAGGGGGTAATTACAGGGGATACGGACTACATATGGAAAATTGGCGGTTTCATGATGCTTGTGGCAGCTGGCGGAATGATATGTTCCATTGCGGCTAGTTTTTTTTCAGCTAAGGCTGCTTCAGGCTTCGGTAAGTCATTACGTTCGAAATTATTTTCTCACGTGAGTAATTTTTCCTTACATGAATTTGATCAACTAGGAACCGCTTCATTAATTACAAGAACGACTAATGATATTACCCAAATTCAGCAGGTACTCGTAATGATGTTAAGAATGATGGCTATGGCTCCAATGATGTGCATTGGAGGTATCATCATGGCTTATTCAAAGGATTCAAAATTAACATTAGTACTTGCAGTATCATTGCCTGTACTTGTATTGGCTATTGTATTCATAGCCAGTAAAGGTATGCCACTTTTTAAAGCCATGCAGGTTAAGCTCGATAAACTTAACCGTGTATTGCGAGAAAATTTAACAGGAATCCGAGTAATCCGCTCGTTTAATCGAATAGATTACGAGAAGAATCGCTTTAATGAAGCTAACTGGGACTTAACACAGACTGCGATTCAAGTAAATAAACTTATGGCTGCCATGATGCCTATTATGATGCTTGTCCTTAATCTTTCTACTGTGGCTATTATATGGTTCGGTGGTCTTCGTATAAGCAGCGGTCATATGCAAGTCGGAGATATGATGGCATTTATTCAATATGCCATGCAAATTATGTTCTCGTTTATTATGCTTTCCATGATGTTTGTCATGATTCCGCGAGCCTCCGTTTCTGCCGTTAGAATTAACGAGGTTCTTCAAACGGTTGCAGATATTAGCGACCCTCCTGTCACTTCTTTAGAGGAAGGTATACAAGGACAGGTGGAATTTAAAGATGTTACATTTAGCTATCCTGGTGCAGAAATGCCAGCTATTGAGAATATCTCCTTTAAAATGAAACCAGGTGAGGTAACTGCGATCATAGGTGGAACAGGTTCAGGTAAATCAACGCTTATTAATTTAATTCCTCGTTTTTATGACGTGGATAGCGGTGCTGTTTTGATAAATGGTGTGGATGTTCGACAACTGACACAGGAGAAACTACGAAAAAAAATCGGCTTTGTCCCTCAGCAGGCTGTATTGTTTACGGGTTCTATATCTGAAAATATCCGTTATGGAAAAGAAGATGCAACAGATGATGAAGTGCAACATGCAGCCACTATTGCACAAGCGTCTGAATTTATTACAACGATGGAAGACGGGTATAATGCGATGATTGCCCAAGGGGGAACAAATGTTTCGGGAGGTCAAAAACAGCGATTATCCATTGCACGTGCACTAGTTCGTAAACCGGAAATATATATTTTTGATGACAGCTTTTCTGCATTGGACTTTAAAACAGATGCTAAACTTCGTGCTGCATTAAAAGAGGAGACTGGTGATTCAACCTTATTAATTGTTGCTCAGCGTGTTAGTACAATTATGGATGCAGACCAAATTATTGTTCTTGATCATGGACGTATAGCTGGAATAGGTGCACATAAAGAATTATTAGAGACTTGTCCAGTATATCGTGAAATTGTGTTGTCGCAGCTTTCAGAGGAGGAAATCGCATGAGTAATGAATCCAAACAACATGATAAATTACCCGCTGGTGGCCCACGAAGACCAGGTCCTGGCGGAGGATTCGGTCCAATGGGCATGGCAATGCCTGTCCAGAAAGCAAAAGATTTTAAAGGCACATTAAAGAGATTAATAGGATATTTAAAACCATATAAAATGCAGCTATTAGCTGTATTACTTACTGCGATGATCAGTACAGTATTCGCTATCGTTAGTCCTAAAATTATGGGTAAAGCTACTACAAAGCTGTTTGAAGGACTGATGATGAAGCTGAGAGGTGCACCAGGGGCAAAAATAGATTTTGATTATATCGGGCAGATAATTATTTTATTAATTGGCCTTTATTTATTGAGTTCCATATTCGCCTATATTCAGCAGTATATTATGGCCGGTGTGGCCCAAAAAACAGTTTATCATCTCCGCAATGAAGTAGAGGAAAAGCTAAACCGGCTGCCACTTAAATACTTTGATTCCAGGACACATGGCGAGATTCTCAGCCGGGCTGTGAACGATGTAGATAATATTAGTACCACTCTCCAGCAAAGCTTAACCCAATTAATAACTTCCGTTGTTACGCTAATAGGTGTCATTGTGATGATGCTATCTATCAGTCCGTTGATGACACTTATTGTTGTTATAACCTTGCCATTAAGCTTTATTGCAACCGCAAAAATTGCGAAAAAGTCGCAACAGTATTTCAAACGGCAGCAGCAATCCCTTGGCCAGCTCAATGGTCATGTAGAAGAGATGTATACTGGGCATAAAGTAATTAAGGTTTTTGGACATGAAAAAAAGTCGATTGAGACATTTGAAACTGTAAATGACAAACTCTACCAAGCGGGTTGGAAGGCACAATTTGTGTCTGGAATGATAATGCCATTAATGTCATTTATAAATAATATTGGGTATGTTTTAGTATCTGTAGCTGGAGGGATTCTTGTTACAAAAAAAGCAATTGAAATTGGTGATATTCAAGCGTTCATCCAATACGCAAGGCAATTTTCTCAACCAATCGCTCAAACTGCCTCCATTGCAAATGTTTTGCAGTCGACAGTGGCTAGCGCGGAGCGGGTATTCGAGATATTAGATGAAACCGAAGAAGTACCTGAAGCCGCTGATGCTAAAGTGATTGTGGCACCTAAGGGTGACGTTGTGTTTGAACATGTTTCCTTTGGATACAAAGAAACTGAACTATTAATTGAGGACATGAACATCGAAGTGGACCGAGGTCAAAAAGTAGCCATTGTTGGACCAACAGGTGCTGGTAAAACCACTCTTATTAATCTATTGATGCGTTTTTACGAAATTAACGGAGGTAGGATTTTAATAGATGGCATTGATATTAGAGAACTTAAACGAGAGCACCTAAGAAGCTTATTTGGTATGGTGCTGCAGGACACTTGGCTGTTCAATAGCACGATTCGCGATAATATTGCTTACGGTCGAGAGGGGGCAACTGAGGAGGAAATCATTGCAGCAGCTCAAGCGGCAAATGCTGACCATTTTATCAGGACGCTACCTGAGGGGTACGATACGATTTTAAACGAGGAAGCCTCCAACATATCTCAAGGGCAAAAGCAGTTATTAACGATTGCTAGGGCGATTCTAGCTAACCCTTCTATATTAATATTAGATGAAGCGACCAGCAGTGTCGATACTCGCACAGAAGTACAGATTCAAAGGGCCATGGATCATTTGATGAAGGGACGCACCAGCTTTATCATTGCCCATCGGTTATCAACCATTCGGGATGCTGATCTGATTTTGGTGATGAATAATGGTAGTGTCATAGAAAAAGGAACCCATGCTGAGCTACTAGAGCGTGGCGAGTTCTATGCGGACTTATATAATAGTCAGTTTACAGGTAATAGCGGAATCAAGAATGTTGGATAGTGGGGTTTGTGACGTTTAGGGGGTCTAGAGGACTTTCTAGACGTTTTTTTGTAACTTATTGGGTTTTTGGTTCGTAGATTTAATGTGGAGCTACGATATGGAATCATTAGTTATTGAATATCTTGTTAATTTGTAGATAAATAGCAATGTTGTGTAGATATCCTTTGATTTTGTGTAGATAAATCACAAAACTGTGTAGAAAAGTTGCGATTTTGTGTAGATATCACTTCATTTTATGTAGATAAAGGAGAGGAGGTCCTCATTATGGATGAAAAAATCGAAAATACGATAGAAAAACTGGACTATATAGCCGAGGGAGGTCTAAAGATATGCGATTTTACTCAAAAAAGGGAATTATTACAGGGTTTCTCCTATGGGGAACCGTACTTTTTTTAATTGGTTCGTTCCTATTTCTCCCAGGAGGACCAGAGGGGATGGGGGAGACGATAACAGCTATAGTCATTACTACTATGATTAGTGCTTTTATTATTTGGATTTGGTTTGGAACCTATTATGAGATTAAACGAGAACAATTAATCGTAGCCGGCGGACCATTTAGGTGGAAAATTGATATTATGTCAATGAGCAGCATCAGAAAAACGCGCAATCCATTATCAAGCCCAGCATTATCATTAAAACGACTGGAAATACGATATGGTAAATGGAATATAATTTTCATTTCACCACAACATGAAGTGCAATTTTGTCAGTTGATCCAGAAAATTAATCCCAAGGTGATCATTGATATAAATTGAAAAATTTCAATTCCGTCTCAATATCTTAAGTATACTTAGGTACTGAGACGGAATTTTATTATTTTTTATTAGTACCTAGAATATATATTATGTTCGGGGCGTTGATTGAAATATTTTTATTCTTACTCTATCCGATGTTTATAATTACTCTTTTTAGCCTTTTCCACGTTAATATAATTTACACTATATTCAATAACATCATTAATAAATAAATTATGTTGTTTGGCGAAATCTTTTACACATTCTAATAGCTCTATATCATAAGTAGTTTTATATTGAATTCTATCAGAAGGTCTTAAATCTTTATTAAATGTTATAACACCCTTAGATAAAACGCTTTTTAGACCACTTTCAATCAAGTAGTTTATATGAGTATTATTTTTTTCTGCTAATTCATTTAAATTATTAATAATTGATTTACTAATGTTAGTTCTGAATTTCACTCGTGTATGATCTGTTTTTTGTATCAACTTTCCATTTACTGATACCCACATGTAAATCACTCCTAATGGACCAATATTTTATTTAAAGATGTATCATGTATTCCTTTATATAAGATACATAATTATAAACAGTTAAACAAATAAAAAGCCTTTAAATGTCTAACTAGGTAACATATAAAGGCTTAAGATAAAAGTTTATATTTCTTTAATCCTTCGGCATATCCATCTTATCAACCGCGGTTTTCAGATCATCATTCCTGATATGCGTATAAATCATCGTAGTTTGGATTGATGAATGACCCAATTGCCGTCTTAATTTCGGTACATCGTTGATTTCCGCATGGTATCTAGTTGCAAATGAGTGTCTTAGTTTATGTACTGATAACGAAGGTTTACCGAATGCTGCCGCATATTTCTCTATTAGTTTTTCTACTGCGCGTGCTGTAAGTCTTCTAGATTTGCCTTTAGGGCCCATTGGAGCTGAAATAAACAATGCTTTATTGTTCTTATCCACCTGGTACTTAGCAACTCTTACATTTAAATATTCCTGTAAATCAGCCATCGCTACCTGACTGAAATAAACAAATTGCTCTTTATTTCCTTTACGAAGGACTCTTGCTGTGAACTTACTAAAATCAATATCATCCACATCTAAGCCAACAAGCTCGGATAAACGGAGGCCAGAACCTAAAATTAACGATATAATGGCCGTATCACGCTGTTGATTCATTTTGTAAAAGTTATAGATTCTCTTGTTATCCTTGTTTAATTCTCCGAAATCATGTGCAATAAAGGCTCTAAATTTCTCATATTCATCCCCGAGAAGAATTTTGCCTTCCATTTTGTTTGCGATCGTTTCCATAGTCTCTTTAATCTCATTAAATTCAATTTTTGCCATAACATTACGTTGGATATATGGCTGTAAATCGCGTGTTTCAGCGATATTTTGTAGATAATTAAATAAGGATTTTAATGCAGATAACTTCCGATTTACCGTAATTTCTTTATTATTTAATTGATAATGGAGGAAGTTTAGGAAAGAATCCACCTGAATCACGGTCATTTTTTCTAGTTGATCCAATGGAATGTCCTTAACATCGCCAGACCATAAATGTTCGCTGACCATCCAGTTAAAAAAGATCTTAAAATCATGACAGTAATTTAATAGTGATGCTGCCGAAAGCTTACGCTGTTTATGGTTGATATATTCAGCCACGTACCATGGCAATTCATCTAGTAATTGCTGCAGTTTTTTGTAATTTAATTGTTTTGACTGATTACTCATAAATTCACCTCATAATATAGGTATTCGATCTCCCCCATTTAAAATCCTTCTTTTATTACGTCAAATTTATATTTTACGTAATAATAATAAAGTTTGAATTGAAGTAAAGAAAGCCACCCCTTTAGAAATGCGGCTGGCTTTTTCCCTCTTTTAACATCAGAGTTCTTAAGGTATTCCATTATCTTAAGTATTTTTCCTTTAATAGTATTACTCTCTCCACACTTTCATTTATCCTTTCTTCTGAAATAGTACCATCTTTTACAGCTGATTTAATTGAATTGATTACCTTTATAACATTATTAAAATCGTGAGCGACGAGTATAATATCACTACCTGCTTGAAGTGATAGTACTGAAGCCTCTCCTATTCCATAATTATTTATGATGGCTCCCATGGTCATGTCATCTGTTATGATCACACCATTATAATTCATCTGTTTTCTTAAGATAGTGCTGATAATTTCTTTAGACATTGATGAGGGATATCTTCCGTCAAGATTCGGTAGTAATATATGAGCAACCATTACAACGTCTGCCCCATTATTTATGGCTTGTTGAAACGGAATTAGTTCAAGCTGTTGTAGTTGATTAAGGGTTTTATTTACAATAGGTAATTGTAAATGCGAATCAACAGATGTGTCTCCATGCCCAGGAAAATGTTTGATTACCGAAATAATTTGTTTTGATTGAATGCCTTTCATGACTTGAATCCCCATACCAGCCACTATATTTGCATTACTGCCAAAGGACCTATCTCCAATAACAGGATTATTGGGATTACTATTCACATCAAGGACAGGTGCAAAGTCAAGATTGAATCCTAATTTTTTTAACTCTTCTGCTAAGGTCTCTCCAATAGAATAAGCACTTTCCCTGTCATTTTTTATACCGATATCAGCACTTGAAGGTGTCCTGGAAGCCTCTGGAAGTCTAGAAATACGTCCTCCTTCTTGATCTACACTCATAAATAAAGGGAATTTATTTATTTTGTTTGTATTTATAAGAGAATCAACAAATTTAAGTGTTTGTTGTTTTGATAGTAAGTTATTTGAATAGAAAATTAATCCACCGATATGATATTCAGTAATCAATTTTTTATCCGTTGGTAGCAGCGTTGTCCCATCGATTCCTGATATAATCAATTGACCTATTTTCTCGTCTAAACTCATATTTGCAATTAGTTCCCTAATTCGATCTTGAGGATCTTCTACTATAGAAGATGTAAATAATGCCACAATTGAAATATGGTCTACAGATGGATTCTCGTTGGCCTCATTTGGCTTTTTCAAAATCCACTTTAGCCGAAACTGAGAACTAACGTCGTATCCAAGAATTATTTGATTATGATCTGCATCTTTATAGTAACTTACATTATCTGGTTCCCCAAGACTCTTCAATATATCATCGTAACGAACTTTTTGAACGTAGCTATCCTTTGATCTTAAATCAGCAATGATATCATTCTTATAACCAATTGTAGTGTCTTTATTTGGGTAATCATCATATAGTAATTGATTTACCTCTGTCTCTTTTTCAGGCTTCCCCCATACATTAATAACTTCTCTTTGCTTGGTTTTACCGATTACAAATGATGATCCCTTTGCTATTTCACCCTGTTTAGCAAAAAATACAATGTTCTTCACGATTTCTGATGGGGTTTCTAATTCTGTATTATTTGAAGAATTTAATGGGGGGGTTTCTGTTTGTTTTTCTTTCATAAGGGTTCTTTCTTTTAAATAATATCCATAAAAAGCTATTATTGAAGCTATTAATAAAAATATTAGTATTGAAGAGAATACTTTTCTTCTTTTTTTGTTTTTAGTCACATCAAAACCCTCTTTTATGAGCTATTTTTACAAACCTATTTCTCTATAGATCCTCGAAAATCCTTTCAACTATTCTAAATAATAAATGTTTACGTTCAAAATTCGTATGC
Organism: Bacillus sp. SORGH_AS_0510; assembly: GCF_030818775.1. Lineage (NCBI taxonomy): Bacteria > Bacillati > Bacillota > Bacilli > Caryophanales > Bacillaceae > Bacillus > Bacillus sp. SORGH_AS_0510. Next base: position 2,656,056 of record NZ_JAUTAU010000001.1, on the reverse strand, counting down.
AATGGAAAAAATTATCTATCCTCTTAGCTTACTTTATGTAAAAATAAAAGAATATACACTTACAAATTATCATTAGAATTATTGAGGTGACTGCTAAGATGATCTTAACAAAAAGAAGACGCGAATTTTTGGATCAAATTTGCCGTCAATATCAAACAACCAAAATTCCTGTCCATTATTCTGAAGTGGCAGAAGCGATTGGTGTAAGTAAATGGACAGCGTACGATGTACTAAAAACCTTAGAAAGCCAAGGTCTTGTAAAAAGAAATTATTCCGCCAATGAAAATGAAACTGGACGTTCAGTTGTCGTATTCTCTCCTACAGAGATGGCAGAATCAATGTTTCAAAGAGAAAGAAGAGAAACATCTGATACTGAGGAATGGGAGACCATTCTTAACCATATGACCGAATTAATTGAAAGTCAGCAAAACCTCCCTCTTATGGAAGCTATTAATCATATTATCATTCGTATGAAGGCAGTCGATGTTAAGCTGGAATTTTGTGCGTACTTCCTAAGTGTTTTAATTTTATATTTAAATAGCTTAGGAAAATCGGTGAAGGGTCTAACGGTCAATATGGTAAATGCCTCACCAGAAGCTAAAGTGCAGCTAACAGTATTTGTTGGCGCAGTTATTGGCATGATTATCCAATCAGTTGGTGATGAATTAAGTCCAGAAATGGTCACATTAGTTCAACAATTCTTCGATAATGTGAATCAATTAAATAGTGTAGAATTACAGTTACTTATTGAATTTATCAAACAAAGTTAACCTGCCCTCCCTCCTCCTTTCTATTCTTTAGTCAGCCAGTACGCTTATGGCTGGCTGACTAATCTATTTATGCCCCTTTCGTTTATTGTAAAAATAATTTTCTTATTCTACTTTATTTATTTTCTGAATATTAATTATATTCATAAGACTCTCTTGACATTTACTTAATAATCACGTTATATATGTTATATACTCGTGTTTTTGGGTTTTTTGGGTGTAGAACCGCTCTCTTTTTGGGTCTTTTGTGTATTCGTGTAATTGCATTTACTTCGTAGATTACTATAAATAGCAAGTCCATTTTTTTGAAAAGCGAGGTAATGCTATGTTTAAAGCTTATTGTAGAGCCTATCAAGGTGTGATGAGAACCACCTCCTACTTTTTACCTTGGAGAGAACCTGAATTGTTAGAGGGAGAAAATAGTATAAAAGAATTACCAAAAAGAATAAAAACACAAAACATTGAAAGCGTTATAATCGTAACCGACCAAGGGATTGTGTCTGTTGGAATAATGAAAGATTTTCTGTTAGGCCTCCGTAATGAAAATATCAATTATGTCGTGTATGACAAAACTGTTCCCAACCCAACAATAGATAATATAGAGGAAGCATTGCAGCTCTACCACTCTAACAATTGTAATGGAATCGTAGCATTTGGCGGTGGTTCTCCAATCGATTGTGCAAAAGGTCTTGCTGCACGGGTGGCAAAACCTAATAAAAGCATCCAGCAGATGAAGGGTGTATTAAAAATTTTGAAAAAGATACCTCCCCTTTTTGCTATTCCTACAACGGCAGGAACTGGCAGTGAAGCTACAATTGCAGCAGTTGTATCAAACAGTGAAACACATGAGAAATATGCCTTAATGGACCCATCACTTCTCCCACATGTAGCCGTGTTAGATCCTATTCTAACTATTAACCTCCCGCCACATATTACTGCAGCAACAGGCATTGATGCTTTGACACATGCGGTTGAAGCTTATATAGGGATAGGGAACACGAAGGAAACAAAGCAGCAGAGTATTAAGGCTGTAAAATTGATTTTTGATAATTTATTTGAAGCCTATTCTAATGGAACAAATATTACAGCACGAAAAAATATGCAAAAAGCCGCCTACTTGGCCGGTTTGGCATTTACAAGAGCATATGTAGGATATGTACATGCAATTGCACATACACTCGGGGGCTTTTATTCTGTCCCACACGGACTAGCAAATGCCATTATTTTGCCTTATGTATTAGAGTATTATGGAGATTCAATCTATCAGCCGCTCTCAGAGCTAGCTGATTTAGTCGGAATTAGCGAACAGGAAGACACCATTGAACAAAAAGCACGTAAATTTATTGATGCCATCAAGGAACTAAACGAGAAATTGGCCATTCCTAAAAAAGTGAGTGGGATTATCGAAAATGACATTTCTGTTATGGTGGAAAGAGCTTTTAAAGAAGCCAATCCCCTCTACCCTGTTCCAAAAATACTTTTCAAAGAAGATTTAAACACACTTTATCGACAAATTAAGGCATAACGTGATCTCGAGGGCTCCTAAAATGTCAATTAAAGCAAGGTGGTTAACGAAATGGAAAACTATAGCACTCTAGTTGCAAAGCAGCAATCTTACTTTCGGTCGGAAATAACAAAAGATCTCGCTTTCCGTCTTGAAGCACTTCAAAAGTTACGAACAGCAATAAAAAACAACGAACAAAACCTAATGGATGCTTTAAAGGCAGACTTAAACAAATCAGAATTCGACGCTTATTCTTCTGAAATCGGATTTGTTCTTGAAGAATTACGTTTTACAATCAAACACTTACGATCATGGATGAAGCCTAAAAGAGTGAAAACACCGCTGACCCATATTGGTTCTGCCAGCTATATATATTCCGAACCATACGGAGTTACGTTAATTATTGCTCCATGGAATTATCCGTTTCAATTAGCGGTTGCACCATTAATCGGCGCAATCGCAGCGGGAAACTGTGCTGTCATTAAACCTTCAGAATTAACACCTAAAACCTCTGAGCTGCTTGGAAAAATAATTAGTGAATTATTCTCAGAAGAATATATTACTGTAGTTCAAGGTGGTGTTCAAACCAGCCATGCATTGCTAGGTGAATCGTTCGATTATATCTTTTTCACCGGCAGTGTCCCAGTTGGTAAGGTGATCATGGAAGCAGCAGCAAAGAATCTGACCCCTGTTACATTAGAACTTGGTGGAAAAAGTCCATGTATCGTACATGAAGATGCAAATATCAAACTGGCTGCAAAACGAATAGCATGGGGAAAATTCACAAATGCAGGCCAGACATGTATTGCACCTGATTACTTGTATATTCATAAAAACATAAAAGATCAATTCCTGCAGCAATTCAGAGAGTCAACTATAGAATTGTATGGGCAGCAGGCGCTAAACAATCCGAATTTTACCCGTATTGTTAGCCAACGGCATTTTGATCGTTTAACCAAATTTTTAAATGATGGAAAACTATTTATGGGTGGAAAAACAAATGAGAATAAACTTACAATTGAACCCACTGTTCTTACGAATATTACTTGGGAAGACCCAATCATGCAAGACGAAATATTTGGACCAATCCTTCCCGTTCTTGAGTACAACAACTTAGATGACGTAATAGAAGGAATACATCGACATCCGAAACCGCTCGCCCTTTATATCTTTACTGAGAATAATAACATTCAACAAGAGGTATTAAACAGTGTTTCTTTCGGAGGCGGATGTGTGAACGATACCGTTTACCACTTTGCTTCTCCTTACCTTCCATTTGGCGGTGTTGGAAATAGCGGAATAGGCGCCTATCACGGGAAAGGTAATTTTGATACGTTTTCCCATAATAAGAGTGTTCTTAAGCAAACGACCCTATTTGATATCCCTTTCCGATATCCAAATGTCAAAAATGGACTTAAAAAAATCAAGTTATTTATGAAATAAAACAACTCGGCCTCTACTAGAGTGCCGAGTTGTTTTATTATTATGATTCACTTACTACCTGCTTCTTCCCTTTTCTCTTTAACTTCATCAAGGTTTCATAAACAATTGGAACGATTAACAGGGTAAGAAGTGTCGAACTTGTTAGGCCTCCGATTACAGTGACTCCAAGACCTTTCGTGATTAATCCACTTCCCTCAATACCAACAGCAAGAGGAATTAGGGCACCGATTGTAGCAATTGCCGTCATCAGGATCGGACGAACACGCGTTCCAGCAGCTTCTATAAGTGCATCTCTTGTGCTCATACCTTCGTTTTCTTTATGAATGACACGGTCAATGAGAACAATTGCATTTGTTACTACGATACCTATTAACATCAATGCGCCAATTAATGCGGACACGCTTAAGGTCTCCCCAGCAATCAGTAATCCTAGCAATCCACCGATAATTGTGAATGGTAAGGAGAACAAAATAGCAAATGGAGCTAATCCGCCACCGAACGTAATGACAAGAACTAAGTAAACAATGGCAATGGCAGCAAGCATTGCAAGACCAAGTTGTTTGAAGGAATCATTAATATCTTCCGTTACACCGCCCATGGATACATCTACATTTGCAGGAATAGTAAGCTTATCAACTTCTTTTTGAACTGCCGATGATACTTTTGCTACGTCTTTTGTTTTAATTTCTGCTGTTACGTTTGTATAAATACGACCATCTCTTCTTTTAATAGTATCTGATGTATTTCCTTCTTTAATTTCAACAACATCTTTTATTGGTACGGTAACTCCAAGTGGTGACGTAAGTGTTTTATCAGTAAGTTCATGAATATCGGAGTAACCCTTCTGTTCTACATCAACATAGACATTCATTTCCTTACCATCTTTTTTAATAGTTGTTAGGACTTGACGTTGCCCATTCCCAGAAAGCTCCATGCCAATTTGGGCTGCAGTCAGACCAAGTTTGCTAAGCTTTTCTTGATTTGCGACTAACGTATATTCATCATACGTAGCAGAAATACCTGTTTTTACGTTGTTAAGTGAGTTATTGTCCTTCATGATCTTTTCAATTCTCTTAACAATTGGCTTAATGTCATCGATCGTATCACCATAAACATTGAGTGCCAGTTGATTACTCGAGCCCATACCAGAAAAGTCCTGTTTACCCCATTCACCTTTATCGTTTCTATCCTTTAGTGCCTTAATAACATTTTCTGTCTCTTTATCAAAATTCTTTGTGTCTTTATCGTAACCAACGAAAAACATAGCAGAATTACTTTCCCCTGGATTCATGGGATTCTCTCCGCCAACTGAAAACTGAATATCTTTTACGTTCTTTCTTTTACTTAGAAATTCATTTGCTTCAGTGGCAATTCGCTCTACTTCCTCGATTGTTTGTCCTGGAGCTGGCTTGTATGTCGCCACAATCATTTTCTGTTCATCTGAAGGTAAAAAGCTCACTCCAATGACAGGAACAAGAAATAAACTTCCCACTAACATCAATATTGCCAAACCAGAAGTGATTAGTTTATGATTTAACGCCCATTTCAAGACCTTTCTATAACTAGATGCTAATTTATTGGGCTTCTCTTCATCGTGTATATGTTTTGAGGTCACACCCTTCTTAAAGAGAGAATGAGCCATCATAGGAACGACGGTTATCGCTACTAATAAGGAAGCGAGTAATGAGAAAACGATTGTTAACGCAAATGGCAAAAACATTTCCCCGATTGGTCCCTTCACTAACCCTAGTGGAAGGAAAACTGCAATGGTAACAATAGTAGAAGACATAATTGGCATAAACATTTCTCTTGTCGCTTCTACAATCAGTTCTTTACCTGTTAACTTTTCATTTTGTAATGACATTCTTCTAAAAATATTTTCAATAACAACGATGGAGTCGTCAATTACGCGACCAATTGCAACGGTCATGGCACCAAGCGTCATCATATTAAGTGTGATGTCCATTTGTTTTAATAGTAATACAGCAATAAGTAGGGATAGCGGAATAGATACTACTGAGATAATTGTAGTTCGGAAGTTTCTTAAGAAAAGCAAAATGATAATCATGGCAAAAATAGCACCAAATATAGCTTTATCCAACATCGTTGAAACAGATTCCTCGATTGGTTTCCCCTGATCAAATATTGGGGTGACCTTTAAACCATCAATCTTTTTCTCTAACTCACTTAGCTGGTCTTTTACCGCGTTAACGACATCGACTGTATTGGCATCCTGCGCACTTACAATTTGTAAGCCAATGGATTCCCTGCCGTTGGTTTTAGATATGGATTCTGCTTTACCCACCACTTCAACCGAAGCGATATCCTTTAATTCAATTGTTGGAATACCAGCCTGTATTGGGGTATTTTGGCCCTGCGTGGATGGTGCCCCAGTTGAGTTTTGCTGTTTCCCTTGTGTAGGGGAGGTATTTCCCGTCATCCCTTGCTGTTGTCCAGCTGAAGATGGAATCACCGGTATTTTTAATGACTTTAACTCTTCAAGAGTCTGGATATTTCCATCAACTACTACTGACTTTTGCGTATCCTTGAAAGTGTACAAGCCGAGTGGAAAAGTAATATCAGAGGCTTTAATTAAATTGCGAATAGTATCTTCCTGTAATCCATATTGTTTTAATTTATCTTGGTCAAATTTTAATTGAACTTCATCGATTTGCTGGCCAGAGATTTGAACCGAACCAACGCCATCAATTCCCTTCAGTTCAGGAACGATCTTCTTTTCTACCGTGTCAGTTAATTCCGCTAATGTTTGCTTTTTATTTGAAATACTTAACGACATGACCGGTATGGATGAAAAGCTTAAACGTGATACTTTTGGTGCTTGCACACCATCTGGTAAAGTAAGATCATTTAGTGCTTCTTTTACTTCATTTTGGGCTTTTTCCATATCTTTATCGAAATTGTATTCAATTTGAATGGAAGAAGCATTTTGAAAAGAAGAAGAACTTACTACTGAAACTCCATCTAAATTCTTCACTCTACTTTCAATAGGTTCTGTTACTTTCTCAGCTACCTGCTGCGGGGTAGCACCTGGATAGACGGTCAGTACAGTAACAAGGGGTGTATTAATATTCGGGATGGTTTCTAGTTTCATGTTCATACCTGAATATAAACCGGCTACAGTCACAATAATGGTCAATAGCCATACAGCAAACTTATTTTTTAATGAAAATTGGATGACTTTCTTCATATGTATCTCCTTTTTGTTTAGTTATTGACAAGTAAAATAATTTCAACTAGCATTTGACTATATCAAACAAAATCAATCTTACTGACCAGACAGTCATAAGTCAAGGAATTAGTACTGCTTCTATATTTATTATGTGGTTTTTATGGAGGGTTTATAGTGAGCGAAAAAGAAAAAATAATCATTGAATCGGGAATGAAACTTTTTGCTTCCAAAGGATACTCCTCTACATCGATTCAGGAGATATCAACAGATAGCGGCATTTCTAAAGGAGCCTTTTATCTACACTTTAAGTCAAAGGATGAGTTATTATTGGCCATCCTAGAATATATTTTTGAGACAGTCCATTCTAACATTCTGAAATTCGAACACTCTGATTTGTCACCACGGGAAAAGTTTTGCAATCAGCTATCCTCCATTTTAGGTACTTTCATGGGGCATAAGGAATTTTTTATCATGCTTTCAAAAGAACAAGCTATCCCAAGAAATGATGAAATTAAAAAGCTGTTATTTAAAAAACATTTCGAGACACATCATCTTTATCGAAATGGATTAGTAAAGGTCTATGGGAAAAATATTGAACCATATTCAACGGATCTTACCATGATATTAGAGGGATTGTTCCATTCGTATATGAGGTTAGTTATTTTTGAACCTGCGGAAATAGAAATAGAAGGTCTTACACAATTCTTAATGCGACGAATGGATAGCATTGTAAAGGACATTACTTACGAAAAACCATTTATATCAGAGGAAAAATTAGAAAAGGTAATGCAAAAGTCCATGGATCTCTTTGGAAGTACAGATATAAGTGAAATCGTACAAAAAATGAGAAATGAATTAAATGAAGTGGAAAATAAGGAGTCACTAGAAATCTCACTTGATGTATTGGAAGAGGAGATGAAGAAAGAGAATCCAAGAAAACCAGTAATAAAAGGTATGCTATCAAACTTTAATGATACAGAAGAATTTAAAGTTTATGTGAAAGTAATCTCCTCGTTTTACAACCTTTAATCAGGTGGGACAAAACCATAAAAATATATGTTATTGACCGATCAGACATTCGCAGTTATAATTTCTGACTGAGAGGTCAGTCTTTTTTCGAATAAAAAAATATAGCTAGAATGGAGAAATTTGATGGAAATACAACAAAAAACGATTAATACTCGGTTAGTCTTAACGGGTCTTATAATTGGTATGTTCTTTAGTGCACTCGAACAAACGATCGTAGGGACGGCTATGCCTACAATTATTGCAGAACTAAATGGATTTAAAATCTTTGCCTGGGTTACCACAGCTTACATGATTACTTCGACAACCATTGTCCCTGTTGTCGGTAAATTATCAGATCTTTATGGCAGACGTTTCCTCTATTTATTAGGTACTATTATCTTCATTATTGGTTCTGGTTTATGTGCGACAGCCACATCTATGGAACAATTAGTCCTTTATAGAGGACTTCAAGGTATTGGCGGCGGGATGATTATGCCTCTTTCACAAACCATTATTGGTGATATTTTCACAGCGGAACAACGTGCTAAATGGCAAGGGATCTTTGGTGGCCTTTTTGGATTAAGTTCTGTTATTGGACCATTTCTAGGGGGACTAATTGTCGACCATATCAGCTGGCACTGGATTTTTCTTATCAATGTTCCGTTTGGATTAATGTCAGCTTTATTCATTTTTGCTGGTCTAAAGCATGAAATGGTTGATAAGAAAGATAAAGTAAGTATTGATTACTTAGGTATCATTACCTTAATACCTGCTATCGTTTTATTACTGCTTGGTCTTACCTTTGGCGGTGATAAATTTGAATGGATCTCTACGAAATCCTACTTAATCTTTGGTGGAAGCCTTGTCCTGTTTATTCTCTTCGGCTTCATTGAGAATAAGGCAGAGGAACCAATTCTTGACCTATCTTTATTTAAAAATCGGATTTTCGCCACAATGAATGGTCTTGGATTCTTGTTAGGTCTAGGTATGTTTGGCGCTATCATGTTCGTCCCAATGTTTATGCAGGGGATTTTAGGCGTTTCTCCAACACAAGCAGGTTCCACTATGACACCTATGATGATTGCAATGATTGCTGCAAGTATTGTCGGTGGACAATTGTTGCTAAGATTCACGTTCCGTACAGTACTAACAGCAGGTATGTTACTAGCTTCTGCAGGCTTCTTTCTAATGAGTACAATGGGACTTAATTCAAGCGAGTTCACAGCCTATGCGTATATGGTAGTTTTAGGCTTAGGTATGGGTCTCGTTATGCCAACATTAATGATTGCTATTCAGAATGAATTTCCTAAGTCACAGCTTGGAACGGTTACCTCAGCCTCCACCTTCTTCCGTTCTATAGGTGGTACAATTGGTATTACCATCTTGAATTCTGTCATGAACCATTCACTAGGAACAAAGATGGTTGAATCAGCCGAACACGCCAATAATCCAATCGCACAGGCTGCTTTAAATAAGCTTTCTGAAAAAACAGATGTACTGTTCGGATTACTAATTAATCCAAGTCTTTTACAATTACCAAGTGATATTCAAAAAATTGTTATTCATGGAATTGAAACTGCATGGTCAGAATCCTTTACCACTGTATTCTTAACAGGTCTCATTTTTATTGCCCTTGGTATACTCGTTGCATTATCTGTAGGTAAGGGTCGGATAAAAAAAGATAAAGAATTGTTAAGTGAAAAGGAAAAGCAAGCAGGATTTCAAGGCAATGGAGCAACTGAATCTTAAATAAAAAAAGAAAAAGAAAACTTCAGCAATCTTGCTGAGGTTTTCTTTTTCTTTACATTTCAAATTCCCACTCCTCTTTAAGGATAAGATAAAGTGAGAGAATTATATTCTCTAATTCCTCCTCAGATTTCTCTTCGGTTTCAAATTTGATTTTACCTGATAAAATTTCTACTATCTTTTTGGTAAACTCACGTCTATCCTCTAATGATAATTGCGGGAAACGTTGGGCATATGTTTTGACTAGTTTCCATTCCTTCATCCCTAGAGATTTCAATGTCCAATCATCCATGAAGAGATCATTTACTGTTATACCTCTGGCTCGTATTTCTCTCTCAATGGCTGAAAGCTTTTTATTTCGTTTTGATTTCCTCTCATGAACAACCATGGTTCCAGCTACAAGATCTCCAAGTCTTTTATGAGCGGGATGAAAAAAGATCATGATAATCCCTAGAAAATAACTGGCAGGCAATGAGTCAACTATCCGCATGAGGTTACGAATAAAGCTTGAGAGCAAGGTAATACTGTGGCCATTATCTTGAATCACTCGTATTCCTACAATTTTCTTACCAATCGTTCTTCCACCAGAAAAAAATTCAAAAGCAAAAAAATAGCCCCAATTGAGGATAAACAAAAGTAGGATCGCAATCGCAATAGGAAGTGTATTCTCAAGCATAAAAAGCGGCGTGGAATCTAATCCTCTCATGACCAAAAAGAGAATAACTAAAATAATGGCATTACCAATCATTAATAACAATTGATCAATAATAAAGGCGGCTGCCCTGCTTCCTAACCCAGCAAGCTGAAACTGAAGTGATACGTATTCGGGTGTTTTTATATCTAAATGATCTTGATTCAACGGAGTCCCTCATCTCAGTGTAGAATTTCTTAATATCTGTTTCAATTTACTAACAAAATTACTATAATTAGGAGAATAAGAAAGAATAATATAACTATTTTTTAAAGCCAAACCAAGAAGGTGTCAAAATTATGAATGTTAAGCAGTTTGTTAAAAAGCATCGTGAGGAATGGAATCAGCTTGAGCAATTGGTCACCACGATCAATAAAAGCAGAAACAGAATAACGGGTGATATGATTACCCAATTTTATAGACTACACCAAAAAGCAGCCCAAAATCTTTCCTATAGCCAAACATACTTTCCAAATGATGAAGTAACCTTTTACCTAAATGGACTCGTAGCAAAATCTCATAATCTTATGTATAAGGACCAAGTATCGAGCTTTAAGCAAATTCGATATTTTTTCGGCACCAAGTTTATTGGTCTATTAGTAGAACAATGGAAGTTTGTTCTTGCTGCTATGATTCTGTTTATGATAGGCGCCATTGGTAGTTTTCTATCAGTTATCAATGATCCATTACATATTTATTCGATTCTTCCTCCTGAAATTGCCCAAGGAGTTGATCCAGAACAGCTTGGAAAGGGACATAGTGCGGTCGATTCCTCGCTTATGTCAGCAAGTATTATGACGAATAATATTAAGGTAGCCATTTTAGCTTTCGCAGGGGGAATCACATTTGGACTGTTGACTGTTTATTTACTTGTCTATAATGGTATTATCATCGGATCGCTAGCTGCCCTGTTTTGGCATCACAATAAATCTTATGATTTTTGGGCTTACATTGTCCCACATGGAATGATCGAGCTTACAGCCATATTTATTGCTGGTGGGGCAGGACTGTTAATGGGCTATAAGCTCTTTGTTCCAGGACATTTTTCTAGAGCCTTTCAACTTAAGCAACAAGCGAAACGTTCCGTTCAACTACTGTTAGGGACAATTCCTTTATTTGTGATTGCAGGAATCATCGAAGGTTTTATCACGCCTGCAGCTATTTCATTAGAAGCAAAGTATATCGTAGCTTTCTTAACAGTAATCGGCTTACTTCTTTATGTTCTTATTGGTAATCTATTGCATGTCAAAAATCAGCCTACAAAAGGTTTTGATTCATAATATCAATATAATGAGATACAGCTGTAATCGCTAATTTTTCTTCAGGGGCCTCAATCATTTGCAGGCCCTGTTTTTCCCACTTGATTTTCTCACGTTTTTTAAAAAGTAACTGCTGCTGTGCGATACTCTTTACCATTGCAGACCTAACATCACTTGGTTCCTCACTCCTTCTTTTTAAAAGAGTTTCATCCTCAATACCAATCATCAAAAACAAGTGGCGTTGTCTAAGACGCTTTAAGTACGTGAGAGCTCCCTCTTCATGAAGAAAGGTTCGAACATCACTAAAAAGAAGAAGGAGACTCCTTTTCTTTTGTACAGACTCTAAGTACTGAAGGACTGCGCCGTAGTTCGATTCAGACGCATCGACTTTCACATCATAAATGGCCTTTAGAATGGCCTGTAAATGAGCCATTCCCTTAGCAGGAGGAACAAATACCTTTATTTCCTTTGAAAAAGCTAAAACAGAAACATAATCCCCTTTTTGTAAGGCTGCAGCTATAACTGTTATTGCTGCTTCTAATGATTTTTCCAGTCGATTCCCTTTCTTTAGTTCTGCACCCATCATGCGTCCACAATCAATTAAAATAGTAATGTATTTACCATGCTCAGGTTCATACTCATTGGTCATGACTTCTTGAAGTTTCGCAGTTTGACGCCAATTAATTTTTCGAGGGTCATCACCAACTACATAATTTCTAATTTTCGAAAAGTCCCCCACACCACTTCTATGTTTTCGTATATGTAAGCCTTCATTTACCAAATACCTTTGAGCATTGGCTAAATATTGCTTTGTCTCCGTTAAATCAGGAATCACTTTTACGGAATCTTCAATCACTAGCGTAACTTGTTTTTCCCATAATCCTAGAAAGCTTGTATAGCGGAAATAAAGTTTAGTGATGTCGTATTTCCCTCTGATTTTAGGAATTGTTTCATATGTTATCTTTACTGTCGTATTGCTTGGAATGTCACCAAAGATTGGAAAAGACGTGGAAAAAGACTGTGGCAATCCATCAATCATTCGATAAGATAATAAGCGGTTTGATAGATTGGTTACTCCCACGTCTACATGACAGTTTAAACCTCTTTCCATTTCACTAGGAATGGATCGTTTGATGCTAATTTGATTATTTTTCGGAGATAAAAGCAAATCCACCAAACTTGCTAAAAATAATACAACATCGATTAAAACGAGATACATCCACGATACTCCCCATATTGTTCCAATTACAAAAAGAATTGATAGAGTCAAGAAAACTAACATTAATCGTTTTGTAGGCAGAATCCCTCTATCTAGGAACAGAAACCGACCCCACAAGCTCTTCAATGATTTGGTCAACGGTTGCTCCCTCCAATTCCACATGAGGAGATAACTGAATTCGGTGTCTTAAAGCTGGTTTAGCAACCATTTTAATATCATCCGGGGTTACATAATTACGACCATGGATGTATGCCCATGCTTGTGCTGCTTTCCCGATGGAGATTCCCGCTCTAGTACTTGCTCCAAAGCGGATTGCTTCTGATTCACGCGATCTCCGAACAATCTGCATAATATAATCCAAAACACCTTCTCCCAGTTTGACACGTTCAATTTCCTGTCTAATTGTTAAAAACGAATTTAAATCTAGGATGGAAGTCGCATTTTGCTGCATAAACTGGTTTTCAATTACTTGTAGCAATACCTTCTTTTCCTCCTCGAATGAAGGGAAATTTATTTGCAATTTAAAAAGGAATCGGTCTTGCTGTGCTTCAGGAAGTGGATATGTACCTTCAAATTCTATTGGGTTTTGTGTCGCTACAACAAAAAATACGTCTGGAAGCAGGTAGGTCTCTCCTTGGATTGTAACCTGTTTTTCCTCCATCGCCTCTAAAAGAGCAGCTTGTGTCTTAGCTGGAGTCCGATTAATTTCATCTGCTAGGAGTATGTTTGTGAAAATAGGCCCCTTTAGTGTTTGAAAGGAACTCTCCTTCATATTGTATATGGTGCTTCCAGTAATATCGCTTGGTAATAGATCAGGCGTAAATTGGATCCGACTAAAGTCTCCTCCAAGAAGGGTAGCCAGTGTTCTCACCATTTGCGTTTTTCCGGTACCCGGAACACCCTCAAGCAAGACATGTCCTCCAGCTAAAACTGCTGATAATAAGAGCCTAAGATTTAGGCTTTGTCCTAATATACGATCCTCATATTTTTCTAAGAAGGAAGTTAATTCTGTTTTCATCCTTCATCCACCTCTTTCCTTAATCGCTCAAGCTTTCTAGACCATAGCAAGTATTCCTGCTTACTAATCTTTTCTTTTACAAGTAAACTCTCTAAACCATTTAAGAAAGAATGAATCTCACTCCTGCTCATTTGCTTCCATTTCTTCTCCAAGACACCCATGGAATCCTTCCATTCCTTACTATAAGGAATGTGCCAATGTTCCTGTAGCATTTGTTTCACGTAGTCCGCCTGAATTTTAATAGAATCTTGGTATCTTTTTCCACGGATATACCAAGCTGTTAACGCCAGGATTCCTTCGTCACTAAAACGAATCGATTCTTCTCTCGGGCTAAATAATGGTCCAAATCGTTTCCCTTTATACCAAAGCCATAAAAGGATTAAAAGAAGCCCCTGGAAAAGAAGCAGTAAAAACCACTTCGGGTATACCATGAACTGAGCAAAATTACTCTTCCCCGTATGAAGAAATTCATCAATTATAATGCTTTCTGGTTTAGCTTCATTTACGAGTTTTAAAATTAGTGGCAAATGATCATGGACTAAAAGCTTGTCGTTTGTGATCCAATCAGGAGAAATAGCCACTATAAGCTGTCCTTTCCCATAATTTCGTTTTATGGCTACAGTACCAGCGGCATCCTTCAATAATATTTGATCATTATCTGTGGGAATAAAACGGATAGCAGAGTTAATCTCAGCCCTATAGGAGACTTGATTTTGGTCCTTAACTTCCATAACATCCTTATCGGTGGCAGGGGAGTCTTCATATGGACCTGTTTTTAAATCAAACATTCCCATAGGATTGTTTTTTAATAGCAATATGGTATTACCAGCCTTCATAAAATCAATAAAAGCTTGCGTTTCCTTTTGATCAGGAGTAAAAAAAGGTTCCACAATGACAAGGAGTTGATTTTGGTCTTCTTTTGTAAGTATGTCAGGAGAATAGGACCACACTTTCCCATCCAATTCATGTTTCATATATGTATAAAATGCTTTAACTCCAGAAGGGGCAGGAGAGTCAGTAACATAACTTGGATAGCTCTTCGGCTTTTGCGAATAGATGAAAAAACTTATGAGAATAAATACGAAGAGTAAAACAAGTAGCCAAATCCATGAACGAGTTGAAGATTGAAGTTTTTTCAAGTGATCTCTACCCCCCTCTCACCAAGGTGAATAACTTCCTGGTCTGCCAGCCATTGGTTCACTTCTATCGAAAACTTTTTATATTCCTCGCTATTCACATGTCTCTCTCCATAGCTAACCTCATCAAAAAAAGCCGCAAGATGAAAAAATTGTTCCGCTCGTTGTTGATGAACTCTACGGAGTTCTTCATAATACTCCCAATTTGTTTTCCATATCCTTGCCTCTAGCCATTCTTTTTCATGAAGAAATAAAAGTAAGGCTAAAAATACATGACGGGTTGCTAGCGAATATTCTCCAGCTTCTTCCAGTTTTTTTGCCTCTAATAAATGTTTTGGATACGTCCAATTCATTTCCTTTCGTGATTGTAACGGCTTTTTTCCCCTAAACAGTCGGCTACGTCTGCTGGTTCGTACCATAAGAAAAGCAAAAATGAAAAAAAATAAGACTACCAAAGTGATTATAGCAATAAGAACTGGCCCTGAGGCGTTGCTAGCTGATTCCATGGAAGGAAAAAGCTTAGACAATTGGTTTGCAACCCATTCCTTTGCTTTTTCCCACCATGTTTCAAGAAACCCTTTAGAACCGTTTTCGTAGACTTTATATTCTTTATGATTTAGTATTTCTTCCAGTGTATGTCGTGCTTTGCTTGGATCAAGCATTTTCATCACCTAGCTTACTTAAGTATTTACTTTACCAGGTCATAATTATCTATCATGTCTCTTAAATCATCCGCATCATTTCTAAGCTTCAAATCTAAATACATAACACCATAACCAACTGAAAAAATCATTGTTGTAAATAAGGTAGCTATGTTTGAAATAATAGACAAAAGAACACTGTTACCTAAAAAGATTCCAAACGTCATTTGAACAGCGAAACTTATACTTGAAATAATTAAATAAAATACAAGGTATAGTCCCACTAATACCCATGTCCTCTTTCTAGTAAGTCTCCAGCTTCTTCCCATACCAGGTGATTTTTTATCTAAAACTACTGAACCAAAATAAAAACTCCATCGTGTCAGTAAAAGGCCTACAACAACTGCAAATCCCAAGAATAATAGGATGGCTCCTAGGATAGCCAATACCGGATGATTATCAATGCCAAAAACCACTGTTAAAGTAATTAATAATATAGGTATTAAAATAATCGCAAACACGATTAAACCAAATAAAAAACTGCTTCCTATCATTGGCCAAAATCTTGAAAAGGCTTGTTTAATGACTGAACCAACAGTATATTCTTCCTTTCTACGTACATGGTCGATAGCTAGTAGGATCGCTGCTTCAGCAACAGGACCTAAGATGAGACTAAAGAGGCCTACTAATACCACTCCGATGTCTGCCCCTAGGCTACTAGAGTCAAATGTACCTGATTCTTCAAAACTAGAAAGCATTTGTTCATACCATACATTACCCGTTCCAACCTCTCTAAAAAAACTGGTACCGGAAACGAGCTGAATAATAGCTTGCAGCAAATATACAGGGCCCATCAGGAATAATAAAATACGGAAAAAATCTTTAAAATGACTTTTACTTAAGATGAAAGTATGGTCAAGAATTTCACCAAATCCTTTTGGCTTACTAAACTTCGTATCCATGTATAACCTCCTTTTTTAATTGGTAAATATGGATTTATTTACCGTTCTATTTTAACATTATTCTAATAAACTATAAGTCTTTTTTATTTATTTTTTGCCACCTGGTCTTTATTCTCGTAGACTAACCAATCTGAACCATTAATTTTATTTGAAGCATCGATGATTTTGTTCTTAACTCGGTCATGCTCTGCCCCTGTTAAGAGCGTAGGCTGATAGTTATTCCTTGAAGAAACTGATGAAATGGAAAACGGCACGACGTTAATTTCCTTTTGATCAGTTAGTACTCCATTTTTCAAATGAAATGTTTGTTGGAAAACAAATGTATCTTTATCTCTTGGATTTCTATTCCCTCCAAACATGAAATTACCAAGACTATAGACAATAAACTTCCCTTTGTATTCTTCTATCCCTTGGACAACATGTGGGTGATGCCCCAATACTAAATCGGCTCCACTATCAATTGTAAAATGAGCTAATGTTTTTTGAGAACCTTCTGGTACGTAATGCCCCTCATTGCCCCAGTGATAATGGACAAGAATAATCTGTGCCCCTTGACTTCTAAGATTTTTAATATCCTGAGCTGTTCGATTACGGACTTCAGCTGTATCATTCCATCCTTCATACCCTAAGGCACCAATTTTCACACCTTTCACTGTGGTGATAAACTGATGGTCATAGCCAAAATATCCAATTTGTTGATTTTCCAGTGTACTTATAGTATCAGCATACCCTTTCTCTAGATAATCATGGATATGATTGTTTGCGAGGTTGACAGCCTCAATACCCCCGAGCTTTAAAATTTGAGCGTAGGTTGGATCTCCTTTAAATCGGAAGGTCTTTTGTGCCTTTTGGGTAGCATTTGTTAAGGTTGTTTCCAAGTTAACAGTCGTGAAATCATCGTTCTTAAAAATATCATTTAATCCTTTGACAAAATAGGGAAGGCCGTTAGCTGTAGCTGTTTTAACAAAGGAATCGCTGTACTTAAAGGTTTCATCCGTTCCAAGCGTAAAATCACCGGCTGCGCTAATTTTTATGCTTGTTTCTGTAACAGGTTCCGGAACGGTAGTTTGTGTTTCTCCCTTCCTAACATCCTGTTTGGTTTCTTGTTTTGTTGTAGTTTTTATGACCTGCTCCTTATGTAATCCATCATTTTTTTCTGCTTTAGTTGAGGCTTTTTCTGATTTTAACCCGAAGGTTAAATATATGCCTCCCGCTATAAGTAGAATTAATACAATCAGTGTAAGAATGTTGCGGCTGCTTCTTGTCCTTGGCATCCGATGCCGCTGAAATCTGCTTTGTGGCACTTTTCTATCTGTTTTTTTGTCCATAAATGCAATTAACCCCTTTTATTTTTTCTAACATTCTTAATTCTATAACAAATTCTTACAATACACTATTAAAAAAAAACCGTGAACCCATCCATTAGGATAAATTCCGGTTTTTTTAGTGAGTTCCTAGAGTTTGGAAAACTCCTCCACTAACTCTTCGAATTTCTTTAGTGTATTTTCAATTGGATTAGGTGTCGTTAAATCAACACCTGTCTTCTTTAATAACTCTAATGGATAATCGGAACTACCACTCTTTAAGAATTCTAAATAGGCATGGAGTGTATCTTGATCACCTTCAAGAATCTTCGTTGCCAAATGAATGGCAGATGCGAACCCGGTTGCATATTTGTAAACATAAAACGGTCGATAAAAATGCGGAATTCTAGACCAGCCAAATTTCACTTCGTCATCAAAGACTATTTCGTCACCATTGTATTCTCTAAACAATTTTTCGTAGGTTTGATTAAATACTTCTACATTTAATGGAATCCCTTTTTCTGACAGCTCATGAGTTATTAATTCAAATTCCGCAAACATCACTTGAGTAAAAAAAGTACCCTTGAATTGATCGATAAAATGATTGAGCAAATGGTTGCGAACGTCATTATCCTTCTCTTGATTTAGTAAATAATTGATTAAAAGTACTTCATTAACTGTTGATGCAACCTCAGCAACAAAAATACTATACCTAGCTGTTATTTGGGGCTGATGCTCGGAACTTAGTCTGCTGTGTACACCGTGACCACATTCATGAACTAAGGTAAATAAACTGTCCAAATCATCCTGATGATTTAAAAGAATGAACGGATGCACCCCATAAACTCCTAAATTGTAAGCTCCTGAACGTTTACCTGGAGTTTCCCTTACATCAATATAACAATGATCCTTAAACTCCTTAAGAATTTCGATGTATTCCTGCCCCAATGGAGCCAGTGCTTTACACATGGTTTCATAAGCTTCCTCGTATGAAATCTCTTGCTTTACACCACTTACGAGGGGCACACTCATATCATATTGCCGAATTTCCTGTAACTTCAACTTATCCTTTCGAATGCAAGTATATCGATGAAGTGGAGCAATATTCTTTTTCGTCGTTTGAATTAGATTCTCATATACTTCCCTCGGAACTTTGTCTCCAAAAAGGGCTTTTTCAAGTGCAGATGGATACTGACGAATTTTAGCTAAAGTAACATTATTTTTAATGGCTCCAGATAACGTGGAAGCAATAGAGTTTCTTAATTGCAAGTAGGGCCTGTAATAGGCTTTATAAGCTTCTTTACGTTTGTCACGATTTTCATCCTCTATCAGCTTCGCATACATCCCTCTGGTTAACTCCACCCCTTCCCCTTGGTCATTTGTCACTTCACCAAACTTAATATCAGCGTTGTTAATCATGCCGAAAGTATGACTAGGAACAGACAAGGCTTCACCTAATTGCGATATGAGTTCTTCCTTCTCCTTACTAAGGACATGTTTTTTATAGCGAAAGGACTCCCATAAATCCTCAGCAAAATAATCGAGTTTCTCTTCTTCATCGATGAACCTTTTTAAAGTTGGCTCATCTAAACTTAACAAATAAGGCATAAAGAAAGAGGTGGAGGAACTAACCTTAACACTTAGCTGTTTTGCACGCTCTAATAGAGATTGGGCATGTGTTTCTCTAGTGTTTTCATCCACTAATAACATGGCATAGGCATATACCTTATTTAAATGAAACGATAAGACTTCTCTTTGCTGAAGATACTGATACAAACTGGAGCCATTTTGAATCTTTTCGTCGTATCCTTTTAATTGTACCGCTAGTTTTTCAATTAATTGATAATCATCTTCCCATTTACTTATACTTGTATAAATATCGGCTAAATTCCATTTTTCATATACAGGTACTTCGTTGCGGTTTGTATAAGTTGGCAACTAAAACTCCCCCTCGAAAATCATTTTCACAATTATATACCATATCTATCTAATTATCCCATTTTTTGCTGAACTTTTCGAAAACAAAAAGCAGGCCAAATATTTGACCTGCTTCCAAAATTTATTTACGACTTAAGTGCCATTAATCTTTCATTTACTTCTTCTTCGCTTAATCCATGCTGAGCAACATAACGGTTCCTTGGGTGCACTCTGCATTCATGTGAACAGCTACGTAAATGTTTGTGCTCGTTTTCTTCAGAACATAAAATCTTTCTGTTACACTCTGGATTTGCACAGTTAACATAGCGTTCACACGGCTCTCCAGTGTAGTAATCTTTCCCTACCACTACATGTTCTTTTTGATTAACTGGGACACTAATCCGCTCATCAAACACATATAGTTGTCCATCCCATAGGTCACCTTGTACCTCAGGGTCTTTACCATAAGTTACGATCCCGCCATCAAGCTGTGACACGTCTTCAAATCCTTCTTGTAGCATCCATCCTGAGAATTTTTCACAACGAATCCCGCCAGTACAATAAGTAAGGATTTTTTTTCCTTCAAACAGATCCTTATTCTCTCGAATCCATTGTGGTAAATCACGGAAGTTTAAGATATCTGGTCTTACCGCACCACGGAAATGCCCTAGATCATATTCGTAGTCATTTCTGGCATCGATAACCACTGTATCTTCTTTTTGCATTTGTTCAAAAAATTCCTTTGGCTTCAAATGCTTGCCAGTTAGTACATTGGGATTGATATCATCCTCTAAACGTAATGTTACTAATTCAGATCTATAACGGACTTTCATCTTTTTGAATGCATGTTCCGATGCTTCGTCAATTTTGAAAATTGTCCCAGAGAACAGAGGGTGCGCCTCCATGTATTGCATATAGGCATCGGTCTGTTCAATCGTTCCTGAAACCGTTCCGTTTATTCCTTCTGCAGCAATAATAATCCGGCCTTTTAAGCCTAAATCATTACAGAATTGACGATGTTCATTCGCCGTTTCTTCAGCATTCTCTATTTGAACATATTTATAATATAATAACACTCTATATTCCTGACTCATGTTTACCACCTTGCACTTTCTTATAAATAAACGTATCTCAAAATACGTATAGATAACATTAACCTTATTACTATATCAAAAAATCAAAGTGATTTTCAAATTTTTTATCCCCAGTAATGGTCCTTCAGTGTGAAAGGTGGATATTACCAACAGTTTGACTGTCATTTTTCTGATACAATTTTCTTGGAAGAAAAACTGAGGAGGAAACTATTTAATGAAAAAAAATTATCTCCTCCTTGTGCTGGTAATAGCAATTACCTTCATCGGAGGAATTATAACAGGGCATTATTTCTCTACTAACAATGAACATTCAAAATCTATGAATATACAAAAAGTAACAAAATCTACTCTTAAACCACAGACAAAGAAATTACCAAATGTGAAAAAAACATCATCAAAAGTACTGATTGGTTATGTTCAGGATTATCGTGATCCAAACATCGTAGATTATTCCAAGTTAACACATGTAATATTCTCATTTGCCCATCCTACAAAGGATGGAGGGTTATTGCTTAATGGCGACACTGCACTTAGTAATCTCCGAGCAACTGTGACGAATGCAAAAAAACATGATACCAAAGTGATGTTAGCCATAGGTGGGTGGTTTCACATTAAAGGCGGCGAATCCTATGATTACTTTAAACCAGCCATTTCTAACCCAACAAGCCGAACAAGGTTAGTTAATGAGCTTACACGAATAGCAGACCGAGAAAAGCTTGATGGGATCGATATCGATTTTGAACATCCTCGCTCAAAAGCAGATGCCCAAAATCTTGCTGCATTTACAAAGGAATTAAGTACTCAGTTACATGCAAAAAATAAGGAACTTTCAATTGCAGTTTATTCCAAAATACATGCACAGACTCTTACAGAAATTGGTTTTGTAGAGTATGAGCCGTCTATGTTTGTAGATGTGGACCACGTCAATATTATGGCTTATGACGGTCAATGGGATGGAGGTTATCATGCAGAAAATCTTTCTCCATTTCCGTTTACTGAAAAGATCGTAACCTATTGGACTCATTTATTCGAAACTTACAAAATACCAACTGAAAAGCTTGTATTAGGTGTACCCCTTTATGCACAGCCTGCAGATCCAAAAATTAAACAGGTTTCATATGGAGCTATAATTAACCAAAACCCAGCAAATGCAAATGGGGATACAGTAAATATGAACGGAACTACCTATTATTATAATGGAGAAGCAACAATGAAAAAGAAAACCAAATTAGCACTAGATTGTAATATGGGTGGCATGATGCTCTGGGAAGCTGGTTTAGATGCACAAGGTGCTCGTAGTGTAACTTCGACCATTTATGATGTGCTAGAGGCTTCCGCTAAGGAACCAGTTAAATATTATTCCGTTAAGAAGAACTAAGATATATAAGCTGAACTCCCTTTTATAGGTGGTTCAGCTTTTTTTATTCATGTAATGAAGGTTTGACACGATTTCGTCATAAAAAATGACATTTGTCGAATAATTTTCCATGTTTTTTGAAGGAATATGTCGGAAAAAGAAGAATGAAATAAAGAGTTAAAAAAGGAGGTAGGAAGATGAAGAAATTATTAACATTATTATTTGGTGGCTTAATCGCATTATCCCTCTTTGTTACTACAGGGAATACGGCAAAAGCGGCGGAAAATGATTGTGGATGTACACCAGTTGTAGGCGCGGAAAAGAATATTATTGTGGCTGACTTAATAAGCAGTCAAAATTTTAAAACAGCAAAAGCAATGCTTACAACCGCTGGGTATTCTTTCAAAGGAGTATCTCTCATCGAGGTAGCTAAAAACAAGGATAAAGAAGATCCTGAGAAAACTGTTACAATTGTTGTTGTTCCTTTTTATACTAGCGATGGACAAGTTATTATTGCCGGATTTGTTAAAGGTGAATTTCAAGGAGCTGTTAATCCAGCAACAAGAGAACCTGTATTATTGCCTCAAGGAAAAGTAATACAAATACAATCAATACTTTCATTCTTTTAAGGTAAAGGGTTCCATTAGTAATGGGACCCTTTATTATTGTTCTAAGAATCTAGACAAAAACTCCTTCATCACTCTAATCAATTCTTGAGGATTTTCATACATACTCATATGCCCAGCGTCTTTTATTATCGTATGGGTAATTTTTGGTTTTGTAACTGAAAAAGTTTTTTCAGCGGGTATAATTTGATCCTGTTCTCCTGCAAGTAAGAGGACAGGTAACTCAGTTTCTTTTAACACATAATTTCTGTCCGGTCTGTCCTTCATGGCTTGCAATGCATGAATGGCACCATTTGATGTAGTTTCATATCCAATCTTTTTTGCCGTTTCAACATAGTTTTTATCATTATGTTCTGGGGCAAAAAGCTTTGGTACTAATCCGTCTATAAGAGAGTGAATTCCCTGTTGCTCCACTTTTTCTACATTGGCAGTCCTGCCCTTTTTTGCCTCATCTGAATCGGGAAATGCCGTAGAATGTACTAAAGAAAATCCATTTAATTGGTTAGCATACTTATCAGCAAAAGCAAGAGTGATATACCCACCTAAGGAATGACCGAACATCGTTACCTTCCCTAATTTTAATTCATCAATCACGGCCTTAATCGATTCTGCGATTTTTTCTATTGTCGTTCCATTTGAAATGCTATCAGATTGCCCGTGGCCGGGTAAATCTGGAGCAATTACTCGATATGTTTTTGACAATTCTGGTAGTACTTCTTCCCAGTAGCGAGAGCTTCCGCAAAATCCGTGAAGAAGAACGATCGGTTGTCCTTCTCCTTCATCGATATATGTAATTGGTGAACCTTCTATCTTTTGATATTTACTTTCCATATCACAGTACCCATCCTTTCCACTAATCATGACTTATATATACCCAATGTTACCATAAAGAAAGCATTGCCATTTTCAAGCAACGCTTCCTTTACAACTAAATAAAACTTATCCAATTTGTTCCTCTGTTTGATCTGTATTCAATAAGGCCCTTTTGCTTGGGATTTGTGTTAAATTTGACCTTTTCAATAAATATTTCATATGTTCAACAGGCATGGATCCATGACCCTTACTATCACCGAGAATGAATTGAATGGTAATTCCGTTATTACTTTTCACGGTCAATGATTCAGCAGAATTAAAGAAACCCTTAATATTTTGCGATATTTGATACTTAGAACCTTCTTCTATATACATGAGTTGTCCCCTTTGTAGAATATTCTCCGTGTTAGTATGCCAAGTAAAAATTTATACATACATAATTTTTCCACAAAATTGTTGAAAAAAAAGAGAGGGACACTCACCCTCTCCATTACATCTATTCTTCTTCATCCATCATTTCATCAAAAGCAGCTGAAACTTTGTCAAATTCTTCATCACTTTCAATCGCAGTAAAATCGCCGTCTTCGTCGACCTTTAAAAAGAAGATATCAATATCCTCTTCCGTTTCTTGACTCACTTCATCTGCAAATGCGACGGCCACATACTCTGAACCTTCTATGGTCATTACTCCTAGAACTTCTACTTCCTGTTCGTCGTTATTCTCATCACTAATCGTAAAAATTTCACCAATTTCGATTTTACTCATAACTGAATTACCCCCTAATATTAAATTTCTACCTTCAAACAGTATTGCATAAAACAATAGAAATTACTCTATGAAAACCTCTGCAACTTTAAAAAATATCCTTTATAATTGACTTATTAAGTTATTTGTTAGGAGAATTAGAATGGATCAAAAAGAATTAGAAGAAAAAATCATAGAAAATTACCGCGGGGAAGAGAAAATGATGATTCTCGTTTTCGCCCAATGGTGTATTAATAACGATCTTAATCCAGAAGAGTTATACATTAAAGCTTATCCAAATCAAGCGGCCAATCCAGCTCTGAGAGAAGCCATTGAATTAACTGTACCAAAGGAAGAAGCAGGTGAAGTGCCTGTCCAAACACTACTAGGTGTATTATCCTTATTTGGTAATGATGACCTGGCTTTCATTGTTACGGAAGAAATCGCAAAAAGAAAATAGAAAACAGCGAAAAAGACACCGGAATATTTAATTCCGGTGTCTCCTTACTTTTTATAGAATCCCTAACATTTTTACCGTCTGAGTAATAATGAATGGCACTAAAATGGCAATTACAGTTGGAATAAGAAATGCCAAGAAGGTCCACTTTTTACTTTTTGTTTCTTTATAAATATTAAGCAAGGTCGTTCCACACGGATAGTGTAAAAGTGAAAATAACATCATATTTAAAGCGGTAAGCCATGTCCACCCATGGTCAAGGAAAATATTTTTTAAATCTGTAAGATTATCAACCTCAGTTAAAGACCCTGTTGATAAATACCCCATTAAAAGGATAGGCAAGACAATCTCATTTGCTGGTAACCCTAGTATAAATGCCATCATAATATACCCGTCAAGCCCAAGCAATTTTCCAAACGGATCTAAAAATTCCACAGCATACATTAAGATACTAGTATCACCAATATAAATATTGGCAAACACCCATGTAAGAATTGCAGCTGGAGCTGCTACTTTTACCGCACGAACCAAAACCGACCACGATTTGGTAAGGGAAGAACGGATGACCGTATCAAATATCTTTGGCCTTCTGTATGGTGGTAGTTCCAACGTATAATGAGTGGGTACTCCCTTTAGTGCAGTTTTTGACAAGACCCATGAGACAAAAAAAGTAACGATGATTCCAAATAATACAATTCCCACGATAACTCCCGTAGTTACTAGAGATTTTAATCCGCCTGTAAAATTAGCAGCCATAAACAAGGAAGCTAAAACAATTAATGTTCCCCAGCGCCCATTACACGGGACGAAATTATTCGTCAAAATGGCAAGCATTCTCTCCCTAGGAGATTCTATAATTCTTGTAGATAATACAGCTGCTGCGTTACAACCAAAACCCATGGCCATTGTTAATGATTGTTTTCCATGTGCTCCAACCCTTTTAAACAATCGATCCATATTAAAGGCAACTCGTGGCAGGTACCCATAATTCTCAAGCAGGGCAAAGGTTGGAAAGAAAATTGCCATTGGCGGCAGCATCACACTGATGACCCATGTGGTTCCTCGATATAATCCGAGGACCAAAATTCCGTGCAGCCATTCGGGAGCATTCATAAACTGAAAGAATGAGGTTAAATATCCCTCAATTGTACCAAACAGCTCTGCTAACATGGATGAAGGGATATTTGCTCCAGCAATTGTTAAATAAAACAGTACTCCTAACATCGTAATCATTATTGGGAATCCGAATATAGGAGAGGTGAAAATCGCATCTAATTTTTCAGTACGGGAATCCTGCTTTGATTTGGTATAGGTAATCCCTTCATTACACAATTTATGGCTGCGATCATAAAGATGTTGGACTATTTCATCTCTTATTTCTGATGTGGACAAACTACGTGCTTCTGCAAATAGCTCTTGAAGACTCATATCCTAAACCCCCTCAGCTACTAATCGTTCACTAATTTCATGGAGCAAGGTCTCATCACCATCTAGTAATCTTAGAGAAACCCAACGCGCAGAAAGTTGGTTTCCAACTAATCCCCGAACTTTTGGCTCAATTTGTTTAATCTTTTCTTCAATCTCATCCGGATAGGTTATTTGTAGAGGATTACATTCAATTACTCCTGTCACAATCCGATCAATAGTATCTAATAGCATCGGGAAGCCTTTTTTATTTCTAGCGGAAATTTTAATCACAGGAACACCGAGCCGGTTCGTCAACAAGCGCTCATTAATATGAATACCTCTCTCCTCCGCGACATCAATCAAATTAATGCAAATGACCACGTTTTTTGTCATCTCTAATACTTGTAATGCCAAATTGAAATTTCGTTCTAATGAGGTCGCGTCTAGGACAACAAGCGTAACATCAGGTTTTTCAAAAACAATATAATTTCGTGCTACCTCTTCATCTGTCGAGTTTGAAAAAAGCGAATACGTACCTGGTAGGTCAATTAGATGAAACGTTTTGTCTTTATGCTGAACACTGCCTTGTGCAAGTGATACTGTTTTGCCTGCCCAGTTCCCCGTATGCTGCCGAAGTCCTGTCAGTGCATTAAATAATGTGCTTTTGCCAGTGTTCGGATTACCTGCTAAAGCTATTCGATATTCATTCCCCATAGGATATCAGCTCCCCCTCAATTTTGGAACTTTCCTCTTTCCTTAACGCAATAGTTGTTTGACTTACACGAAAAGCAATAGGGTCTCCTAAAGGACTTTTACGAACAACTTCTACCAAGGCCCCTGTTACGAAACCTAAATCTAACAATCTTCTTCTCATCACACCATCTAAATTTAAAGAAGTAATTTTTATTAGATTTCCTTTTTCACCGTGAACTAATTTTATTGATTTAGGTTTGCCCATCTCTCTTTCCCCTCACTTAAAGTTTTTACCTCGTGCAACTTTTGTTTAATTATATGAGATAACTCCCCCATTTGTCACCTATTTTACAAAAAATAAGCTGCCCATTTTTAGGCAGCTTATCAATCCAGCTAATTTATATGATAGTAAATTCTTTCCAATCCTGTGGCAGGAGATTCTGATATTTGCTTTCTAAGAATCGATCATCGATTAGAACAATAGTCCCCTGGTCCTTTTCCGAACGAATTAATCTCCCGCCTGCTTGCAATACTTTATTCATTCCGGGATATACGTAGGCATAATCATATCCATTCTTTTTCGTCATATTAAAGTGTTCCTTAATTAGATTTCGTTCCAAACATAATTGTGGTAGTCCCACTCCAACGATAACTACACCGTGTAATCGTTCGCCGATTAAATCGACTCCCTCTGAAAAAACACCTCCAAGGACAGCAAAACCTAGCAGTGTTTTTTCTGATTGCGGTTGAAACATCGCTAATAAGGACTCTCTCTCTGCTTCAGACATCCCTGGATCCTGAAGAATTGTTTCCGTCTCACTGTTAACTTCCATAAAGCCTTCATAAATAGTTCGTAAATATTCATATGAGGGTAAAAAACACAAATAGTTACCAGGGCTCTTTTTTACCAATGCATGTAAAACCTTAACAATTGATTCTTTTGTACGTTCTCTGTCGCGATAGCGAGTGGACAATGGTTTTATAAAAATGTCCAGTTGTTCCTTTGAAAAAGGAGAGGGAATAGTAAGGTTATAATCTTCCCCATTCCCTCCCAAGACTTCTTTATAATAAGGTAACGGGGATAAGGTGGCAGAAAAAAATACCTTTGCACGAAACCCCTTTCCCATATGCGAAAGAACCTTAGAGGGATCTATGCAAAATAGTTTAATGGATAGATCATTTCTATTTTTCTCAGCAAAAATAAGATAATGGTCATCAATCAGTTCAATCACCTTCATGAATTGATTAACTTTGAAATAGGCTTCCAAAAGATTAAAAGTATCATTCTTTAACAAAAAAACTTCTGCCTTATGTAAAAAATCATGGAGCAGATTTGTAAATGTTTCATCTAAACCCTGCAAGATCTCTTCATTTTTCTTTGCCATTTTCTTTTTCTGTGATAGAAACCAGGAATTTAGCCTGCTTGCAGCATCTGAAACTTCATTGTCGATTCCCTTTAATTCTTTTTTAAGTTGAAGAAAAATATCTTTGTTTATTGATGCTGAAAACATTTCCCTTCCACGTTCAACCAAATTATGTGCCTCATCAATCAGTAACACAGAAGTTTTCTTTTGGTCCTCTATTAAACGTTTTAAGGAAACCCGTGGGTCAAAGATATAATTGTAATCACAAATAACTGCATCCACCGCATACGAAAGGTCTAAAGAAAATTCGAAGGGACAAATGGTATGCTTACGGGCATAGGATTCGATCACCTCACGTGTTAAACTGTTTTCATTTCCTAATATATCAACTATGGCTCCGTTAATCCGGTCATAGTAGCCGTTAGCGAATTCACAGTAATCCTTTTGGCATTTAGTCTCTTCTTTAAAACAAACTTTTTCCTTAGCTGTTATCGTGACCGTTTTCATACATAGGCCAGCGGAGGCCATTTTTTCAAATGCTTCTTCCGCCGTTGTTCGAGTAATGGTTTTGGCTGTAAGATAAAAAATACGCGTTAGATGTTCTTCTCCAATCGCTTTCACTGCTGGAAAGAGGGTGGAAATCGTCTTCCCAATTCCAGTAGGAGCCTTAGCAAATAGATTTTTCTCATCTACGATTGTTTTATAAACTGCACCTGCTAATTTTCTTTGTCCCTCGCGGTAGGTTTCAAAGGGGAAAGAAAGATCTAATATACTTTTATTTCGCTTCCTTTGGTGATCGCACAACCATTTTGCAAAAGGAGCATAGCTTTCAAACATAGTTAAAACAAATGCTTCAAGGTCTGCAAAATGACAAGTTGTTTTAAGCTGTTTTTTTGCAAGTGTTTCTACATGAACATAGGTAAGCTGGACCGAAATTTCAGATAGTTGATGGTCACACATATATATATAAGCATACATTTTTGCCTGCGCCCAGTGGACAGGATACCCATCATTTCTTATTTGTTCCAGCGGTTGATTTGTAGACTTAATTTCATCAATCGTCACTTTGTCATCCTGAAAAAGAAGTCCATCACAGCGGCCATCAATAAGGAAGGTTAAGTCTTTATAGTGAATTTCCGAACGGAGGTATACTTCTTTTTGATCTCCCTTCTGATAGGTTTTTTGAATTTTTTGATGAATTCTTGTCCCATCTATAAGGGACGATTGGGAGCGGAATCTGTTATCAATGCTACCAGAACGATATACATGTTCAACAAGGGATCTAACGGATATTTGAATAAGGTTGGTCACTTAATCACCAGCTAACTGTAATAAGAATGTATGTTTGTATTTTTAGTATAACAAAATTGAATAAAAACAAAAACAAGTAAGGGCAACTTGACCCTTACTTTGTTTGTATTTATAGCGTTCTGACAATTATATTCGAATTTGCCCTGTCCCGCGCACGATAGATTTTGTTGTTGTGATTGCCTTTAACCCCATTGGTCCTCTGGCATGAAGCTTTTGGGTACTGATACCAATTTCCGCTCCATAGCCGAATTGCTCACCATCTGTAAAACGGGTTGAAGCATTGTGGTATAACACAGCAGCATCTACTGCTTTAAAAAACAGGCTTACATTTTCATGATTATCACTAATGATAGCTTCTGAATGCTTTGTACCATACCGATCAATATGTTCGATCGCATCTACTATATCGCTCACCACTTTAATCGATAAAATCGGTGCTAAAAATTCAGTATGCCAATCCTCTTCAGAAGCCTCTTGAACAAACGGATATTGGGAGGATAACGTTTCATCTCCTCTGAGTTCAACTCCTCGATCATACAGCGCTCTTAAAAGGTCCGATTTATATGGCCAGTCTTTGTGTATTAGCACTGTTTCTGCAGCATTACATACAGAAGGCCGATGTAATTTAGCATTCATAACGATTTCAATAGCCATGTTTTCATCTGCGGATTCATCAATGAACACATGGCAATTGCCCACTCCAGTTTCAAGTACTGGAACCGTTGCATTTTGGATAACGGATTGAATCAATCCTGCACCACCACGTGGAATAAGAACATCCAAGTATTGGTTTAGCTTAAACATTTCAGAAGCTGTTTCACGGCTTGTATCTTCTAAAAGTTGAACCACGTCCTTTGAAATGGTCGTTCCTTCAAGAGCATCTTGCATAACATGTACAAGTGCTTTATTGGAATGGATGGCGGTAGAGCTACCTCTTAATAAAACTGCATTTCCAGCTTTTAAACAAAGACTTGCCGCATCGACTGTAACATTTGGTCTTGCTTCATAAACCATCCCAATAACCCCAAGTGGAACTCGAATGGTTTCAATACGAATGCCATTTGGACGTTCCCACGACTCTATTGTCTCACCAACTGGGTCCTCCAAATGAATTAATTGAAGAACTCCGTCGACGATCTGTTCCAATCTCTCATTTGTTAATAAGAGTCGATCTAACAAAGAGTCGGATAGTCCTTTTTCCTTTCCTTCGATAATGTCTTTTGCATTTTCACTGAGAATCCATTCTTTGTGTGATTGTAAATGACTTGCCATTTTGGCTAATGCTTCATTCTTTTCTAAAGATGAAAGCATCCCTAATTTTTTCGAAGCTGCTTTTAATAGACGGGCTTTTTCTACTAACTCACTCATTCTCCAACTCACTCCTTTGGTATAATAACCCAATTATCTCGATGGATCACTTCTACTTTTTTATTAATGGAATACCCTTTAGATTGTTCACCTGATAAACCTTTTACCTTTAAAAGATTTTGAGAGGAATAGAAAATTTGACCCTTACCGATGACGTTACCTTTTTGGTTTCTAACCATGACTACATCTAAGGCATTAAATTCACCGATAACATTGGTAACGCCAACAGGCAATAAGCTCTTCCCATGAAAAACAATGGCCCTTTCTGCCCCTTCATCAATCTCAATCACACCGCCAACTTGAGAATGATACGCAATCCATTGCTTTTTCATTTGCATTTGGGTTTGGAAGGGTCCGCCAATATACGTCCCGTCTCCTTTACCTGCTAAAATATCGACCAATTTCTCCTCTCCGTTACCAGTGCCAACAAAAACGCTAACTCCAAGGGATAATGCTTTTTTTGCAGCTTGTAGTTTGGACTTCATTCCACCAGTGCCAACGGTAGAACCACTTTCTCCTGCTACTGATAAAAGTTGTTCTGAGATTTCTGGAATAAAATGATATTTTTTTGCCTCTTTAGTTACTTTTGGATTGCCATCATAGAGACCGTTAATATCCGTTAAAATAATTAATGCATTTGCATGGAGAAAACCACTTACGAGTGCTGACAATAAGTCGTTGTCACCGAAGGTTAATTCCTCAATCGACACGGAATCATTTTCATTAATGATTGGTAAGACTCCTCTTTGTAGAAGTTCTGACATAGTTGAATATAAGTTCTGAAAGCGTACCTGACTGTAAAAATCTTCACGAGTTAATAATATTTGTGCAGGAATGATACGAAACTCTTTAAATAGTTGAATATAATGCTGCATTAAAAGACCTTGCCCAACAGCAGCGGCAGCTTGTTTCCCAGCTGTGCTCTTAGGACGTGTGGGATATCCAAGTGACCCAAATCCTGCAGCCACAGCACCGGAAGAAATGAGAATGACCTCATGTCCCTGCTCTTTAAGAAAGGCCAGTGCCTTCACGTGATCGCGCATTTTCTCTTCAGAAATATGACCAGAGGCACTTGTTAGTGAGCTACTCCCGATCTTCACTACCACCAGTTGTTTTCTCATCTGTCTTCGGACCTTTCTCTTTTAAAATAAAATAAAAAAACGACTCTGCTGTCCCTCATAAAAGGACGGAAGAATCGTTTCCGCGGTACCACCTTTATTGATGCATAGTATGTAACCTGCATCCACTTGAACCTGTAACGTAGGAGTACGACTTATGTTTACATAAGCAGCAACTATCGGGCAGGTTCAAACATTTTTCCGTGAGAAACCTTTCAGCCAGTGGGTTTCACTCTCTACCACATTCCAATGATTTACTAGTCCCTAACCATTTTTCGATTTTTCAATTTATTTGATTATCCATAGAAATTAGTAAATTGTCAAGAAACAATTTTCTAAGTTTAAGAAGGATATAGAGGATGGGATTGTTTATATCTTAATATTCACATAGAAATTTAGGGGCCCGAATAAGATAATAAGAAAAAAGGTTGAATCAGTATTCAGAAAAGGAGGTTGTTCGATGGAAAATCACAGCCGCAAACGTTTATGGGGATATGCTGCAATTGGTATGTTAACAACAGTCGTAGTTCTGGCTTTTGCAAGACTATCTTATGGAGTGATTCTTCCCTTTATGCGTCAGGGGCTTCATTTAACATATAAGGAAGCGGGTTATCTTGGTACAACCACTTCTTTAGGATACTTAAGCACGATCATCTTTGCTGGGATTCTTGCTTCAAGATGGGGCGGTAAACGGACGATTTTACTTGGAATTTCGCTTGTTACACTTGGATTGGCAGGACTAACGTTTACTTCCTCATATCTTACAACCTTTTTATTTATGCTTTTATTAGGTATTGGAACGTCCTTCACCTATACCCCTTTCATATCTTTACTTGTTGCGTGGTTTCCCCAAAAGAAGGGATTTGTCATTGGTTTGACAACAAGTGGAGCAGGAATTGGCATTCTTTTTGCAGGTATAATTGTTCCATACCTAAGCAGTGTCCATTCAGCAGTAGGTTGGAGGATCGCATGGGGTGTATTTGCTTTTATTGGGTTAGTTGTTATCTTACTTACTTTACTATTTATAAAAAATCCTCCTGTAGAATTTCTTTCAGAACAAAGCAACAAAACAGAATCACCAAGAGAAATCTATAAAAATCCAAAAGTGATCAACGTTGGTTTAATTTATGGAATTGTAGGAATTACCTATATTGTTCAGATGATTTTTATTATGAGCTTTATGATTGAATCAGGCATTAATATCAAATTTGCAGGGCAACTAATGGCGATTAATGGCATTTTATCCATTTTTAGCGGACCAATATGGGGATTTATTTCTGATAAAATCGGAAGGAGAACGTCTCTCATTTTGACTATGGCACTAACCTTATTTTCTATGGTCCTGCCTATTTTCTTTCCCACAGTCCTAGGCTTTACCATCCATATCATTATTTTAAGCAGTACGTCTACTGGATTATTTACGTTAACGCAGGCTTCAAGTATGGATCATGTACGACCAGAAGCTATGCCTTTAGCTTTTAGTTACGTTACATTTTATTTTGCGGTTGGTCAATTTATTGGTCCTACCATCGCAGGTTGGTTGATCGAGGATTTGGGAGGCTTCAAAAGTGCTTTTTTATTTTCTTCTCTGTGTTTGGTTATCGGGCTATTTCTAACGTTTAAGGTAAGAAATTCTGATCAACATGTTTTTCGGAACTCAAATATTCCGGGTGAATTATCTGAACGAGTGACACAGTAAAATTGTATTCGCGAATAAACTTATTATATTCGCGAATACCCATTAAGATTTCGCGAATATAAAGCAATAATTCGCGAATTAACTGTCAAAATTCGATAATATGTTTACTCTTTTATTAAAAACTGCCCTAAAAAATACTCAGATACTCTCTCGGAGTCTAGTCTTACCGCAATATAAGGCGGTTGTACTCCCTGCAATCCTTCTAATGGCATTCCTAACCATAAAAATCGGTTATCAATAATAACAAACGGAAACGTCAAACTCTCTTCCACTCTTTCAGTAGGTAAAAGCTCCGGCCAATCTTCACTGGAAAGTACTGTTAGACCTACATACTGAGGACGATTATTTAGTTTTTCCTTCCATTCATTTGTAAGCGCCGTTTGTGATGGTAAAGAGATGACGATCGATGACCGAGCGTTGTCTATATCCTGAAAAATCCGGTCAAGCTTTCTCCCATGCATCCAATGTAATTGTGGGTGTTGATTTCGAATCCATTTTCCGATATTCATCGTACCAACCCGTTGCTTCTGCGATTCCTGATGTTCCACTAACTGCCTCAGTGTTTTTCCTTTATATATATGTTTACGAATAAATGAACGATTGCTTACATGGATAAACTTTCCCTTTGTTCTAGTGATGGCTACGTTTATCAATCGTTCACTATCTTTTCCTGTAAGAAGCATACCTGCACGTGTTTGCGGTTCGCTGTCAACAGTGTCAAAGATCATAACATCACGCTCACTGCCTTGAAATCGATGGACGGTAGCTGCAATTAGATCCGCAGTTAGCCGCTCTTTTTCATAAATATCAGCTAATAACAAATCCATCAGTTGAGCTTGTGCTCGGTATGGAGTTACATAACCTATAGAATGTATACCAGCCTGATAGGATTCATGAATTATTTGAAAAGACAATAACACTTGCCAAGGATTCATCCGAGAATGCGAAGTCCGCTCCATCATACAATGACCGCCTGTATAGCTGGTATCAATGAGAATAGCTGCACGACCTGGAAATGGGGCTGACTCAACAATATTTTTCCTGCTAACGTAAACACTCTCATGGTCGCCAACGAGTGAATTGTAAATACACTGATTTGTAAAAGCTGATATGTCTGGATGCATTCTCCTCTGTTCTTTTAATAAAAATAGATGGGGATGCATTTTCCCCTCATTTACCCATTCGACGACACCAGCACGATGAAAGATGTCCTCCTTCAGCCACTTAGTTACTAAAGAATCCCGAGAAGAGGCAATCGGAGGTAATTGTTTAAAATCACCGCAAATAATAACTCGTTTCCCTAATGAAGCTGCAAAGGCAGCCTGTGGTACATAAGACATACTGGCTTCGTCTAAGATAACAACGTCAAATTCTTTTTCATAAATCGCTGCATCGGAAGCAGCTTTTGCTAGTGTAGAGCCGACTATAAATGCCTCTTTTAAGAATTCGATTTCTTTTTGCCGAATTTTTTCTAGTACTCGGGCAATCTTTGTCTCTAACTCTAACAGCTGATTAGTGTCTCTCAGACTAAAAGAGCGAGCCAAATCCTGCTTTAACTTCCTTCTTTCCTCTAGCAGTATGTCCTTATCTTCCACTAGCTGAGGATCCTGATGCTGAAGTAGCTTACTTGTAGTGATTGCTTCTTCTGAGGCAAGGAGTTCTCCGGTATTTAATCCATAGCGGAGTAATTCTCCCTCACGGAAACGGTTTTTCCTTTTTAAAAAAGCAGTAACTTCACTTATTAGGACATCTACCGCTTGGTTACTATGTGACAAAATCAATACCCGTTTATCCTGAAAATATTTATTGGCTGCTACACGTGCTAAAGTATAGGTTTTCCCTGTTCCTGGAGGTCCCCATACAAAGGTTACGGGATTATATTTTGATCTTAGTACTAACTCGTGTACATTACTTTTAATCTTTTCTAAAGGATGCTTCGCTGGCATAGACGGTTCCATCAATTTTTTGACACGAAGACGTTTCTGTTTACTTTTTTTTATCTCATCCAATCGTTGAATGAGATGTTCAAGTAACTCCCACGGATCATGGAATAGTGAAGCTTCTGGTATTAAATCACCAAATGTTTGCTCTAAGGATAGCATTACGCCTCTTCCTTCTGAAGAAAGCACACGTCCACTTTGTTTCATACTCCCCCATTCGATTCTAATAGATGAACCTACTGGGATACGTAATACACTTTGTGTATCAAAGTAATATGTATACATACCTTCAGTTGATAAGAGTCTCCCATTTGTCACGAGAAATTTATTACTCCCGTATTTTTTTAAGTAATTTATTTCATTTTGCAGTGCCTGCTGCCATTCCTTAATAATTGTTACTGTATTTTTCATTTATCTCTTCCTTTAACATTTACCTACTATAAAGAATAGTCTATATATGACTTTAATACAAAAGAAGAAATTTTTTGTTTTTTTAAAGGAGGAGAACCCCATGAGTAAATTAGATTATTTAGAGATTACTCGCAATTTTAAGAGCTATTATCAGACTCTTCGTGATGCTAATTATTATCTTCATAGTGATTCAGATGTAGATAATGATAAATTAAAAACAACCTCTATCGTACTATCTAAATTAATCCTTGGATTTATTCGGACAGATGGAACAAGCTTCAGAGAAATGCAAAGCGACCAATATGAAAAAGACTTTCAAATTTTTTATAATGATTTCCTTAGTGTAATTCAGAATAGTGGTGAAAATAATGTTGATTTTGATCATTTCACTTCATTAATCGATGAAATAATTGGGATTGCAATAAAGAGAAGGAATGCATTAGAGAAAATCCAAAAAGAAAAGCTTGGTATTTCTGAAGAAAACGAAGACGAATTAGAAGAGTTTGAAAATCAGCTTCCTGACAGTACTGAACAAGCCATTAAAGCTGAGGTTGAAGAAGCTATGATTGGGGATGAAAAAGTCAATACTATTAATAAAAGTAATAGTGTTACAGTTGAAGAAGAGATAAATCTTACAGAAGATGTACTAGGTTCTGATGATGTTGAGGATATAATAGACCCTTTTAGTAATCAAGATTCTGATGATAGTTATGGAAAGTATGACGGCTTAAATGGAAATATAGATGAAAGTGATGATAATTACCGCTTTAGACCAAAAAGGAAAAGATTTAGATAATACATGAAAAAAAGACCAATATTGGTCTTTTTTTTTGAATTAGATTGAGACATCTCCAATGGAGAATGAGCAATTCAAAACATCAGATATTTTGGCTAAAGTAGAAATTTGTACATCCAGCTCGCCATCTTCAATTGCAGTTATAAGATCAACATCTAGACCAGATAAAGAGGCAAGTGTTTCTATTTCAAGTTCTCGGTTTACTCTAATTTTCTTTAGTTGATGTCCAATATTGTTCATGATAAACACCCCTCATATTATGTAAGCGATTACATTTTGTATTTATTATTATAGTGAACTATCTAAAAATTTTCAATACTTTTTAGGTAATAGAGGAATAAAAAGTTGAGAGACAAAGAGTCGCCTCTCAACTTTATTTTTGAACATGACAACGTTCATATATCAATACGGAATTAGTAACCAGTGCCCTGCCCGCCAGTTATAATTGCGATACTTGAGCTTGCACCAATTCTAGTAGCTCCAGCTTGAATTAGTTTTCTAGCTGTATCTAAATCTCTAACACACGCAGATGCTTTCACACCCAGGTCAGGACCTACAGCCTCACGCATGAGTTTGATGTCTTCAGCTGTAGCACATCCAGGACCAAAACCAGTTGATGTTTTAACGAAATCCGCACCAGCCATTTTTGCAAGAATACATGCTTTTTTCTTTTCTTCAATTTCAAGAAGACCTGTTTCAATAATTACCTTAACAGGTGCATGACCCTTTGCAGCTAGAACCACACCTTCAATGTCCTTTTTCACTGTTTCAAAATCACCAGATTTAAGCGCACCAATATTGATGACCATGTCAATTTCAGTAGCTCCATTTGCGATCGCGTCACGAGTTTCTGCAATTTTCACAAATGTACTGGTTGCTCCTAATGGAAAGCCAACCACTGTTGTAATCCCAACAGTAGAGCCTTTAAGCTCTTGTGCCGCAGTTGAAACCCAATACGGATTTACACAGACAGTAGCAAATTTATGTTCTCTTGCTTCTTCACAAAGCTTAACAATTTGCTCTTTTGATGCTTCTGGCTTTAAAAGTGTATGGTCGATCATTCTAGCGACAGAAGGACCAGTAATAATATTAGATGAAGAACCTTCTTTATATGTCACGTTTCCAGAAGTAACAGGCTTCACTTCTTTTAACTCTTGTTTATTCGTCAATTGCTGCATAATTTGATTTGTTATTTGTTCAACCAATGCTTCTATTTGCATCGTGCTCACCTCACATTAATGTAATCGATCAACGATACCGGCAATGACTGCATCAAAAGACCCTTTTGGATCTTCTAAAATGTCTCTTGCCGATCCACCCTCTTCTAGTATCAACACATAATCTCCCACCCCTGCCTGAAAGCGATCAAACGCAATCATTGCATCTCCGCATTCTTTGCCTGATGCGTCAACAGGGATGACAACCATGAGTTTTTTGTTTTGATGACTGGGTGTTTTAATCGTTGAAACGACATTCCCAACGACTTTTGCTAATTTCATTATTTTGCTACAGGAAGAATTTTCTCGATATCTGAGTGTGGTCTTGGGATAACATGAACAGATAAGAATTCACCAACACGTTGCGCTGCATCAGCACCTGCTTCAGTTGCCGCTTTTACTGCACCAACATCACCACGAACCATTACACATACTAAACCTCCGCCAACATTTACTTTTCCAAGTAAAGTTACGTTTGCTGCTTTTGTCATTGCGTCTGCTGCTTCAATAGCTCCTACTAAACCTTTAGTTTCGATCATTCCTAATGCGTTGCTCATTTATATTTCCTCCATTCATTTAGTCACATTATAGTAGTCGATAATTCCCAATATCCCCGCATCTGACGGGACCAAATCTTTGTTAAGCGGTAAGGAAGACTCTCTACTTTTTGCTAAGTAAACAAGATCTCCTTCTCCTGATTGTCCAATCGTATCTATAGCCACAAGTGGTTTGCCTTTGTCATTCAATTGATCATCTACCGGTTGAACAATCAGAAGCTTTAAACCTATTAAGTTTTCATTTTTATGTGAACAAACCATGTTACCAATTACTTTGGCTACAAACATGTTAAAACCTGCTTTCTAAAATTTCTTAAAGGTCTATTTCGAAGGCTCTATTAAACTTGTCTGTTGATCTCCGCTCCAGGCACTTCGCTTTCCGTGGGTGTTTCCGGCGAGCCTCCTCGGCGAAAAGCGCCTGCGGGGTCTCCCCTGAACCATACTCCCACAGGAGTCTTCGTGCCTTCCGCTCCAATTAACAGGGTATAACAACTAAAAATGTTATTTAACAAGGCCATTTCGAATATTTAACGCCCTAAGAAACGGCTTTCTATTTCCATAATCTTGGTTACTCGACGGTCGTGACGTCCGCCAGCAAAGTCTGTTTCTAACCATGTTTTGACTAATTGCTTGGCAAGGCCCTCGCCAATAAATTGACCACCTATGGATAGCACATTTGCATTATTATGCTCACGGCTGTTAATCACAGATGATAAATCCCAGCAAACTGCACCGCGTACACCTGGTATTTTATTTAATACCATTCCGCTGCCCACTCCTACTCCATCGATCATAATTCCTACATATTGATCATTAGTAGCAACAGTTTCACCAACAAGGAAGGCAATGTCTGGGTAATCTACTGATTCATTAGCCTTACAACCAAAATCTAAATATTCGTAGCCTAATTCAGTTAAGTAGGCTTTCAACTTTTCTTTTAGTTCGTATCCACCATGGTCGCATCCGATTGCAACTTTTTTCATTGATTTTGATCTCCTTTGGCAAATACATTGATAATTGCATCAAATGACTTTGCATTTAGGCTAGCGCCACCGACCAGTACGCCATCAATATCTGGCATAGCACTGTATTCAGCAGCGTTACTTTCATTTGCAGACCCACCATACAAAATCGATATACCTTCTGCTTTATCTCCGATTAATTTTGTTAAAACGGACCGAATATAAGCATGTGTTTGCTGTGCTAGTTCAGCCGTAGCAGACTGACCTGTCCCAATCGCCCAAACCGGTTCATAAGCTAGAATGAAATTATGTGAATCGATTTCTTTCAATGCACCAATAAGTTGTGTAGATAACACATGTTCTGTCTGCATTGAATTCTTTTCTTCTAGGGTTTCTCCGATGCAGATGATAGGGGTAATCCCAGCCTGAATAGCTAGACTAGCCTTTTTATTAATTAGTTGATCATCTTCACCAGCATATTGTCTTCTTTCGGAATGCCCGATGATACAATAATCACATCCAACATCCTTTAACATATTAATGGATGTTTCTCCGGTGTAAGCACCTTTTTCAGCCCAGTGTACGTTCTGACCACCCAACCCAATCGGCTTTCCAGATTGTTTGATAAAAAGATGGGCAGGATACAGTAGCTGTGTCGGAGGACAAACAACAACAGAAACGTCCTTACTGCTATTGATTTGTTGGAAAAACTCAGCAGTCTCAGCTAGATTTTTGTTCATCTTCCAATTGGCGATAACGTAGGTTTGACGATCCCTTTGAGATTGTAGACCACCTAGAGTCTGGCCAATTACATCTCTGACCAGATTTTTTATATAGTTTTCAATGGATTGTTCCATTCTAATGCCCCTTATTCAGCCTTTGGTAGAATTCCTTCAACATCACCGTTTGGACGTGGAATGACATGT
Source organism: Bacillus sp. SORGH_AS_0510 (assembly GCF_030818775.1). Lineage (NCBI taxonomy): Bacteria > Bacillati > Bacillota > Bacilli > Caryophanales > Bacillaceae > Bacillus > Bacillus sp. SORGH_AS_0510. Next base: position 2,615,390 of record NZ_JAUTAU010000001.1, on the reverse strand, counting down.
ACAGATAATAATGATCCTACACGCTGAGCTGCTTCTGCACCCGCTTCAGTTGCCGCTTTTACAGCACCAACATCTCCGCGAACCATAACAGTTACAAGACCTGCACCTACTAATTCTCTTCCTACTAATGTTACGTTTGCAGCTTTAACCATTGCATCTGCTGCCTCAATTGCTCCTACTAAACCTTTTGTTTCAATCATTCCTAATGCTTCCTGACCCATTTTATTTCCTCCTCTAGTAACCTCTAATTTTTGTTTTTCTTGTTTTTTTGCTTTCTCTTCCTGTGAAGTGACTGTTTTTTCTTCTTTTGCTTTAGCCAATGACTAACACCTCACTATATAATTCTAAATCCATCTACTAAAACGCAGCGGCGCTGACGTGTAAATGTCTTTGCACTTGTTAATCCTTCGCCTGTTGGACCGGCAATTGTCAGTGTAGTGAATCCTTCACTTTCAAAGCCTAATCCAGCAACAGAAGGGCCATTTTTAACAAAAATCGTCGCTTGAATTTCTTGCGCCATCTTTGTTAGGTTGGTTACATTTTGTGAATGCATAATTGCAGTATGTCGATTTCCTTTTTCAGCAATAACAGCTAATTCTATGGCTGTCTCAACATCAGGAACTCTAACAATCGGTAATACCGGCATTAACATTTCTGTCATTACTAATGGATGATCCTTACTTGTTTCCGCAATAATAAGCTTCACTGTTGGGCTTACTTGGATGCCTGCAGCTTGTAAAATGACAGAAGCATCTTTTCCAATAAAATCTCTGTTTGGATAAAACTTATCGTTTTTCTTCACCATGACTGTTTCAAGAAGTTTTTCAAATTGGAACCCTTTAAGCTCTACAGCCCCATTCTTCACCATTTCTGCTTTAAGAGCATTAGCCACCTTGTCAACAACGAAAACTTCTTTTTCTGCAGTACATAAAACATTGTTATCAAAGCTTGCACCCTTAACAATATCTGCTGCTGCTTTCGAAATAATGGCTGTCTCATCCACAACAACTGGTGGATTTCCTGGTCCTGCTGCAATTACCTTTTTTCCTACAGCCATCGCTGCTTTTACAACTGGCCCTCCACCTGTAACTACAAGTGCATTAACCTTCGGATGGTTCATGACTTGTGCGGACGTTTCTAAGTTAGGAGATGCCACAGATGTTAAAGTATTTTCAGGCCCGCCCGCTTCTACAATCGCTTGGTTCAATAGCTTCAGGGTTTTAATAGAAACACGTTTTGCACTTGGATGTGGATTGTAAACAACAGTATTCCCTGCTGCAATTAATGAAATAGAATTGTTAATCACTGTTGCTGCCGGGTTGGTAGATGGTGTAATTGAACCAAATACTCCGATTGGTGCATATTCTACCAGTGTCAATCCATCATCACCCGAATAAGCAGTACTTACAAGGTCTTCCACACCAGGTGTCTTATTTGTTGCTAAAAGAATCTTTGCAACTTTATCATCGACTCTACCCAGCTTCGTTTCTTCAACTGCAAGCTGTGCAAGTTCACTGACATGCTTACGGCTAGTTTCTCTCATGTTTTCTATTATTTGTCTTCTAGTTGATAATGGCAGTTTGCGAAGCTTTTCCCATGCAACTCTTGCTGCATCGACTGCCTCGTCGACAGTAGCAAACACACCATCACCTAAGCTAATATCATTTTGAGATGCAACAGGTGCAGCAGCAGTTTGGTTTTGGCCTAATTGCATCAGCACTTGTTCAACCATCTTTTTGATATCGGTTTCATTTACTTGCAAAATTAATTACCTCCTTTATTAAAGGTTAATGACCCTTGTATTTCAATTTGATCGACAATCCCAACAATTGCCGCATCAACCGGGACACCGTTTGTAATCTCTGTTTGTCTTGCTGAACTACCGCTGACAAGCAATACCACTTCTCCTACACCAGATCCAACAGTATCAATGGCAACAAGCGGTTTCCCGTCTTCTTCGATACTCTTCATATCAAGTGGTTGTACAATAAGAAGTTTCTTCCCTGTAAGCTTTTCTGCTTTAGTGGTGGATACAATGGAACCAACTACCTTACAAATAATCATTGTGTCCCTCCTTTCAAGCGTTTGACTTCGCAATGATAATGTTTAATTCTTTCGCTGCATCCTTTGCTGAAGGAGTGATTCTACTCTTATGCGGAACATTCAGTTCTTTTAATCCAGCCTGGAAGGCTTTCTCCACATGCTTTGCTAGAATTAGAGTCTGCTTTTCTTCAGTAGCGGTAACTTGGTCCTCGACCGTTTGAATGAGTTTATTTAGCGGTACCCATTTCACTTGGTCTGTCTGGATTTGTCTTATATAGTTCTGCAAGCGTTCCTGAACTGTATGTGGAGCATGGATTTGTTGATACACATTTGGTTCAACTCCATTGTTTGCAATCACAACAGGCTTACCTAGTAATTGATATTGAATAGCCAACCATACTGATAGTTCATCATCCATTGTCAATGCAAGTTTTGATAACAACCGGTAGGAAGCAGCTGGAACAACCAGTACAGCTGTTTCTTCGATAATCTTTGTCAATTCTTGTTGTGTAGCTTCTTCTAATAAAACAACTGGTCGGTTACTTAATGAGGGGGTAGAACGAACCCACTCTTTTGATAAGATGAGTTTCACGTCGTAAAAATCTAGAAGCGGGGTAATCGCTTCCAAAACATCTGACGGTTGTTGAGATTCATAACCTAATAAAATAGAAATTGGCTTTTTATCATTTTCTAACACTTTTTCTTTTAAATAAGCTTCGACCACTTGCTGAACTAGTAATTTAATCTGGGATTGGATATCCACCAGCATCAGCCTCCACCCACTTGCATTTGACTTTCAATGGCTACAATCTCACCAATTTGACCATTTTTGATATTTGCTGCATTTGCTTCATCAATATCAATATGCATTTCAAGTTTGTATTTCGGTGAAATTCGAATTAGAACATTGGAAAAAACAATCCCTCGTTCACCTTCGACTTTTACTTGAACACGGTCTCCGTCTGAAACACCAAACGCTTCTCCATCACTAGTATGCATATGTATATGGCGTGCGGCACAAATCAGGCCTTCATTAATCGTGACCTGACCTCGAGGTCCTTGAATTGTGATAGATTCAGACCCCTTAATATCTCCGGAGTTTCGGATTGGAGGTTTGACACCAAGTGTAAAGCCATCAAATAAAGATACTTCTACTTGTGTATTTCCCCTCGCTGGGCCTAGAACGCGAACATTCGGAATCTTCCCCTTTGGACCGATTAGTGTAACAGTTTCCTTTGCAGCAAATTGATTAGGCTGAGATAAATCTTTCAGTTTATTTAATTCATAGCCTTTTCCAAACAATCGGTCCACGTGTTCGGGTGAGAGATGAATATGTCGGTTCGAAGCTGCAATCGGTACTTGTTTCGATTGTTGGAGTTGAGCTCTGACAATCTCTTCAACTAGTACTCTTATTTTCTCTTTATCCATTCTGATTATCACCTCCCATATCGAGTAAAGCTTTGGCAGTATATTGGTCGGTTATGAGTACATTGGCATGTCTGCCCTTAAGGGCGCCATATATCCCATCAATTTTTGAATTTCCACCTGCAATAAGAATTCCATACTCTTTTTCCGCTAAATGGGAGAGTTCAATCCCGATCGTTCGATCATTTAAAGCCTCATGGCTTATGCGCCCTTCAATATCAATAAACCTAGAGCATATATCCCCAACCGTTTTATTCGATTTCAGAATTTCAACGTCATTGTCTAAAAAGTAGCCCGCATGCATCAAAGTAGAATGTTCGCTTGGTTCGCCAACCGTAAAAATCGTAATATTTGCCTGTCGCCCTAGTTCTAGTATCTTCTTTACATGTCTGTCAGCAATAATTGCCTGTTTGACAACAATATGATCTACAACAGCGGGTACTGGCAAAAAATGTGGTGTGGTGTGAAAGGCATTGGCAATACCATTGATGATCTCTGATGCATATGTATTTGACTCCGAGTAACTCACCCCACCATTTAGCTGAACAACAGTAACATCCTTCACATTCTTAGGTTGCAGATTTTTCACTAGTTGAAAAAGGGTTGTTCCCCATGTAATTCCGATGGTATCTCCACTTTGGACGATGCCATATAAGTAATCCGCCGAAACTTCTCCAAGCTTTTCTTTAATAAGTTCATCCTCGTATTCAGGGATAGGAGCAACAATACAGTGCTTTAACTGAAAAAGCTCCTTTACCTGCGATGCAAGTTCTTGAACATCTTCAGCAGGATCACATATTTTTATATGAACAACACCTTCCTCGACGGCTTGCATCAAAAGTCTGGAGACGGTGGGGCGGGAAATGCCTAACTTTTTCGCAATTTCTTGTTGACTATAGTCTAATTGATAATACATTTTAGCTACTTCAACAAGGCGCGAAATCTTTTCATCCGCCATAAATTCATTCACCTTATCTTTAATGTTATTAAAATTCTAAACTCCCAATCTTTTCAAACAAGTAAACGGTTACATCATTGTGTTTAAATAAAGAATGCATGACTTCTAAATGCATTCTAATGAAATTATGTAAATCTTGGATGAACATTTGCTAATTTCATTATAACCGATGCAAGGTTTCTGTCAATCACTCTTTCGGAGTATTTCGACATTTTTTTAATTTCATACAACTCTTTCAGTAGTATTTCACTATTTTGTCGATTTTGTGACCTTGTACAGCATGAAAAAAAGAACACTCGCCAATTACAATTTGTAAGCTGACGAGTGTTCTTTTCCACATCATTTATTAAAGTTTATTAAGAGCCTCAGTAAGTGTTTTAGTGATATATTGTAGATCCTTCTGTTCAATATTCAATGGCGGCGCTAGAGTTAATACATTATTATACCCAGCTACAGTAGCTCCATTTTTACCGATGATTACACCTTGTTCTTTACAGGCGGCAATCACTTTGTTAACTAGGTCCGCTTCTAAAGGCGCTTTAGTATTTTTGTCACTCACTAATTCTATTCCTATCAATAACCCTTTACCACGAACATTTCCTACAAATGGATGATCCTGTAATAAATTCGTAAGATCGTTTAACAACTGCGCTCCTAAATCCCTTGAACGATCAAATAGTTTTTCTTTTTCCATAATTTCAAGGTTTTTCAATGCAAGTGCACAGGCCGCTGGATTTCCACCGAAGGTATTTACATGACGGAAGTAATCATATTCTTCCGTCCCTTTAAATGCTTCGTAAATTTCTTTTCGAACGGCAGTAGCTGAAAGAGGTAAATAGGCGCTGGTAATTCCTTTTGCCATTGTTATGATATCAGGCTTTACATCGTAATTCATAAAACCAAATGGCTTCCCTGTGCGTCCAAATCCACAAATAACCTCATCTACAATCAATAAGGCACCGTGTTTTTCACATACCTCTTTTGCTGCCTTCATATAACCATCTGGTGGAACAAGTACGCCTCCTCCAGTAATAATGGGTTCCATAATCATTGCAGCAATCGTTTCACTAAGTTCCCATGTCATGGTACGATCTATCTCTTTCACAGAGGAAAGTTCTCTTGGATCTGTCACATTTATTTCATCACGGTAGGAGTCCGGTGGTGAGACATGGACAAATCCAGGTGCAAGCGGTTCATATTTGTATTTTCTTTGCGCCTGCCCAGTTGCTGCCAAAGCTCCCATTGAATTTCCGTGATAGGCACGATAGCGCGAAACAATTTTATAGCGATTATGCTCCCCCTTTTGTTGGTGGTATTGGCGGACGATTTTAAAGGCTGTCTCATTCGCTTCCGAACCGCTATTTGAGAAAAAGATGACATATTCATCTCCAAGTAATTCATTCAACTTTTCTGCTAATTTAATAGCTGGTACGTGGCTTTGCGAAAGTGGAAAATAAGCCATTTCTTTTAATTGCTCATAGGCTGCCTCAGCCAATTCAGTTCTACCGTACCCAACATTCACACACCACAACCCTGCCATTGCATCTAAATATCTCTTGCCATCCGCATCTGTTACCCATGAACCTTCTGCTTTTGTCGCAACAATCGTTGCCTTTGGGTTATATGGCTTCATCGAATGCCAAACATACTTATCGTCTTGCTCTAATAAATTCTCATTCGTCCGACTTGTTTGAACCATTCTTCTCCCTCCCTATTTTAAGCATCAAAACGAGACGTAATCATTTTTTTACGTGTAAAGAAGTTTAATCCATCTTTTCCGTTCACGTGTAAATCACCGTAGAATGAATCCTTCCAGCCTGAGAATGGGAAGAAGGCCATAGTAGCTGGTACACCAACATTTATACCAAGCATGCCGGCGTCAGCCTCTTCACGGAACTGTCGTATTGCCTTTGCATTGTTGGTATAAATCGTTGCGCCATTTCCATATCTGGATTTCCGAATATATTCCAATCCCTCATCTAAGTCCTTCGCACGAAGAAGGCTTAATACGGGTGCAAAGATTTCATCTTTAGCAATTGTCATTTCAGGTGTAACATGATCAAAGATGGTAGGTCCTAAGAAATTGCCTTCAGGAAATTCCTCCATCTCTCTCCGTCCGTCACGAATTAAATCCGCGCCTTCTGCAATTCCCTTTTCGATATAAGTGAGCACTTTATCCCGGTGTTCTTTACGAATAACAGGAGTTAATAAAACTTCATCATCCATTCCGTTGCCAATAATTAATTCATCCGCTTTCTTCCTTAATGCGGCAACAAATGGTTCGTTGTCTCCAACCACGACAACAGCACTACATGCCATGCATCGTTGGCCCGCACTTCCAAAAGTTGAACTGATAATATGTTGTACAGCCTTATCCATGTCTGCGTCAGGCATGACAATATGATGATTCTTTGCTCCAGAGAGTGCTTGAACACGCTTGCCTTCGGCTGCAGCACGTTCATATACATATTTAGCAACTGGCTGTGAACCTACAAAAGAAATAGCTGCAATATCCTTATTTTCAAGCAAGCCATTAACAACGTCGTGCGCACCGTGGACCACATTAAGGACTCCATTTGGCGCTCCAGCCTCCGTAAATAACTCCGCGAGTCGATTAGCTAAGATTGGTGTACGTTCAGATGGCTTTAATACAAAAGTGTTTCCACAAGCAACGGCTAGAGGAAACATCCATAGAGGGACCATCATCGGGAAGTTAAATGGAGTAATCCCGCCCACAACACCTAATGGGTAGCGGAACATTTCCGAGTCAATATCTTCGGCAATCCCTGCTAAGGTTTCGCCCATCATTAACGTTGGTGCACCTGATGCAAATTCCACACACTCAATTCCGCGTTGTACCTCACCAAAAGCTTCTTTGTAAGCCTTACCATTCTCTTGTACAATCAATCTAGCTAATTCCTCATGGTTTTCTGTTAATAAATAGTGATATTTAAATAGAATTCTAGCTCTCTTGGGAACCGGGACATTTTTCCACTTTTTAAATGCTTCTCTTGCTGCAGCTACAGCCATAGTAACGTCTTCTTTTGAAGAAACAGGTACCTTAGTAATCACTTCGTTTGTTGCAGGATTGGGAACATCTAGTGTTTTTCCACTGTTTGAACTCACCCATTCACCGTTAATATAATTTTTAAGTACCAACGTTTCATTTTTTGTTACGCTCATGTTTTTGCCTCCTTATTTTCAAAAATAACTATAAAATTCAGTTAATTAATTCCTAATAACCTTATTATCTCTAATCTACTACCAGCTTTCATTAGACACTGTGTAAAACCTCGTGATGCATTTCTTCAACAAAATGAATAGGCTTGTTTGTTACAGCACTTGATTGACTTTTTTTGACTTTGATGCTGCTAGATAATCGTAAACAAGCAGCATGAATTCTATCGCTACCCGTTTTTCGTGTTCCATAAAATCTTCTCCTAATAAGTTTTCTAGTTTTTGCAGACGATGATAGAGTGTCTGTCTTACTATGAACAGCTTATTAGAAGTTTCCTGCTTTGAGCCATTACATTCTAAATAGGCTTTTAGTGTTTCTAGCAACTTACCATTATATTTTTGATCATACTGAATGACCGGATGAAGGTACTCAGAGGCTAGCTCTTGTAAGTCAGTATGTTTACTCATTTGTGAAATGAGACGATATAAATGTAAATCCTCATAAAAATGGTAAATTTGTTTATTCGTCATTTTTTGCTGGATCCGGAGTGTTTCTTTTGCTGTTTGATAGCTTTTATGTATGTCATCAAATGCCTGAATAAATTTGCCAGCAGCAATAATTAGCTTTGCTGAACTTTGCTTCTTAATAAACTCCGATTCCTGGATCGAATCAATGGCCCGTTTAATCCGTTCCTTTAGATTTTTCTTTGGTCGGTTATTAAGAAGAATAAAGGTAATTTCATTCTTTTTTTCAACAAAAATTACTGCAAACCCATTCTGCTCAAAAACAGAACGAAATAATAGTTTTAAGTAAGTAACATCTTGACTAAGTTTATCCTTAAAGGAGATAAGTTTGGTAATTAAGACAGTTGCATCATTGGTCTTTGTCTTTATTCCATTTTCTATTAAATATCCTTGGATATCCTCAGGTGAATGCTCTCCTTCTAACCAACCGTGGAGCCATTCAAATTCTTCCACTCGCTTTTTCTCCTCCACATATAAATCTCTTAATAAATGTTGGGCTAAAGCGGTTGCTGTTCGATCTAAAATTAACAAGTCATATTCACTAATGGCTATATCCTTTGAATAGATATATAGTTCGGCATATTCCTGACCAAATAAGAAGATTGGCAAAGAGGCAATGTACTCGCACGACTGGATTTTAGATTCTTCTAATTGATGGATAATTGCCTGTTGTTCCAATCGGCTGATTTCTGGCACAAATTCACATTCTTGATCCTTTAATCGAAAGATAATCTGCAAATCCAAGGCTGAAAAAATAAATTGAAGTATATCTTCGTAGGTTTCAATGGTTAATAGGCGTTTATTTAAACTTTGAGAATAATTCTCTAAATCAGATATTTTTTGATACTGCTGATTAATTATGGTTGCGTGAAGATCCTGGGTAATCTCTACGAATGGAACTTCTTTTTCGAAAACGATGATCGGAAATTGGTATTCGTTTGCTAGTTCGATCACCTTGTGGGGAATTTCGGTTATATATGTGCCTATTTCAATACATAAACCAGCAGCCTTATTGTCAATCAATTCTTTGACAAGTGAAACAAACAAGCTCTCCTGATCCTTCCATGCTACACCAGTTGATAGAATTAGTTCATTCCCATTGAGCAGCTTTCGAATACTAGTAACTTCAACCACATGAACCCATTTAACAATTCTATTAATTCCGCCATCACCAGCAATCAACCTGGCATATTCAAAATGCCTTCTCTTAAAAACGTCCGCTACCGTTAATTGAAAATGATCTTTCATAAAGTATTCTCCTTATAAACAAGAAGTGTTTTTAGTGAAGAAAGGATTGGTACTAACAACCAACCCTTCCTTCCATCTGTCATTTTTTAGACTTGTTGATTCTGTTTCATTAATAAGCTGGAAAAATACTTTCTGGCATTCGCAGTACCAATTTGAAGTGTTTCAGTTACGTTTCCACTTGGATGTATGAAGTCAACCGATGCTCCATTCAAATGTTCTCTTACAGCACCAATCCGACAGCCCTTTTGAATAAGAAAATCGATTTTGTCTCTTTCATCTAGAAATTGTTGGTGTTCAGACATCATAATCCTCCCTTTTCAAATTAATGGCTTTGCTTGCTTGCTGTTGATTTCCGCTCCAGGCGCTTCGCTTTCCGTGGGTGTTTCGGCGAGCCTTCTCGGAGAAACGCGCCTGCGGGGTCTCCCCTGAATCATACTCCCACAGGAGTCTTCGCGCCTTCCGCTCCAATCAACAGTGTGTAAAAAAATCAACAATGTTCTTTAATATAGCCAAATTAATATAAATCAAGATTATTTGGAATTTCTTCCAAGACAGTTTCGTAGGCATTTTCTTCGATTACCCAATCACGTCCAACGCTTATTCCTAAGTATTTCTCGTCACTTGGATCTTCAATTTCTGCTTGACGGTATTTTTGGAACCACCAGTATTTTGCGAGAACATAATAGATTCCTGCACCAACCACGAAACCAACTATGAAACCATAATTCGGTACAAAGTACGAAGCTACAGCTCCTATTACCCAAGCAATAAATCCTGCTAGGTTTACTCCGCCCATATATTTATATTGACCTTTGTCTTCATATAATTCTGGAACATTCACACGTCGTTTACGAAGTAGGTAATAATCTGCAAACAGAATGCCAACAATCGCTGAAAGGATACCACCTACGAAAAGTAAAATAGGAATAATAACCCCAAATAATGTCCACGGCTGAACAATGGTACCAACTACACCTGCTGTGATTACTCCTGCCCAAAAAGGAAACTTCGGACCGCCTACATTCGAGAAGATTGTTGCAGCAGGAACCACGTTAGCTGCAGTGTTTGTAGACCATTGAGCCAATACAATCATTAATAATAAAATAGCCAGGATAAAGCCGCCTGCTGCTTTTTGTAAAGCTACCACGGGATCATAATTTAATACAGCAATATACGAAACGGCACCAATGATAATCATAAACGTCTGTGTCAATGGCATTGCGATAAGGTTACCAATTAATGAGCCTTTATTTCGCTTAAACCAATTTTTCTCATTAACTGGAGCCTTAATAAAACGTGAAATAGAAGGGATATCAGCACTTAATGTAGCCCAAAAGCCCATGTTACTAAAGACAACAACTAAAAAGGCTGAAAAGGCTGCACCACCTGTAACTGGTGATTCCACCCAACTCCAAACATCTCTTCCTGCAGTTGCTGCCTGGTCTGAAAGTGTAACATACATCCATAAGGAAATTAGAAGAATTATAGGGGCTGCTAGATCAGCAAAACGTTCAATGGATTTGATTCCTAGTGCAGTATTGACTAATTGAACGACAGCAAAAATGAGGAAGCAAATAAACCAATTATCAAAGCCAAATAAAATATTTAATATACCATTCATCGCTGTTGCACCGAAATAGGTATTAATTCCAAACCACATCGATGCAGCTACACCTCGTGTTATGGACGGGATGTGAGTACCTATAGTCCCAAACGGTGCTCTCATATAAACCGGAAAAGAAATCCCATGTTCGATCCCTATATCCGCAATTAAAGAAATGAAGAAACCAATCGCAAGACTTCCTATCACTGTTGCGAGTATAACCCAAGGCAATGAAAGGTTGATAACGCCTGCACCGCCGATTGCAAAGGTAGCGAGAACGACAACCATGCCTACCCACATAAACGAGTATCCCAATTTTGTAATTGTTCTGTCCTTTTGATGAATCGGTAATAAATCTGGTGATTTTAAATGGCTTTTTTTCATGGAAACACTCCTTGTTTCGGTTTTATTTTATTGAATTCAACATCTAAAAATTCAAACAACCGACTAATAACAACAAAAAAGTAATAAAGAGGAGCAATTGCCCAGAATCTGAGCAATTGCCGGAGTGTACTTCAAATATAGTTAAAAACTTAAGCTGTAATTGTTGTTAGATTGATAATGTTTCACCCTGGTTCAACGGAGTATTCAAGTTATACTTTGCTCGCTTTAAATATTGGCCTGAACCTGGTTTACCAACGAACGCCTTGTCACGAACCACATATTCCCCACGGACTAAAACAGAAACTGGCTCTCCGGTAACCTTCATGCCTTCAAAGGCATTGTAGTCAACTGCCATGTGATGTGTTTCTGCAGATATTACCCGTTCCACATTTGGATCAAAAATAACGAGGTCTGCATCCGCCCCAACTGCAATAGTTCCTTTTTTCGGAAATAGACCGAAAAGTTTGGCAATCCTTGTTGAAGTAATATCAACGAACTGGTTCAAACTAATACGTCCTTTCTTCACCCCCTCTGAGAATAATATGGATATACGGTCCTCAATAATCGGGCCGCCATTCGGGATTTTTGTAAAATCATCCCTACCTAAATCCTTTTGTCCTTTAAAATCAAATGAACACTGATCAGAGCCAAGAGTTTGGAGTTGACCACTCTTTAGCGCGTTCCACAATACCTCCTGATTCCATTTTTCTCTTAGTGGAGGTGACCAAACGTATTTTGCACCCTCGAAATTAGGTTTTTCTAAATAGCTTTGGTCAAGTACTAAATATTGCGGGCACGTTTCACCCCATACCTCAAAGCCCTTACTGCGTGCTTCTGCAATCTTTTCCACAGCATCTGCGCAGGATACATGGACAACATATAATTGTGAGTTTGCTAGACCCGTAAGCTTAGCGGCACGTCCTGTAGCTTCTCCTTCAAGTTCAGGTGGTCTTGTAAGGGCATGATAAATCGGTTCTGTTTTTCCTTCCTCTAGAGCCTTCTTTGTTAAATAATCAATCACATCACCGTTCTCAGCATGTACCATTACTAAAGCACCATGCTCTTTAGCGGAAACTAGCGTTCGAAATAAGGTTTCATCATCTGCTTGGAAGACATTTTTATAAGCCATGAAGACTTTAAAGGAAGTGATTCCTTCATCATTTATCACAGATGGAAGTTCATTCAGTACTTCGTCGTTAATTTCTGAGATCATTAAATGGAAACTGTAATCAATTACAGCCTTTTCTTTAGATTTATCATGCCAGGTTTGAATGGCATTTTTTAGTGGCTCTCCTTTGTTAGTTAAGCAAAAATCAATTATTGTAGTTGTTCCACCAAATGCAGCGGCAATGGTACCGGATTCGAAATCATCCTTCGTAACCGTCCCTCCAAAAGGCATATCTAAATGGGTATGCGGATCAATTCCCCCAGGAAAAACAAGATAACCTTTTGCATCAATGACTTCCGCTCCAATTGCTGAAAGGTTGGTACCAATTTGTGAGATTTTCCCGTCTTCAATTAAAACCTCTGCTTGATACGTATCTGTTGCGGTAACAATTGTTCCATTTTTAATTATCTTCTTCATCATTATTCCCTCCTAATCTATTACTACTTAGCTACGTCCGCTTTACATTCCACTGCTACATTTAATGCAGCTTGACGCTCATTCCAAGTCATTGGAGGCATCTCTCTTGGTGCTTCTACCATATCAATTGCTCCATCAACTGGACATACAATCGAACATAAATTACAACCTACACAATCCTCTTCCCTAACCTTCAGATAACTTTTTCCACTTTCATCTTGTAGCATATCTATACATTGGTGTGATGTATCCTCACAGGCAATATGGCACTTATTACAATTAATGCAAACGTCAGTATTAATCTTTGCAACAATATTATAGTTAAGATCCAGGTTCCCCCAGTCAGAATACCTTGGTACAGATTTTCCAATGATGTCTGTAACAGAGGCAATTCCCTTACTATCTAAGTAATTATTAAGTCCCTCAATCATATCTTCAACAATTCGGAATCCATGATGCATGGCCGCAGTACACACTTGAACACCTGTAGCTCCCATTAACATAAATTCCACCGTATCTTTCCAGTTTGAAATTCCTCCAATACCAGAAATCGGAACATTGATATGTGGGTTTCTTGCACATTCTGCTACCATATTTAACGCAATCGGTTTTACCGCAGGTCCACAATAGCCTCCATGTGCTCCTTTACCTGCCACATGTGGGATGGTATTCCAAGAATCAAGGTCTACTCCCATTAAACTATTAATTGTATTAATCATACTTATGGCATCGGCACCACCATTGCAGGCAGCCTCAGCAGTTGCTGTAATATCGGTAATATTTGGAGTAAGTTTAACAATAACAGGCGTTTTTGCCACTTCTTTTACCCAGTAGGTTTGACGCTCTACAAGTGCAGGCACCTGTCCTGATGCTGCTCCCATTCCCCGTTCAGCCATTCCGTGCGGACAGCCAAAGTTTAATTCAAGTCCGTCAACCCCTACATCTTCCACACGCTTGACAATTTCATGCCATTTCTCCTGTTTGGGCTCTACCATTAAAGAAGCAATGATCGCATGATTCGGGAATCTCTTTTTAGTTTCATAGATTTCTTTTAGATTGACATCCAATGGTCTGTCAGTAATTAACTCAATATTATTAAAACCCGCTACTCTTTGTCCGTTAAAACTAATAGCAGCAAACCTAGATGAAACATTCAAGATAGGGTCACCCAATGTTTTCCAAACGGCTCCTCCCCAACCAGCTTCGAATGCTCTTTGGACTTGGTATCCAGAGTTTGTAGGAGGTGCTGACGCAAGCCAAAATGGATTAGGAGATTTTATACCTGCAAGATTAATACGTAAATCAGCCATCATTATTTCTCCCCTTTACCTTCAATAAAGTACTATGCTGAACCAACCACTGAAAATTGCTTATGAATAGCATAAGCCACATTCTTCCCTTGTTGAGCTGCGGTGACCACCATCGCGTCTCCTTTTCCTTTTCCAAAAACCACATCACCGCAGGCAAAGATTTTTGGGTTAGAGGTTTGGTACGTTTCCTGGTGCACTTTCACAACCCCGCCTTCATGCAGAAGACCAAATTGATTTATGAGTTCGAAATGTCTGGTTTGACCAATTGCTTTGACTACAGCGTCAACCAGTAAGATGTGTTCAGACCCTTTAACCTCAACTGGTCTGCGGCGCCCATCCTTTTCCGGTTCCCCAAGCATCATCTTGACACACTCTACCCCAGTGACATTACCAGACTCATCACCGAGAATTCTTTTAGGAGCGGTTAACCAACGGAACTCCACCCCATCCTGCTTAGCAAATTCATATTCAAAGTCATAAGCTGTCATTTCTTCTTCAGTTCTTCGGTAAAGAATTTTTACGTTTTCTGCTCCTAATCGAACAGAGCAAGTGGCACCATCAATCGCTGTATTTCCGGCACCGATCACGACTACTCTTTTGCCCACAAAATCCTTGGAAAGTTGGCCGCTTTTTGTAGCTTTGACAAATTCAATCGCATCATAGACTCCATTCAAGTCCTCACCATCAATTCCCAGCCTTGGTACATGGGCCATACCAACTGCTAAAATGACATAATCAAAGTTATTTGTGATTTCTTCAACCGATACATCTCTTCCAACCATGGTGTTTGTTTTTATTTTTACATTTAATTTTTCTACTTGTTCTACTTCCCAGAAGGAAATTGATTGCGGTAAGCGGAAGGAAACGATACCGTACGTATTTAATCCCCCAGCCTGACCTGCAGCCTCAAATATAGTCACATCATAGCCTAATCTAGCCAACTCTCTAGCCGCTGATAATCCAGCAGGTCCACCGCCAATAACAGCCACGGTAAGACCGTTTGAATCACCAGGTTTGAAAAGTGTTTGTTCATTTTTGATTGCCCAATCTGTCGCATATCTCTGGAGATTACCAATCATAATTGGTTTAGTTGAATGATTTAGGACACAAGCACCTTCACAAAGTTCTTCTGTTGGACAAACTCTTGAACAACTTGCTCCTACTGGGTTAGAGGTCATAATCGTCTTAGCTGAGCCAAGTAAATTTCCTGAGGCAATTTTTTTAATAAATGTTGGAATATCAATCCCTGTTGGACAGGCTTTAATACATGGGGCGTCATAACAATAGAGGCATCGATTTGATTCTTCAACCGCTTCACGGTTTGTTAATCCTTTTTCCACCTCTAGAAAATTTTTTTCGAGATCAGAAAAGGAAATACGTTCGATTTTTTCATTTGGCAAAGAAATATCCTCCTTTGACTGGTAAAATCATTAATAATATAGAAAACATTAAATGAAAGCGCTTTAAAAACACTGTTCTTTTGTAATAGATTTGGGAATAACACCAGCCTCCTTCTGCTTAAGTATAAACTTTGCAGAAAATTCTGCATCTTAATTTTATTTTACAGACCTGAAATAAGCATTGCACCTTACATTTTGTTAAATGATGCAGGCATTTGATTATTCATTATGTAAAAAGTGGTTAAGCTGATTTCTTGTACATTTTCTGAATACTTTTTCAATTTAACATAAGCATACTAAAAAAATTGTAAAAATAAATCGAATTGTCATTTTTTCTTACATAGTTTTTTTCGACACATACTACTAGCGATTTAAAAAAGCATACCTCGTAGAAGGTATGCTTAAATGGTAGTTTGTTTTTGAAAGTATTTTGCCAATTGAATAATCATTGCGCCCATTCTTTCATGCTCTGGAACAATGACCCGATCAATTCCTTCCTCCTTCAACGCTTCTAAAGTAACTTTTCCAACGGCAACGGCTAATACATGATGTCCAAAGACCTCAATGATTTCTTTATCAAAATGATTCGCCCTCGCATAATCAAGGAGTGAACGTACCTGGGTAGCCGTAGTGAAACAAACTGCATCGCAATCATAATTCAGTAATTCATGACATAATTTTTGAACAGTATCCGTTTCAGGAGGTATGTGTTGGTAAGGAAGAATTTTTTGTATGGAAGCACCGCGCTCCTCTAGAAAGTGTAGCATTTTCGGTGCAGTTTCACCATGTAGTTGGATCATGACTCGCTTTCCTGAAAAATCAAAGCTTCGTAAACCATGAATTAAACCTTCAGTCGTTCCGTCTTCATCTATTAACGCTGGGGTAATCTCTAATTTTCTTAACGCTGCAAGTGTTTTATATCCTCTTGAAGCAACCCTCGCCTGACGTAAATTTGATAGAAATTCTTCTTTGTAACCTAGCTTTTCAGCAATCTTGACCAACGTTTCAAGGCCGATTCCAGTTGTAAAAATGACCCAATCTGCACCATTTTTAATAAAATCAACAAAATCAGGCTCCACCTCCTTCTCGGCTAAGAAAACTGTCCCTTGTAGGGAACGTACTAGTGGAAATCCACCTTGCTTTTTAATTAGTGTTTGTATTTCTTCAAGTTTTCGAGAACTACCGATGACAATACGTTTACCGGAAAGTGGCTTTTTCATCATACTATAATCCTTTTTGCGAGTTGTTGAATTTCATCCGATCGATAAATTTGTACACCTTTATTTTCTGATGAAGCTACTTCTGCCATAGCCGCAGCAACTTTTTTTGCCTCTATTGCTTTATAGGACTTTAATGGACCTACCATGAAAAGGTTCAGTATATTACTAGCTTTTGCTGCTATTTTTTCACCAAAACGGAATTCCTCTCTATTACCTAACAACAATGATGGGCGAAAAATATGAAGAGAAGGTAACTCTAGCTTTTTAAGTGTCTCTTCTACATCACCCTTTACTTTATTGTAAAAAATGAGTGATTTTGGATTTGCACCCATTGCTGTCACTATTAAGAAATTGTCAACACCCGCTTTATAAGATAATTTAGCTGCTTTTACCGGGTAGTCATAATCCACTTTTCGAAAAGCTTCCTTTGTTTTTGCTTTTTTAATAGTGGTTCCTAAACAGCAAAAGACATCGGTAACTTGAAATAACTCATCTTCGTTTTCCAAATGATCAAAGTCAACCACATGCGGTTCACAAACAGGATTGATAATTTCAATTGGTTTTCGAACTAACAACACAATTTTTTTATATGTATTTTGTTGGATTAAGGTTTCTACTAACGCTTTCCCTACGAGCCCACTACCGCCTAGGACCAATGCAGTTCTTACTTGATTATTCACTTTAACTCCCCCTTAATCATCATTCTCGCATTTATAATAACAAATTCCAACGGCTTTTTTATGAATCTTTGGAAATACTGTATGGAGTGAGAACCTATTTTGGGGGAGGATGTATAGTGATAAACGAAAGTCATTTTAGTGAATTTATTAATGAAGTATCTATACAAGCAAAAATGGAAAATGTTTGGAGTTATACATGTGGCTCATGGGAAAATTGTAATGAAGATACCATTCAATCTTTTTTGTCTCAATGTCTAGAATACAATATTGACCCTCACTATTGTATGAGCTGGGTAGAAAAACACCAGAATGAAATTCCTAATTGGTCAGCTGTTTCGGAGACCTCACTTAGCTGGGTAAGTCAAAATACTTCAACTGGTACAGCTATTTCTATTTCGGGACAAGATTTAAGTTAAAAGGGGAAAAGCATGACAAAATCATTAATCACCTGGTTGTCATGCTTTTTTCAATTAAAAAGGGACAATATTAAAAATTACTTTTCTTTTTCAAGACAGGATATAAGCCTCATTTCAATATCGAGTGCAATTTGTCCAAGGTTTTCATCTGATACCATGCTCATTAACGCAGATGGCTTTGGCATTCCAATTTTCGTTTGGTTCTCTTCCTTATAAACAACAATTTTACACGGTAAAAAATAACCAACTAGATTATTTTCCATCAATACTCTTTTTGCTTCATGCGGATTGCAGACCTCTAGAACAATAAATTCCTTTTCAAGGTCTACCCCTTTTTCTTTCAGTTTTTCTTGTATATTGAAGCTCCACAGTACACCAAACTTCTCTTCTTTTAAAGCTTCCTCCACAGCGTTAACTGCTTCAGTAAGTGATTTATTGGAATCAACCGTATAATGAAACATATGGAAAAGTCTCCTCCTTTTTCCATTATCTTGCAGATGTATTTGACCAATACATATCAATCGTTTTATTATCTTTCAATCATACAATTCAATCCCTATCTATTATTTCCATCAGTTCAATTTCACCTTATTTAAAATGATGCTACAGTATTGTAACAAATGCTCCATGTTATTTGCCTTAAATATTATAAAATTATTCTTGTAAGCAATATAGCATGGGAGGTATAAAAATGAAAAAATTAGTAACAGGTATTTTTACAGCAGTTATGCTATTAGGATTGGGAACTGGGGTCATGGCAGCTAGTGACCAGATTGCATGCAAAGTTAGTGACTTCAAAGAAATGCTCCCATTTATGCAAGAGAAGCATCCTGATTTAAGTGAAAAACAACTTAAAGAAATGCATAAGGACTGTGCATCAAAAATGAAAAAAGAAACAAACACAGACTGTATGCTTAACAACAATTAAATAAGAGACTGTGTTAAAGAACAGTGTTGATATTTACACCCTGTTGATTGGAGCAGAAGGCACGAAGATCCTCGAAAATGCTATCGCATTTCCTTCGTGCGGTGTAGATTCGATGAAGCTTATTCAATGTCCTGTGGGAGTATGGTTTAGGTGTGACCCCGCATGCGCATGCGTCGAGGAGGCTCGCCGATACACCCACGAACCGCTCGTGCCTGGCGCCGAAATCAACAGGCAAGTTTAGCAGAGCCAAATAATAAAAAATAAAAAGCACTCCAAAGTGCTTTTTATTTTGTCATTATGTAATTTAATTAAAACATTAAAAAGTAGGCTCCAAATAACAATGTTATACAAATAATTAAGATACTGAGTGTAATGATATATTTTTTAGATGCCGTAAAGGTTTGCTGGTTAATTGTTTTAACCTTTTTCAGATATACTATTGTCGCCATTAGAATAGTAACAATTCCTAGTCCAACAGAGGCGATCCCAATTAAATTTGCTAAAAGATCTCCTATTGGAGAGAGACTAGACATCATATTAAAATGTAAATTGGTTACTAAAAAGCCAACACCAATTATTGCAATAGCTGTTCTGATCCATGCTAAATATGTCCGTTCGTTTGCAAGATGCTGTTGAATATATTTTGAATCTACCGTCTGCTTCATTTCTTGTTCCTTTATTTCGTCCTTCTGCATTTTATCCCTACTTTTACTTTAATCAATACCTTGTATCAACTCAGTCATCATTTCTTTATCCATTGGTCCTATAATTTTTTTCCTGATGACGCCTTTGGTATCAATAATATAACTGGTTGGAATAGTAACCGCTTGGTATGTTTGCCCGACTTGTCCATCACCATCAAGTACAATCGGGAAGGTTAGTCCGTAATCTTTCACAAAAGCCCCTATATTGTTACTACTTTTTTCAGAAGTAGTTAAATTTATAGCTAAAATCGTAACTTGGTTATTTTTCTGTTCCTCATAAAATTCCTGCATATGCGGCATCTCCGCCTTACATGGTGGACACCATGTGGCCCAGAAATTTAATATTACTTTCTTTCCAACCATATCAGAAAGCTTAACTTCTTGTCCATCTAAAGTTCTTAGGCCGAAATTCGGTGCCTTATTCCCTTCCTGAAGCCCTATATCTAGATCCTTTGATGATGATACAGCTTCCTTTACTTTACCTTTTTCTATTTTATTCACCGACAATATTGTCGTATTATCTAAAGCGAGAAAGGTAGTAAAGTGATAACTGCTAAGAACTATTAAAATGAAGATAAGAATAGTTTGAAAAATAATTTTTTTTGAAGTTTTCGCTTTCATATTTTTATAAATAAAATAAATAAGGGAAATGAGTGTTGCAATAACTAGCCCTTTAGTGCCACCAGTAAAATAAAGGATTGAAATAGGACTTTTTACTATAAGCTTTGGTTCTAATACAATGAGACTGCCCTTCCAAACTAAAATTAATATAAAAAGGCTGTTTGTTAACGTATCAAAGATTCTTTTACTCTTTTCTTTCATTTGAGTTTTCTGCAACCACCCTTTAATTACCACTAGCCCTAATAGGATACCAAAACCAAGCAGTACCCATTTAAGCATAATGGATATTGGCCCTATTTGGATTACGTTCATTTATCCAGCCCCCACAATTAAAATTTTCCATTACTTTGATAAGAATCTATTTAGAAATGAAAAAAAGGCTATTCCTAGCCCCATTTAATGATTATAAAATATCTATCCAAATTTTTACTGCAGTTGAAAAGATTAATATTCCTAAAATTACTTGTAAAACCTTTGTATTCATCTTTTTACCCATTTTAACACCTAATGGAGAGGCAAGGAGACTTGCAACCACCATGATTAGAGAAGGTATGATCTCTACCTGACCTGTTGAAACTTTACCAACCGTTGCGCCTATTGAAGAAATGAATGTGATAGCTAAAGATGATGCAATTGTCATTCTTGTTGGAATCTTTAGAACAACTAGCATAATTGGGACTAATAAAAACGCACCACCGGCACCTACAATTCCAGCTCCGATTCCCACAATTAATGCAAGTGTTGCAGCAAGCCACTTATTAAATTTGACTTGGTCCATAGGGATATCATCAATTCCTTTTTTAGGAACAAACATCATAATCACGGCTAATAATGCTAAAACTCCGTAGACGATATTAATTCCACTCTCAGGTAGAAGTGTTGAACCAAATCCACCCATAAAGCTACCAATTAAGATACTAATACCCATATAGCCAATCAATTTTTTATTTAGATATCCGCCTTTTCGGTATGCCCAAACTCCCCCTATTGTTGCAAAGAATACTTGTATCGCAGTAATACCTGCCACATCATGCGCTGTAAAATGAGCCACACCTACAGCAGCTGGGATAAGCAATAGCATCGGAAAATTAATGATGGCACCACCGATTCCTAACATACCTGAAATAAATGAGCCTATAAAACCAATTAAGAATATGGTAATTACAAAATCGATACCCATTTTCTCCTCCTTTTGAAGGGATATCCACTTCCGCTTCCTATTATCGCACTGCGCATCGATTTGGTCCAATTTCCATTTCACGTTGTTTTTCAACGTCCGGATTTATTTTTCCCATATTTGTTTCACGAATCTCTTGATATGCATTGGGCTGTGGTGGTAGGTTTTCGGTTACTAATTTCCTAAACTCATTTTCATCTGCAATATTTAAGCCATGGTTCCTTGCAAATAACGTACCTAGCTTTTCAGATATACTTCCGTCTGCATTCAATTCGTCAATGATCATAAAATGTGCAGGTAACACAATTAATTCTTCGGATAACTCTCTATATCGCTTATAAAGACTTTCTCTTAAATCAGTAACCCAATCCTCTGCCATTCCAGCAAGGTCCGGACGTCCAATTGAATCAATAAATAAGATATCACCGGAAAGTAAATATTTTTCATCTACTACAAATGATGTAGATCCGATTGTATGTCCTGGTGAATACAATGCATGGATATTAATCGTTGTTCCACCAATTGTTACATCATTGCCACCTTCTAATGGCTGGTATGCGAATGTTACTTCAGTTGCATCTTTTGGAGGTAACCAATAAGTTGCATTTGTTTTCTCAGCAATCATACGGCCTCCAGAAATATGGTCCGCATGTAAATGTGTATCAAACACATGAGTAATAGTTGCATTAACACTTTTTGCAAATTCAAGATAATAATCTGTCATTCTTGTAGCGTCAATAATTGCAGCTTCACCTTTTGAAACAACCATATACGATAGACAGCCTTTACCAATACGAACAAATTGATAAATCTCTCCTCCGTCTTTTAAATCTCCAACCTTTACAGGCTCTAAGTGTTCACTCCAAGCTTTCATTCCGCCTTGAAGGTAGGAAACTGATAACCCTTCTTCTGAAAGCATCTCTGCCACCATAACAGAAGAGCCTTCCTTAGCACATACCACTAATACCTCATTATCAGTGGGTATTTTATTTAAAATTTCTTCTACCCCGTCAAGCAACTCAAAATATGGAATATTTAAATACTCAAAATTTTCCCCTTCAATTTTCCAATCTTGAAAATCGCTTTCGTTACGAACATCGAGAATAAACAATGGTTCCTTGTTAAATACCTTTTTAGTTACTTCTTTTGAAGTCATCACATTAACTGACATGTTTTATTTACCCCCTATGGTATATTTTATTTCAAAAAAAAATTATATTTTTGTGGGGCGGTTAAGCCCCATTTGATTAGCTGTTTATGCTTGTTAATTCTCCAGCCCATTCACTCATACCTGGTACAACATTAAAGACTTTACTAAAGCCCATTTCTGCTAATTTTTGTGCTGCAAAGTCACTTCGATTACCTGTTCGGCAAACAACGAAAATTTCAACCTCTTTACTTAATTCATTTACACGATCATCTAATTCACCTAATGGAATTGAAACAGCATTTGGAATATGATTAAACACATATTCAGCCAATTCCCTAACATCGAGTACAACGATGTTTGCATTTGCCTCTAACTTAGCAGCAAGCTCTTCATTTGAAGTAACATACGGATGCTTTCTCTCGGCTTCTTCCTCAGCAGAAGAGGATTTTCTAAGGTAATGTTTAAGCACGTTGCCTTCTTCAATGGTTCCTAAATATTGATGACCTGAACTTTGTGCCCACGCTTTAATATCAGCTTTTGAACCCTTATCAGTTGCTAAAATTTCTAATACTTGACCTGCTTCTATACCGGTCATAGCTTTTTTGGTCTTCACGATTGGCATTGGACATGCTAATCCTTTTGCATCTACAACTAAATCCGTTTTTAATGATGTCATAATCTTCCTCCTAAAATATACCCAACAAGGTTTTAATTCTATTATTCTATTAAATAAACAAGTTTACATTGCCATCCTCAGCATCGGCTAAATAAGCTGCTACACCTGCATATTCAATATTTTCTAGTAGCTCTTCTTGCTTTAGTCCTAAAAGATCCATTGTCATCGTACAAGCAACTAGCTTTACTTCTTGTTCTTGTGCCATCTCAATTAACTGTGGTAATGGCATTGCATTGTGTTTTTTCATAATGTCTTTAATCATCTTGGGACCAAATCCTGCAAAATTCATTTTGGAAAGCCCCATCTTATCTGCGCCTCTTGGCATCATTTTTGCAAACATTTTTTCAATGAACCCTTTTTTAACCATAATATTTTCGTCTTTACGTAATGCATTTAATCCCCAAAATGTATGGAAAATAGTTACTTCATGGTCATAGGCAGCAGCTCCGTTTGCAATAATGTACGCCGCCATCGCTTTATCATAATCTCCACTAAACAATACAATTGTCGTCCTTTTCTTTTCCGTCAAAATAATTCCTCCTGATTATAGTCGTTTTTACATATACCCGTACAGGTATTTTATTTTCTAAAAAAATTAGCCTTTTTTAATCCAAAACTTCAGTACATCTTGATCTTCTTCAAAATTTAAAAGCTCATGTCCTCCAGATTTTGCCCAAGCAGAAAGGTCGTTTTTTGCACCTTTATCGGTTGTATGAATTTCTAATACTTGACCAGTGCTAAGTTCATTTATTGCTTTTTTTGTTTTTACGATTGGCATGGGACATGCTAACCCTTTAGCATCTAGAATTTTATCTGCATTCATTGTATATAATCTCCTTTAGGATTGATTTCAAATTTTTGAGGTTGTTTGGATTATCAACATTACCCCTATGGGTATATTAATAAATTAATATATATGTGTCAACACTATGAACTATTTTTATCTGCTCTTGACAAGTAAATTTACAGCATCCTTTATTAATAAATCAGTTTTTTCACCATTTTTCTCTGCATCAAGTACGCATTCCACTAAATTTGAGCTAACAATTACTCCAATTGTCCGATCAACAGCAGAACGAACTGCCGATAGTTGAGTAATAACTGCACGGCAATCTTTATCTTCTTCCATCATTTTTAAGATTCCTCTAAGCTGGCCTTCCATCCGCTTAATTCTATTTTTCATTTGATCATTGTAATTCACCGTAAACACCAATCCTTTTTAATAAATCCTCTATATTCGGATTTCCATAGACATAGCATACCTATAGATGTATTATTGGTAATTTTACTTATAAAAATTCAACTTCGCCCTCCCAAGCCATCATACCGCCATCCATGTTTGTAACATCGAAGCCGTAGCTTTCTAAGAACATGGTAGCTTGTGAACTTCTTGCTCCTGAACGACAAACAATAATATATTTTTCTTTTTTATCAAGATCTGGCATTTTAAACTCCACTAATCCTAAAGGAATGTTAACTGCATTTGGAATTTTACCAGTTGCCACCTCTGCCACTTCGCGAACATCAATAATATTTAACTCTTCACCATTTAGAAGTTTTTGTTCCACTTCTTTAGCTGTAATCCGTTTCATCTTTTTATTCCTCCTAATTTTTAATTCCAGGCGCTCATGCCGCCCTTTACGTTTGTAATTTGAATAAAACCTAATTTTTTTAAGATTTTTGCGGCTTGTGTACTTCTCATACCACTTTGGCATATAACAATGACATCTTTATCTTTTGCTAGTGTAGCTGCTTTATTGGATAATTGATCAAGTGGAATATTTTTAAACCCTTTAATATTCCGTCCCTTAAACTCCATTGGTGTGCGAACATCAATATATTGTTTGTTCTTATCACCAAGCTCAGCTTTTAATTGAGCCGTTGTGATATTGCGTACCCCTTTTACAGGAATAAGCCTCCAGGCCAAAAATCCAACCAATAAAATTATGATTATGGTTCCTGTACTCAAATCCACTCATCTCCTTCAATTTTTCCTCTAACCATTTAGAGAGGATTAATTTAATATACCCATAGGGGTATATTAACAAAGAAAAAAATTCATGTCAACACTTTTTATTTTCGACTTCTAACCAAGAGTTTTACTGCATCATTGACTAGTTCATCTTTGTTGCTTGCATCAACTTGTTCAATTAAGCAATACTTAAGGTTTTCACTCACAATAACTCCAACTGTATGGCTAATGGCAGAACTAACAGCTGATAATTGATTAATGACTTTCTTACATTCCTGTTGTTCTTCCATCATACGTAAGATTCCTCTAATTTGCCCTTCTGTTCGTTTTAACCTATTTTTTGTTTGCTTATCATACTCCATTGTTTATTACTCCTTTATTCATCTAGTATCATAAAACCTTGAATGGAGAAATTTCTTTTTCTTAAGAAACGGATGGCGAGATTTTTTTCAATAGAATCTGAAGCAATGATTAGAAGTTTTTTATTAGGTATTTCTTTGTAATATCGTTTTAAGTATGCGTATGGTATATTTACTGCGTACGGAATCTCCTCTTTTGAAGTTGTTTGATAATCTCTTAAATCCAGCAAAACAAATTCCCCATTATTTATAAAATTTTGCACAGATGAAATTCCTCTAACAGGAACATACCTTTGATATATAAAAAAAATAATTAACGCTCCAATAAACCACGAAATAAACATTAAGTAACCTCCATGATGTTTAATACAAAAATAACTTTATACCCTTAAGGGTATTTTGTAAAGCGAATTGTATTACCAAATTTTTAATATTCTCTGTTACTTTTGACTGTTGATTTCTGCTCAAATGCGAGCGGTTCTTAAGTGTTTCGCTGAGCTTCTTCATATTACTCGAGTAACCCGCAAGTAAAATAAAGAGGGATTGTTCCGGTTAAATGCAAAATGAAGTTCGATTCGGGGAGTGAATAAGGGGAGTTTTTCCGCTTATGAAAAAAAAATCTCCCATTTTCGCATCATTAGAATCAATAGGGGGAAATTCTCCCTCTATTTATCGACTCGTGTGCTTAACCTGATCCCCAAACCAGGGCCCTCTTAATTCTAAATGCGGGAATAAGCAGATAAGTCATTTCTTGTGTCTTTAATAACAATCCACCCGAAAACAGAACCCTTTGAATGTAAGGCAAAAGCTTTTATTTTTGAATCAATCCGATCAACTTTTCTAAACCATCAAGTAGTCTTGGTGAAGGTCTACAATAAAGTTCTTCTTCCAAGATCAAAATTTGATCTTCATCTAGGTTCAATCTTTCAAATCCTGCACGTCTTTTGACGATACTTTTTTGTACTTTTTCCCTTCTAACCCCCACCCAAACTAGACAAATAAAATCCGGTTGCCGGTTCAATACGTCTTCCCAATCAGTCTGAACACTTGCTAATTCAACATCTTGGAACAAATTGACTGCACCTGCCAACTCAGAAATTTCAGTAAGCCAATTAAGTTTACCTGGCGTAAAAACAGGTTTCGGCCACCATTCCCAATATAAAGAGGGTGTAAACTGTTTACTAGGTCTTTGCTGTTTCACCTTTTTAAGTTTATTACGAAATTTTTCAGCAGCATGTTTGCCTAGTTCGGGGTATCCTAGTACCTCCGCTGTAGAAATAAGGTCTTTTTCGATATCAGATATAGACTGCGGGTTCAGGATGATATAAGGAATTCCCCGTTCCTTTAATTGCTCCACATTCTTCTCCATCCCCGGAACACTTAAAGAAGCTAGAACCATGTCAGGCTTTAATTTTTCGACGAGACCCATATCAATTGATAAATCTGGTCCTAATCTAGGTAGGTGCACAATGGATTTAGGCCAGTCTGAAAAATCATCAACACCTATTAATAAGTGTGTCAGTTCCAAGTATTCCATTATTTCTGTATTACTTGGACAAAGGGATATAACTCGCATGGTCCTCCTCCTTTATTTTCATTCAAGAATCAACTTTACAATCGAGATATAATAATAAATATTCTAGCGAGGTTTTAGCAATGTTTAACTTATTCTATCATTATAATTACACCAGCCAATAATTGGAACAGTTTACGGCAGTCAATGGGCTGCGGGACTCAAAGACCAAAAAATCCTAGCATTACTAAAAAAATATCCGCATCTAATTCTAATTAGCAGACATTCACATTATCCTCTAAACAATCAAAGCTGTATTGTTCAAGATGGTCTTACAATGGTGAATATAAGTGCAGCAGCATACACTTTTAAAAAGGTACAGGAAAAAATACAACTCAATCACAAGGATATGCAGTGAATGTCTATGATAATCGCGTGGAGTTTATGGCTAGAGAGTTTAGTACAGGTTCATTGATCAATCTGTTACTGTTCCTATTTCAAAAAACTAACCAGCTAATTTAGCTGGTTAGTTTTTTGGGGTTTAACTATTGTACTACTTTTACTGTGTCAACTAGTTTAAATAAGAATTGGTAAATGAGTTTAAAGGCCTCACTTAGTGGCATTTCTTCCTTAAAACCTTCCACATAATTTAATGTAAAATTTAAATTCCATAAACCATCTTCTTGACTGAACATCAAATCAAATTTAGCATCCTTACCTTGTAAATTTGTATCTAGATATGACCTTATGGATTTGTCGAATTTCTTTTGAAGCTTTAATCCTAACATCACATCGTACGTCGCAAAAACATCGTCTACTTCTAGTGAAATTGCTTCCACTCCAATCTCATCAAACCACTTTGATTCCAAATAGATAAACTCTTTTTTATTCTTTTTTAAATAAGTTAGCGCTTGTGATAAAAAAGCTTCTGTTTCAATTTTTATCATATTCTCTGTCTCTTTATCACAACGTTCAATATATGCATCCGAAAAATTCACCATATGTATCCTCCTAAAATAACTTCCAATACTAATATTGAGTATTTTCCCCTAAAATGCAAATCTAGACTGCCTAAATAGCAAAAAAAGTGCCAAGCACTTTACGCTTGGCACCTTTTGTTAATTTTCAGCTAGTTTAGCTACTACTTTTTTACCTGCTGGCTTTATTTCTCCAGGATCTTCTGCCTGTTTTGCACGTTTGATGAACAGAGCAAGAACTAATGCGAGTCCTGCAATAAAGACGCTGACATAGAAAGCATCATTTATACCTTCAAGCATAGCTTTCATTTGAATGTCGTGTTGCATTTTTAATTTCATAGCTTCCGTAATTGCTGTTGTTGGTGGATTGCTGATCATTTTAGCTTTGGCAGCCGCAACGAGTTCCGTTGCGTGTGTTTTCGCACGTGTTGTCATAACCGTTACCAATAATGCTGTACCTATCGCACCTGAAACCTGTTGCATCGTACTATTCATTGCTGTACCGTGTGGGTAGAACCTAGCCGGTAACTGATTTAACCCATTCGTTGTAACTGGCATATTAACCATAGACATACCGAACATTCTAAAAGTATAAAGGAAAATAAGGTGTTTATAAGTCATGTCAAGAGTTAAATTACTAAGAAGATAGCTTGTGATCACTGTTATAGACAAACCAATGATAGCTAGTAGACGACCACCAAACTTATCAAATAATTTTCCTGTAATTGGCATCATGATTGCCATAACTATAGCACCAGGTAACAACATTAAACCAGCATCTATTGGAGAAATGCCACGAATGGTTTGGACGTATATAGGTAAAAGAATCATACCTGAGAACATCGCCATAGTAACAACCATTGAAATGGCCGATGACAAAGCGAACATTGGATATTTATAAATCCTAAAGTTAAGAAGCGGTCGTTCTTGGTTTAATTGACGTAAAATAAATATGACCAAAGTAACCACACCTAATGCGAGAGTACCATATACCTTCGGGCTATCCCATCCATCTTTACCGGCAGAGCTAAAGCCATACAATAATCCGCCAAAACCTAAGCTGGATAAAATTACTGATAAGTAATCAAGTTTGATATCGACTTTGCCCTTCTTATCCTTAAGTAGGAAAAAGCCAATCAGAATAACAACAATTGCAATTGGTGTAATAAAGTGGAAGAGCATTCTCCAGTCATAATGCTCAATAATCCAACCGGATAATGTCGGCCCAATAGCTGGAGCAAACATTAATACTAATCCAAAAATCCCCATCGCCATTCCACGTTTTTCTACTGGAAAACTTGTTAACATAACATTCATTAATAACGGCATCATGATCGCTGAACCAGAGGCCACAAGGCCTGAGTCATCCTTCCAGTTAATAATAACGGAAAATTATGAGCGAAACCGGCTAGAATGGTTCCGATTGTGAATAAAGCCATTGCAGCCAAGAAGAGTTGGCGAACTGAAAATTTTTGAATTAGAAATGCTGATAATGGTATAAGTATTCCATTCACCAACATAAATCCAGTGGTAAGCCATTGAACTGTGGAAGCTTCAATCTCTAAGTCCTTCATAATGGAAGGAAGTGCAATATTTAATAATGTGTTATTTAAGAATGCAATAAATGCTCCAATCATCAAGATGGCAATTATTCCATATGGCGGACGTTTAGCCTCTACTTTAGATTGATCCATTGAATTTCCCCCTATAAACTATAAGTTCATTTTTTTATACCCCTGTTACACACTTAGATAATAATATACTGCGAGTTCAATTTTTGCAATTAAAAAATTCTACAAATTTAAGGGTTTGTAAAGGAACTTGAAATAAGTTAGTATAATTTTATACAGGAAGTACAAATCCATTCAAAGGTGATTATATGTACAATAGAAAACAGAATGTTATTCATTCTGCTCATCAGCTTTTTACTGAAAAGGGTTTTCAAGCTACGTCTATACAAGACATTTTAGACTACAGTGGTATCTCAAAGGGGACATTTTATAACTATTTTTCTTCAAAAAACGAGTTATTAATCGCAATATATAAGACCATCCACAAGAATTTAGAAAAGGACAAGAATGACTTACTTATTGGTCAGGATCCCTCAGATATTGAGGTTTTTATAAAACAAATTGAATTGCAAATGTTGACAAACAGAAAACATAAATTGATAGCACTATTTGAAGAAGTGATGGCTTCAAATGATGAAGATTTAAAACAATTTATTCAGCGCAGTCGTTTAAATAACCTTCACTGGTACTATAAACGCTTTGTTGAAATCTTTGGTGAAGACAAAAGACCCTATATGTTAGATTGCGCAATAATGTTTCAAGGCATTCTCCAAAATAATGTTCAATACAATCGACTGGCCTATGAAACAGGTGAAAAAGTTAGTCGGGTAGTTCGTTATAGTGTTAGCCGTTTAGTAAAACTGGTGGAAAATGTGGCTGAGTCTGAAGATCAGTTACTACAACCAGAGTTCTTAAACAAATGGCTTCCTGGTTGCCAAAAAAATGAGCACGAGTTTAAAACTCAACTTCTTCAGCAGTCGGGGTCATTGAGAAAAACAATAGGAAAGCATATCCCAAATGAAACTGATCAAGTAAAATTTATTGAACTTCTAGATTTTGTAATTGATGAATTATTACATTCAACTGTACCGCGAAAATTTATTACAGAGAGTGCCCTTTCATCAATGAAGTCTAACTGTCATCTTGAGAAGGAACTGATTCAATTGGAATCTTTGGTGAAAGATTTCTTTAGACAGTTCGAGGATTAACACAAAGAAGACCCTTTTTCAACATTGAAAAGGGGTCTCATTATTTATTTTTACTTAGAAAAATTGCTTTTACTGGAAAAAAGCTTTTTGAATTTCCCAGATAAAATAATGTCTTGAATATTGTCTGACTTCCACCACTGCATCCTCACCATTTTTTGTGAAAATTAGACCTGATCCCATTTGTTCTTGAAAAAACCATCCTTTGGATTTCATAAAGTCTTCTACTACTATATATGCATCCTTCCCTTTACTTTCTGATATGTACCTGCTTCTTTTTTCGTTTTTAGATAATTCAACATACTCTGACTCAGAAAATTTAAGTTTTATCGCAGAAACCAGAATGGGCAGAGGATTTCCCTCTTGAAGAATGGCAGATCCAATTGTACTCATCACAAAACCAGAACCAATGACAAACACGATCACTAAGGAAACGATTAAAGTTTTCAGCTTCTCCATCTATTAACCTCCCGTTCTTCTGTTCCTACAATATTTGACGGGTGGAAAGGAATTTTAGTTTCAAAAGTATACATTTCATTTCGATGACAATATAAAAGAAGACTGCCTTTATATTATTGAGGCAGTCTTCTTATTAATAGGTTATGCTTTTTGTAAAAAAGTACTCGGCATTACTACCGCTACAACCTCACCACGAGCACAAAGTAAGTCATTTGCATATACTTCTGCTTCAACTTTAAATTTTTTCGGGTGAATTTCATGCACCCTTCCTACCGCCTTTAGAGGCACACCATGAGGAGTAGGCTTGAGAAAGTTCACATTTAGGGAGGCAGTCACAAAGCGTGGAGGTTCTTCCCCATCACCCGGTTCGTGGCCGTTTTTTCGGTGAAGTGCCAATGATGCTGACCCTGTTCCATGACAATCAATTAACGAAGCAACTATACCGCCATATACGAATCCAGGAAGCGCTAAATGTTGTGACTCGGGGTTAAAGAGTGTCACCGTGTGCTCCCCTTGCCAACAAGTACGAAAATGATGTCCATCTTCATTTAATCTGCCACAGCCATAACACCAGGCGAAATCATCTGGATACTCATCCTGAATAGCTACTATTTTATTTTCTACCACTGTAATTCCCCCGTTAATTTTATATTTTTTTTAATGGCTCTGTTAAAGTTTTCTGTTGATTTCCGCTCCAGGCACGAGCGGTTCGTGGGTGTTTCGGCGAGCCTCCTCGACGCAAGCGCCTGCGGGGTCTCCCCTGAACCATACTCCCACAGGACATTGAATTACATCTTGAATTCGCCCACGCACGAAGGAAATGCGATAGCATTTTCGAGGAGTCTTCGTGCCTTCCGCTCCAATCAACAGGGTGTATTAATCAACACTGTTCTTTAACACAGCCTTTTTAATAAGTCCCGATTTAGCTCACTTACATAACGTTTCCCTGATAAAGCAAGTGTTAAGTCAAAATCTGCAATAAGGTTTCTAAGTACCTGTTTAACTCCTTCTTCTCCAGCCAAGGCTAATCCATACATATAAGGACGACCAACCATAACAGCCCTTGCTCCTAGTGCAATAGCTTTAACTATATCAGAACCACGTCTAATTCCACTGTCCATTAATACAGGGATTTCGTCTCCAACTTTATCTATGATTTCTGGCAAAGCTTCAATTGCCGGGATGGCTCCATCCACTTGTCTTCCCCCGTGATTGCTGACAATAATTCCATCTACACCATGCATTACTGCTAGCTTGGCATCCTCAGGATGTAAAATCCCTTTTAATAAGATAGGTAGAGTAGTTTGTCCTTTTATATATTCTATGTCATTCCAGGTTAATGAAGGATTTCCGAATACTTGAGCCCATAGCATAATGGCTGACCTCAAATCCTCTTTTGGAGACTTCTCTAACCGTGAACAAAAAACAGGATCTTCTAAATAATTACCAATTCCTTCTGCTTCTAGGAACGGTAAATACGCATGTTCAATATCTTTTTCGCGCCATGCCATCATGGGAGTATCAAGTGTAATGACAATAGCACTATACCCTGCAGCTTCAGCTCTTTTTACCATACTTGCAGCTATTTCCCTGTCACTACTCCAATATAACTGAAACCACCTATCTCCTTCTCCCATTTCCTCAGATATTTTTTCCAAACTATATGTAGATGCTGTACTCGCAACGAGTGGAACACCTATATCAGCTGCAGCACGTGCAGTTGCTAGTTCGCCTTCTGGATGGACGATAGATTGAACTCCAATTGGTGCAAGTAATAAGGGATATTGAAATTTTTTTCCAAACAATTCAATGCTTAAATCTCTCGATGAGGTATCACACAACATACGTGGTACTATATTCCATTTTTCAAATGATTTATTATTGTTCCTCGCTGTAACTTCTGCACCAGCAGACGCCGCCACATAGTAATAAGGTTTGGCTTCTAATTGCTCCTTAGCTTTTGCTTCTAACTCTTCATATGAAACTGGTATAATGTTATTCTCTATTTTTTGATAAACATTAAATTGGACTTTATTGCCGAAACCCATTGTCAAGATCCCTCCTTTTTCCGAAAACGTTTTCATTAATATGATATCACCCCGAAAATTAAATGGTCAATGAATTGACAAAATAGTAGGAAAATCCAAATTATTTGAGCTGGTTATTATTTGACTTAATTTTCTAATAATATATGATAAATTTAGTAGTTCGAAAGAATGGTAGGAGGAGACTAGATGGAAAAAACAGTTAAAAAACGTTTAGCCCGATCAGAAGTACCTGAAGAATTGACTTGGAACCTAGATGACTTATTCCTGTCAGAGCAGGCTTGGGAAGCAGAATTAGTTGCTATTGACCAGGAAATCAACAAGTTTGAACAATATAAAGGAACAATACATACAGGGGCAAAAGCATTATTAGACTGCTTATCTGCACAGGAACAACTGTCCATGAAAATCATAAAAGCTTGGACATTTGCAAATCTTAAACAATCCGCAGATGGAACTGATCCAATCAATCAGGCAAATTCAGCGAAATTTTCCGCATTACGTACGAAAAGTATCGCTGCACTATCGTTCATAAATTCCGAAATTCTTTCACTCGAAGAAGGTGTTATTGAAAAGTACCTTCAAGAAGAGTCAGAACTTGAGGCTTTCAGAAAGAGCTTAATGGAACTTCTTGAAACAAAAAAACATAGACTTTCACCTGAAACTGAAGAGGCGCTTGCAGCACTGGGTGAGCTCCAAGGATCTCCTTATCAAATCTATCAAATGGCGAAGTTGGCGGATATGGATTTTTCTCCAATACAAGATGAGAATGGACTTGAATTACCCGTATCATTTGCCTTATTTGAGAGCCGCTACGAATTTTCATCGAATACAGAAGTTCGTAGAAAGGCGTATTACTCTTTTGTGGAAACTCTTAAGAAATATAAAAATACGATGGCGGCAACCTTTGCTACAGAGGTGAAGAAACAGATCACCCTTGCTCGCATGCGAAAATTCCAATCCGTTACACATATGTTACTGGAGCCACAGCAGGTTACTTTGGAAATGTATAATAACCAAATTGATGTAATTTATAAAGAACTAGCCCCACATATGAGGCGTTTTGCCCAATTAAAAAAGAAAGTTCTTGGTCTAGATAAAATGCTTTTTTGTGACTTGAAAGCACCACTTGACCCGGATTTTGATCCAAAAACCACTTATGAGGAAGCGAGCCAACTCATAATGGATTCATTAAAAGTGATGGGCCCTGAGTATTCTGAAATTATGGAAAGAGGTTTTAAGGAAAGATGGGTTGACTTAGCAGATAATGTTGGAAAGTCCACAGGAGCTTTCTGCTCCAGTCCTTATGGAGCTCACCCCTATATCCTTATTACTTGGCAAGATAATATGCGAGGCTGTTTCACCTTAACACATGAATTCGGTCATGCGGGACATTTCTTTTTAGCCAATAAAAATCAGAGGATCATGAATGTCCGTCCTTCTATGTACTTTATAGAAGCCCCATCAACGATGAATGAAATGTTATTAGGTAACCATTTACTAAGTAATTATAAAGATAACAAAATGCGTCGTTGGGTAATACTGCAGCTCCTAGGAACCTACTATCACAATTTTGTCACTCATTTACTAGAGGCTGAATATCAACGTAGAGTCTACTCACTCGCAGAAGATGGCAAAGCACTAACGGCCAAAATATTAACAGATATAACCCAATCAGTTCTTTCTGAGTTTTGGGGAGATACAGTCGTAATTGATGAAGGGGCAAGTTTGACCTGGATGCGCCAGCCGCATTATTACATGGGTCTTTATCCGTATACGTATTCTGCAGGGTTAACGGCATCAACAGCTATTGCGCAGATGATCCTTGAAGAAGGTCAGCCAGCGGTGGATCGATGGCTGGAGGTATTACGTGCAGGTGGTACAATGAAACCGCTTGACTTATTAAAACACGCGGGCATTGATATGTCTACGCCAGAGCCTATAAAGAAAGCAGTGGCCTATGTTGGGTCCTTAATTGATGAATTAGAAGAATCCTATCAGTAATTTTATATGAAGAGAGGCTGACTCTGCCTCTCTTTTGCTTAACCCATTTACATTTGAAATACTCAGCAATTTGAACCCTGTATACACCTTTCCAATACGATGTTTACAAGTTGGATGCAACGGTTCAAGTCTTTCTGTTGGGGTGTTATCTCAATTTTTAAAGTAGCAACTAATTTCGTTTGTACATAGAGCATATCCTTAAAATCATCTACAGCCCCGCAAAACTTTGGATAACCACTATCGCCAGTGCCAACAACTGCCGTGATTAAATTTTTCAGATCTAAACTTTCAAACCCATGATAGATGGCCATCATTTCTTGGGGGATATTACCATCCCCCCAAGTATATGTACCAACAATAACAGCATCATAGTCATTCAAATTATGAATGGAAAATTGAGAGATTCTAAATAGAGAAACATCGACCTTTTTTTGAATAAATAACTGCTGAATCAAATTAACTAATTCTTCCGTGTTCCCTGTATTAGATGTATACACGATCGCAATTTTCATAATTCATCAAAACCATTTGTTTGCGTGACCTTTGTATATGTCCTCGACTTCTGTTCAAAAAAATCAGACTTTGTTCCATTGATCATTTCATCACTAAACACATGAATCCATGGCATGGGATTCGTTCTCTCCTCGTACAGATTCTCCAAACCTAACTGTCGTAACCGTTTATTGGCAAGATATTCTGTGTAATCCTCGTATTCTTTTAAATCAATTCCATTAATATTGCGCAAAATGACATGTGCCCATTCCTTCTCTAGTGCAACTGCCTGTCCAATTGATTCGTAAATATATTCAATATTTGATGCTGTGTTTAATTGAGGATTTTCAGTTAAAAGAATACGTAAAAAGAGAGACATAAAGTATGCATGCTGCATTTCGTCACGTTGAATATAGCTAATCATGGTACTTGTCTTTAGCATTTTTTGCTGACGGGCTAGGTGATAGAAAAAGGCAAACCCTGCATAAAAGTAAA
The DNA here is from genome assembly GCF_030818775.1 of Bacillus sp. SORGH_AS_0510. NCBI lineage: Bacteria > Bacillati > Bacillota > Bacilli > Caryophanales > Bacillaceae > Bacillus > Bacillus sp. SORGH_AS_0510. The sequence continues at coordinate 2,579,068 of NZ_JAUTAU010000001.1, read as the reverse complement.
TTCCCTCTAGATTAATGGAATTCACAGCGAGCTGAAATAAATTCTGTGGTGTAGGATTAGCCCGAAAACATTCATAGGCATCTACTATTAATTGGTTACGCTTTTTAACAATAGGATCCTCTTTTGCTTGATTAAACCACTGATTTTGCTCACTTAGAGGGATAAGTGAACTTAATATATATGAATAGGATTCATTGTGAACAGCCTCTTGTTGGGCAATGACTGCAAATATTGCCTTAAAACTAGAATCAGACACATAGTCCATTACCTGAAACATTGTTGGTGTTTGTATACTGTCTAAAGAGGCAAGTTGTGTATTAATCCGTAGAAAAACCCTCTTCTCAATTTCACTTAATAAGTCCCATTGCTTAATATCATCTTGCATATTAATTTCTTGCGCCTTCCAAAAATTAGCCAATAAGGTTTGATATAATTCATACATTTGCGGGTAGGCGATATCATTCCAATTAAGCAACCCAGAGGACTGGCCATTTATTATTCCTGTTGATTTATTTGGAAACTCAGGATTTAATAGTTTTATTTTTAATAAAGATGAATGAATATCCATGTAAAATCTCCTCTCAATTAACTGTGACAAGCCTCGCATTCTTCTATTTCGGTTTGGGTGGTACTCCTTACGTAATAGGTCGTCTTTAGTCCATGCTTCCAAGCCTCTAAATGAAGATTTAACAATTCTTTTGCTTTAATATCATGGCGAACATAAAGATTGAAACTAATTGCCTGGTCAATGTGGCGCCCTCGTGCCGCATTTTGTTTAATGCTCCATATCTGATCAATTTCATGTCTTGCTCGACGGTAATAGTTGTAGGTAATGTGATTTAAATCTGGTGCTGTCACTTTAAATTTAAAATTTTTCTTTTCTTCAGCATATTCGACAGAATAAATCGGATCTATTCCATCAGTTGACCCTCCGATTTTTGCCGTTGAGGAGTTGGGAGCTATAGCCATAAGCCATCCATTTCGAATTCCGTGAATGGCTACCTGTTTCTTTAATTCCTTCCATCTCTCAGAATGGTAATTTTTCCGTAAAAAGTAGTCTCCGGTCTGCCACTCTGAACCTCTAAACTGACTATATGCTCCTTTCTCAGCAGCTAATTCCATGGATGATTGAATAGTGTAAAAAGCAATATTTTCATATAATTCATCTGCAAATTGAACGGCTGTATCCGATTCCCAGTGGATCCCCTTAAGTGCAAGGAGATGATGCCAACCAAATGTGCCAAGACCCACGGCTCGAAACTTTTTATTCGTAAGAAGTGCCTGTCCCACTGAAATTGTATTTAAATCAATGACATTGTCCAACATTCTAACCTGAATACGTATTAATCTTTCTAGAACGTTCGCTGGTATTGCTTTTGCAAGATTAATAGAAGACAAGTTACAAACTACAAAATCACCTGGTCTACGAACAATTATGATATTTCCATCTTCGTCCTGATATTCTTTTAAGATCGTGGTTGGTGACGTATTCTGCGCAATTTCTGTACATAAGTTACTGCAATAAATGGATGTACGGCCCTGCCCAGAAATGTGTTTATTCGGATTTTGTCTATTCACTTCGTCCCGATAAAACATGTAGGGTGTTCCTGTTTCTAGTTGTGATACCATAATTCGTGCCATTATATCCATGGCTCGATAAGTCTTACGGGGAAGAAGTGGATTTTTTACAGCCTCTTCATATTTCTCAGTAAAGAATTTCTGATCTCTTTCATCATAAAAATCTTCTAGTCCGAGCAGATTACCTTTTTCATCCTTCCAGCCCATGATTTGTTTAACCTGATGCGGACAAAATGTATGCCATTCTCCTATACTTCTACCACTATCATCTTTTTCTTCAAGTCTTTGCATAAATAAATCTGGAATGGTAACGCCTGTAAAAATATCATGAGCTTTCCGGCGCTCATCTCCATTATTTGTTTTTAGGTCAAGGAACCCATTCATCAAATCTTTATGAAAAATATCTAAATATACTGCGATGGCTCCTTGTCGCTGACCCAACTGGTCTACACTAACAGCTGTATCATTTACTAATTTTATCCATGGTACTACACCTGAAGAGTTTCCTTTAAATTTCTTAATATCGGATCCTAATGCACGAACTTTACCATAATAGATCCCGATTCCCCCTCCATCTTTACTTAACCTGGCAATATCCCAATTATTTAAATAAATACTATCTAGGGAATCATCGACAGTATCAATAAAACATGAGGATAGCTGGCCAAAACTTTTTCCTGCATTTGCTAATGTCGGTGTAGCAACTGTCATATATAAGTTACTTAAAGCCCAATATGCTTCTTTCACTAGTTGTAAGCGAATAGTCTTTTTTTCGTACTTCATAAGTGTCATAGCAATAATCATGAACCGTTCTTGAGGCAATTCATAGATATTTCGTTCATAATCACGTGCGAGGTAACGATCTGATAATAAGAATAATCCTATGTAATTAAACAAGTGGTCTTTTTCAGGTCTGATCACTTTGGCTAAATTATGTATTTCATCTTTACTATACAAGGCTAATAAGTCATTCGAATAGATTCCTAGATCCGTTAGAATGTGTATTAATTCATAAAAATTACCATATTTTTGTGTATGATCGTACCCCCTATTTTTTGCTGCATCTCTATATAGTTCACTTAAATAAAAATTTGCAGCAACAAAAGTCCAATCTGGTTGGTCTATTGCTATTTGGTTAACAGCATATAATAATGCTTGGTCATTAATATCAGTGGCTGTTCCTTCCAACTGACTTAATTGCTTTTTTAGACCAGAAGCATCGATTTGAAATTTCTGTTCAGCCTGTTTAATAGCTTCTAAAACTAAATCAAGTTCTGTTTGTACTTTAGTGTTCATATTTTTCCCCCAAAAACAATAAAATCCGCTCAAGGTGAATTGAGCGGATGAAACGATAACAATAAAGGAAAAATCAAAAAAAGATGTCTTCCTGTCGCCATCGAATCATCTTCTCAATCCCCGAAGAAGTTGAAACATCTTAAGAAAGACAGGTCTCCTGACTTATGCATCACCCTACTTTGAGCCCTTCCCGTATAAGCGCCTACTCTTTTAAGCTCTCTTATACAGTGGTTTCCTCATTTCGTCTGCATTTACAGTTGCGGGGGCAGTTCTGGTTTTACACCAGATTCCCTTTTAAGCCTAACGGCATCTCATCTTAAGGCAAACACAATATATAGTTTTTTGTTATTAAAATATAACAACATCTTGTATAAAGCGGTTAAAATAAATACTAGTATAAATCTCATAAAATATCAAGGTATATTTTTAATTCCCTTTTTTAGTATTATTGTACCTTCTGAATCCTGTTTTGTAGTGGATAGGAGAAGGCTTTAGGCTGTGCAGTAATGTAATTAACCAGTGCATCTAGATCAACAGGACCAACTTCTTTATTTTGTGCATTTGTAAAAACAGTAAAACCGTCACCACCACCTGATAAAAAGATGTTGGCTGTTACTGTATACGACTTAGCCGGATCAAGTTCTGTCCCATCTGGAAGCTTTATTCTAACGATTCTGTTTCCTACAGGCTTATTAGAGTCCCAAGTATACGTTAACCCCGATATTTGCAATATTGCGGTTCTTGAATTCCTTGCTACATGAATGGAATGATTTTGAGTCAAATTAGAACGTTGATTATTCTGCACCTCCACTACACGTGCTAATGTATGATCTTGTTCTCTCCATCCCAACAATCCAAAAATTGCTGTATACAAAAGTACCCTAAAAAACCACTTCATACAATTCCCCCTATATTTTTCTAAAAGAACCAAAGGTATTTTTTGCTTGGTATAGGAGGAATATGCATATACCTATAAATTGAAAAATCACGTAAACTTTTACGTGATTCCTCTTTGCCAAAACTTTTACAAAAATTAGGTATGAGCAAAATCAATTAAATATTGTTCTATCATTCTCGCATCATCAGGGTGAAACATATGCGATGAATTTTCATACCAAACCATATCTTTTCCAAGTGGTGCCTCAAGGTTTTTATAAAATTCTTCTAACGGCCGCCCGTCTACATGAACATCCTTGGCACCATGTAAAAAAGAGATTCGGGTATCTATTCTTTTTAATTGGTCTAACTTAATATTTGCAAAATCTTCGATCAAATCTTGGGTGTATGTAAGATTATAGGCACTATAAAAAGAATGAAAGATATCTAATAATGAATATTCTGGGCTAGTCAAAAATTGTTTGAATCCTCCAACCATACCAGGATGTTTAACCGTTTCACTTTGATAGACCATAGAATTATATTTAATTAAGGGACGACGGAATGCTGTCCATTGTCTTACATTCAGGTAGGGCGGTTGACCTAATTCCTTTAACTTCTTTAGTGTTTTTTGATCATTGGCTTGTTTGGCTTTTTTTGTAACCCAGTCATAACAGAGTTGATCATTATTTGACCAATTTAATATTTGTGAAATCCCCATATAGCCATAAAGCTTTTCTGGATACCTCGAGGCCATATTTAACCCAATAATTGTCCCCCATGAATGGGCAGCTAAAAATAACTTATCCTGTTTAAAACGGCTCCTAAGGATATCGACTAGTTCATTACAGTCATTAATAAATTGCTCTACTCTCATTGATTCTACAGGTGTCTTCCTATCGAAGGATTTGCCTGCTCCACGTTGGTCATAAAACACAACGACAAAATGTTTCACCAGCTCTTTGGTCATAGTTGAAACCGCATAGTCTTTCCCCCGAGATACTATGCCTGGTACAGGCATACAAGGTCCACCATGAACAAACAGCAAAACTGGATTTGTCAAATTATCAGCTTGAATTAATACAGTTTGGTCCACTCCACCCAATTTTATCTTCTCAATAGAATCAATCCCGGATGGTTCAATAGCAAACTCCCTTTTCCCAAAAAATAAAACCATAATTTTCCTCCCTCTCCTTAATAGGATTATACAACAAAAAGTGTCAGGAACCATGGTTCCTGACACCTTTTATTTCTTAGCAATTAGATTTTGATAAGTGGCTGACGTCCTAACTTCCACAGTTAATGTACCCTTACCATAAATGGCTTTTATCAAAAAGGGGTATCCAGTTGTGTTTTTAAATTGAAAATCCGGCCCTCCATATGACACTGTTGCATCTCGACCTGCTGGCACATAACCAACGGATAATGAATGGTGATGCTTTTCTACATAGTTAACTGCTAAAAAATCCACAGCGTTAAATAATGTTGAGGACGTCTGACAAATGCCACCGCCAATTCCATCTACCATTTTTTTGTTCACAATTTCCTTTGCCTTTTGATAACCGTGTGCTGTGTCACTTGGCCCCACTGTAGAATTAAAGGAAAAGATGTCACCTGACCCCACAATGATATTATTGATGGCAATCGCAGATAGCTCGATATTTTTTGATCGCCCTATAACACCGCTATTAAATCTGGTTGTAAAAGTTCCTACTACTACTTCACTTAAGTGAGCAATATCCTCAGGCTTATATCCGCTTTCTGTAACGTACAAGGGTAATTCAATATCTCCGCCAACGAGAGATGCGGCCATTACCTTCTCGACTAATTCAGACTCCTCTAGGATCACTCTAGGTTTTCCTTTTATAATTTGCCCATTGGTATCAATCTTATCGAGAACCATTCGTTGGTCGTACCCAGTTGATGATTCGGTTCCTCTGGCCAATTCTTTTGCCCATTTTTCAATTTCTTTCTTAAAGGTTTCTTTGTCTGTTGCAAATCCCATGGTTTCTGGTATAAAGGTCTTAATTATTATTTTTGTATTCGGGTCAATGATATTTACAACAATTTGCTTAGGTTCCTCTTCCTTCTGTGGCTCTTCTTTTGGTTGTTTCGCAGGTGTTTTTTGAGGTTGCGAAACTTTTTTATCTGAGGACACCTCTTTTGTGGTTTCATCCATACATCCCGTTAATCCTATTAAGCTACTCATAACTAAAATAGAAATAGCCCACTTCCTTTTGCTCATCTCCCCAACTACTCTCCTCTAAAAATTATTCAGCGCTGTCCTAATACCTACAGGGCACCATTCCCCATTCACCCATTTTATTCGTTCCAGCATGTCCTTATTACTTCATGAGTAAGGTTCATCAAAAAAAGCGAGGGCTATTTCTGCACCTTCAATAAAGTGTGCTATAATAAATATTGTAGTGATTAAATGAATAATAAACTTGCTTATAAAATTTATTTGGAAAAAGGTGCTATACATGGAAGGTTCGGTTGAAACTGTTTACTTCTTAGAAAATCCTGAGAAGAATATTATTAAATTTGCAACTGGGACACAGCTACGCTATGAGGATGTAATAAAAGATGTTTTTGGTGTGGCAAGTATCAATGATTTACACATGATGATCCAGTTCAACAAAGGCTTTCAGACAAGCATTTGTGAATGCCACGGAATTAGTGAAAAAAGTATTACACTTGACCGAATTATACGCATTGCATCTAAAAACGATTTACTTCGTTTCAAACAAGAAATATTAGACCAAATGTCCCAAGGGGAAGAAGAAACTTTGTGTCCCTTTGATTCCCGAATAAAACTGCAAGAAGGAATATTCCAATGGGATAACTCCAATTTTTCCTATAATGCCGTAAAGCCAGGTGCCTAACCTTGTGATGAATAATCACAAAGGCTAGGTGCCTTTTTTATTAATAGGCTTTGTTAAAGAATAGTGTTGATTTATACACCCTGTTGATTGGAACGGAAGGCACGAAGACTCCTCGAAAATGCTATCGCATTTCCTTCGTGCGGGGCGAATTCAAGATGTAATTCAATGTCCTGTGGGAGTATGGTTCAGGGGAGACCCCTCAGGCGCGTTTCTCCGAGGAAGCTCGCCGAAACACCCACGAACCGCTCGTGCCTTGAGTGGAAATCAACAGAAAATTTTAACAGAGACTAACAAAAATAAAATCCTCGCATCTATTAGATGGAGGATTTAAAAAGCAACATTATTTTCGATTTTTCTTTGCTTGCTTATTTGTCATTCTTCCTAATAAGAATGCACTTGCTGCAACACCAATAATAGTATTCGTTTTTTTGTTAAATACTTGTTTTGCAACAAGGTTTAGGTTTTGTGGACGTTCCGCAAGACGTCTCATAAAGTAACCGTACCAGTCATTCCCAAAAGGAACATACGTACAGAAATTATAGCCTTCACTTGCAAGCTTTAATTGCAGTTCTTTTCTAAAACCATAAAGCATTTGGAACTCATATTTCTCTTTTGGAATATTATTCTTTTTAACAAAATCTTTTAGGTAATTAATGATTCTATGGTCATGTGTTGCAATAGAAGTAAATTTACCATTTAATAAATGCCATTCTGAAATCTTAATAAAATTGGAATCGATATCCTTTTTATCCTGGAATGCAATCTCTGGTGATTCTTTATAAGCACCCTTTACAATACGGATACGATAATTTTTATATTTTTCAAGGTATTCCTGCGCATTGTGAAAATATGCCTGGATGACAGTCCCTACATTATCGTACTCGAGTGAAAGGTCGTCTAATAAATCAAAGGTAGGATTTAAATGGCTATAATCCTCCATATCTATATTTACAAAGATCCCATATCGATTTGCTCTATCAACAATTTCTCTCAAATTATTTAGACAGAAAGAATACTCAATATCTAAGCCCAACTGGGTAGGTTTTAAAGAGATATGCGCATCCACTTTATGTTCATTAATAGCTTCAATTACATTCAGAATTTGTTCTTTTGCAGCATTTGCTTCTTCTTCTTTAAATACAAACTCTCCTAAATTATCAACTGTACAAGAAATTCCGTGTGAGTTCAGCTCTTTAATACTTCTAATTACTTCTTCTATGTTCGTTCCTGCAACGACACTTTGTGCTCCCATTTTTAATCCATATTTTTTAGCAGCACTATTAAGAAATTGGTTTTGAGATAAACTCATAAAAATATCTTTCAACATAGCGATTACTCCTTGCAGTGATTTTTATATCACCATCATTATAGCACACGCTTTCAATAATAGTTATTTTGCGAATATTCCAACTTAATGTTGCTAATTTCTTACTAAATTTGTTTGATATATTGATTATTTCTACCATAAAAAAGGGTCCATCCTGGATTGGATGTACCCTACTTGCTCAGTCAATAATGTTATCTATTTCTTCTATTACGATTTCGTAAGAAGGTTGGAATATCAAGAGAATCCTCAGTATCTTGGGCTTGATGATAACTATGATCACTTACCTTTTCTTCATGTTCCTGCCACTGCTGACTCTGATTAAGAACTGGATCTTCTTTAACCATCGGTTCCTGTTTTGGTTGAATTGTTCCAAACTGTGGCCTTGACTTCCCTTCTCTTGAAGGAGTCGAAACATTTTTATTAACAGGTATATCATCTGTAAAGCCAGTAGCTATTACTGTTATCATAATTTCATTCTTCAAATTCTCATTAATAATAGAGCCAAAAATCATATTTAATTCATGATCTGCTGCAGAAGCTACAAGATCTGCTGCCTCTTGAACCTCGTATAAACTTAGATCAGTTCCTCCTGTGATGTTCATTAATATTCCCTGAGCACCATTAATAGAAGTCTCTAGTAAAGGACTGGAAATGGCTTTCTTAGCGGCTTCTACTGCTCGTCCATCACCCTTTGCTACACCAATTCCCATTAATGCCGTACCCTGATTAGACATAATAGTTTTAACATCAGCGAAGTCAAGATTAATTAATCCCGGTACAGCAATTAAGTCGGAAATCCCTTGTACCCCTTGACGAAGAACATTGTCTGCTTCTCGGAAGGCCTGAATCATTGGTGTTTTTTTATCCACTATTTGTAATAGACGATCATTCGGGATAATGATAAGAGTGTCTACGGCATTTCTCATTAATTCGATTCCACTTTGGGCGTTAGATGCACGCTTTCTTCCTTCAAAGCCAAATGGTCTAGTAACAACTCCAATAGTTAATGCCCCGAGTTCACGAGATATTTGGGCAATAGCAGGAGCAGCTCCTGTACCGGTTCCTCCACCCATACCTGCAGTTACAAAGACCATATCTGCACCCTTTAATACCTCTTGCAGTTGGTTTCTGCTTTCCTCCACTGCTTTCCTGCCTACTTCTGGATTTGCCCCTGCTCCTAAACCTCTTGTTAATGTTGCCCCTATTTGCATCCTTATCTCTGCTTTTGAAAGATTAAGAGCTTGTGCATCTGTATTTACAGCTATAAATTCAACACCCTGAATTCCTGCTTCAATCATTCGATTAACGGCATTATTTCCCCCACCGCCAACACCTATTACTTTTATTCTAGCTACTTGATCTATATCCATATTAAAATCCCACATTCATTATTCCTCCTACATGGCTGTTACATTGCCTCATTATTCAAAAAATTCATTATAGACTTTGTTACTATGTATTTTGTAGAATCCTATTCTACTTATTGTTATTTTAGCAAACTATACTTATATTTTACATAGTGAGAAAGTTCCTCTAACAGTAACTGTTACACATTATGTCTTTCCTACTATTCTACTAAACTTTGGTAAAGGTTCCAACTGGAAATGTCGAATATTACAAAATTAGTCATATTGAAATAGGTAATTTACTTTTTTGAACAAAAAAAGTCCTCCGTACAAAGAGGACTTTAAATAACTTTTGTTAGTTTTCTGGATTAGGAATTTGCCTTCTTTTATAAATGTATTGCAGGGACAGTAGAATACCAAATGTAAATAATCCAACAATATCACTAATTTTCTCTGGATAAATGAGGCATAAACCAGCAACGAGAGCGACTATTCGTTCAATCCAGAACATTTTTCTCATCCAAAACCCAATTACTCCAGCACTTATAGCAATCATTCCAATCAATGCCGTAAATACTACCCAAATAAGATACAACCAAGATGTATCAATCATCAATAATTCAGGTGATAAAACGAACATGTAAGGAATGATAAAGGCCGAAATGGCTAATTTTGACGACTCTACACCAGTTTTAAATGGCTCTCCTCCTGAAATTGCAGCTGCTGCAAATGCTGCTAATGCAACAGGTGGGGTGATATCTGCAACGATTCCAAAGTAAAACACAAATAAATGCGCAGATAAGTCAGGGACACCTAGTAAAATAATGGCAGGTGCTGCGATCGTCGATGTTATAACATAATTAGCTGTTGTTGGAGAACCCATTCCCAAAATAAGTGCAGCTATCATTGTTAAAAATAACGTTGGTAATAAAGCCCCACCTGCTAAATCAAGTAGACCGTTTGCCATTTTTAATCCTAATCCAGTTTTAGTCACTACGCCAACAATGATCCCCGCTGCAGCAGTAGCTGCAGCTACTCCAAGGGCTGATCTGGCACCATCCACCAAAGCGTCAACGATTCCCCTAAATCCAATCCTTGTATCTTTTCGAAATGTACTTACTACCACAGTTATTACGATTGACCATAAGGCTGCTCGGATGACACTCATCCCAGACATAAGGAGTATTATGATGGCGATAATTGGCAACAACAAATACAGCTTATTAAGTACTTCTTTTCGATTTGGCATTTCTTCCTTTGTTAACCCTCTAAGCCCAATCCGTTTCGCTTCGAAATGGGTCATAATCCAAATACCATTAAAATAAAGAACGGCTGGTATCGCAGCTGCTTTGGCAATATCCCAATAGCTGATCCCACCTCCGATAAACTCAACCATTAAAAAGGCTGCTGCACCCATCACAGGCGGCATTAATTGACCTCCAGTTGAAGAAGATGCTTCAACTGCACCTGCAAATTCCTTTTTATATCCCAGATTTTTCATCATAGGTATTGTAAAAGCACCTGAGGTAACCACATTAGCAACAGAACTTCCACTAATCGTCCCTTGTAGCGCACTAGAAAAGACCGCCACTTTCGCTGGTCCGCCGACACTCCGACCCGCAATCGCAATCGAAAGATCATTGAAATATTCACCCACACCCGTTTTTATTAAAAAAGAACCAAACAAAAGGAATAAAAAGATAAAAGTGGATGAAACAGCAATTGGGGTGCCAAGTATCCCTTCTGTGGTAAAAAACATTGTTTGAACTAGACGTTCTAAGTCCAGACCTCGGTGAGCTATAAACCCTGGCATATAAGGGCCGAAAATGGCATAAACCATAAAAACTATTGCGATGATTGTAATTGGAAGACCAACTGCACGACGTGTTGCTTCCAATACTAGCAAAATGGCAGCAAGCCCTACATAAAAATCGATATTGGTTACATTTCCTGCACGAAGGACTAAATCATCCATCATCATCGGCCAATATGCACCAACAATAACTGAGAAAATAGCTAATAATATATCGTACCAAGCTACTTTCTGTTCTTTCCCCCTATTTTTTCTACGTGCAGGAAAAAGTAAAAATATGAGTGCAAGAGCAAAACCTAAATGGATAGAGCGTTGTAGTTGCGCCGTTAATACACCAAATATTCCTGTATAGAGATGAAATAAGGAAAAGCATAACAAACCTATGAAGGTAATCCAGCCAAATACACCATTTAATTTTCTTGTTCCAGCCTCTGGGTCATATTTCTCCATCAATTCCTGCTGTTTTTCCCCAGAAAGTGCTTCTTCATAATGACTCAAGGATATTCACTCCTTTCCACTGTTGAAAAAAGGATAGTTTTTGTATTTCTACTTTTACGGAGGTTCCAGGTTTAACCGATCGGGATAAAGGATATTCCTTTTTATGAAAGATAACCCGGTGATTAGCTCGAACCTGCCCTACTCGTAAATAAAAATAAGGAAAGTCTCGATTCATATTTTTGATATAATATTTTCCATTTATATGTTCAAATCTTTCTCCTTCCTCTGCATTCGAGGGCATGCCGATTGAAAAATTCTCATACATCAATTCATATTGTTGTATTTGTCGATTAATGGTTATCCTATAGCTTTCGACTACATCTGTTAAATGAATAGAATGTGTGTATTTGATTTGAAAATCAGTTTCACCGTTTAATAGGATATAGGCTAGCTTTGCATTTGAATGAGCAGGCTGAAATACAATTGCTAGCCTTTGAGGGATTAACACTAGAAATCCAATAGCTACAATGAAGCAACTTGATAGCATAATGCTAAAAAACATTAACCTATTGCGACGCTGCATATTCACTCCTTGATTAATGAATGTTATTGATGGAGAAAACGAGACCGGCTAGCTCTCTGCTGCCGGTTAAAGATCAAGATGTCTCCACTTCTTATGGTGCCTTTACACCTTTTTCATCAAAATATTTTTGTGCCCCCGGATGAACATCAATTCCTACTCCGTTAAGCGCATTTTCAACCTTTATTAATTTACCTTTTGCATGTGTGACTTGGTCAAGATTTTCGAAAATGGCTTTCGTAATATCATAGACAACCTTTTGGGAAAGATCACTTCTTACTACTAACATGGCTTGAACAGCAACAGTAGTCACCTTATCCTTTAAGCCGTATGTTCCCGCAGGCACTTCATCCTTTACATAATAAGAATACTTCTTTATAAGCGCGTCAATTTTGTCCTGTTCAATCGGAACAATCACAACATCTTCAGTTGCAGAAAGACCCTCGACAGCCCCTGTTGGTGTACCTGCAGTAACAAATGCTGCATCAATGGTTCCATCTTGAATTCCTTGGGTAGATTCATCAAAGGATAGATCTTGTTTTTTAATATCATTTAGGGTCATTCCATGGACTTCTAGGATTTGTTCTGCATTCGCTGCGGTTCCGGAACCTGGCGCACCAATGGAAACTTTTTTTCCTTTTAAATCCTCGACAGACTTTATCCCTGATTTTTTCGTGGTTACTAGTTGAATAGTTTCAGGATATAGAGTAGCAATAGCTTTGATATTGTCTACCTTATTATCTTTAAACATCAGTTTCCCATCATTTGCATATGAAGCGATATCTGTTTGCGTAAAGGCAATTTCACCATCACCATTTTTTAGGGTGGTCATATTCTCTGCAGAAGCCCCAGAGGTTTCTGCGTTTGCTTCAATTCCTGTTGCATCCTTAATAATTTTTGCAAATGAGCCCCCCAGCGGATAATAGGTACCACCTGTTCCGCCTGTTAGGATACTAATGAACTTAGGTTTTTCTTCTGTCTTTGTTCCTTCACCTCCCTTTTTTTCTCCCCCATTCTCCTTACTGCCGCAGGCCACAAGAAACATAGACATAGTTAACAGAAAGACAAACCAAAGAATAAACCTTTTCTTTTTCAACTAAGATATCCCCCTTTATTAAATTGATTGCCTGTTTCCATACTTATTAACTATTTAGTACAAACTTGTCAATTATTACAAAGTTGGCACTTTAGACCTATAGAATTTTTTGATAGTATTTTTCAACATGGTATAGTACAAGAGTATGAGAATGTTTGACTCTTACTTCTTTCTATGTCACTTTATAGATATAAAATTCCATATATGAACAGGGGTTCTCTATCTAATGAAAAGAAAAATAATTGCCTATAACTTCGTTTTAAAGGAAGCTCTTGAACAACTTGATGATCGATTCGAAGTAGATGTTTTTGAGGGTATTAATCCAAAGACAAATCCCGCATTTTTACATGCGCTTAAAAATGCAGAAGGGATCGTTGGTCTGGCACTTCCAGTAGACGCGGAATTACTTGAATGTGCACCAAATTTAAAAATTGTTTCTAATAACTCTACTGGTTTTAATAACCTTTCCCTTGATGAGATGACTGCACGTGGCGTGATGGGGACAAATACACCAGGTGTACTTGAGGACACAACTGCTGATGCAATTTTCGGGATTCTCCTTGCTTCAGCACGGCGTATACCTGAGTTAGACCAATTCGTGAAAACAGGAAAATGGAAAGGGCATTTAACAACTGAACAATATGCCATAGATGTTCACCATAAAACTCTAGGGATTATTGGAATGGGGAAAATTGGTTCAACGATAGCTAAGCGAGCCCATTTTGGCTTTGACATGAATATTTTGTATCATAATCGCACACCTAATTTGGAAGCAGAAGAAAAATATAATGCTAAGTATTGTGAACTTGATACGCTTTTAAAAGAGTCAGATTTTGTTTGTTTAATGACGCCACTTACACCTGAAACTGAAAATATAATTGGCAATCGGGAATTTAAGCTAATGAAGAATTCCTGTATTTTTGTAAATGGTTCACGTGGTAAGACAGTCGATGAAGAAGCCTTAATTGAGGCTCTTAGAAAAAAAGAGATTTATGGTGCAGCAATAGACGTCTACCGTTCGGAACCTATTAACCGTGACCATCCACTCCTTCAATTTCCAAATGTAGTCACCACTCCACATATTGGATCTTCTACTTTTGAAACGGAACTGAAAATGGCTAAGTTAGCTGTTGAAAACCTACTCGCCGGCCTTACAGGAAAATGTCCAAAGAATTTGGTTAATCCTGATGTATTTAAAAAGAACTAATATATTTGTATGTGCCATCGTTAATTATTTTTAATTTAGTTTACGATGGCTTTTTGTTGTTCAAAATTCCCTTCTTTCTCCTAAAAATTGTTTATGTCAACAATTTTTAGGAGAAAGTGATAGTAATTGTTGAAACACTAACGGAGGGTCATATGAAGGTAAATGAAAATCTAAAAATGCAATCAAATAAGACTACTCAAACTTTGTATGGTAATCGTAATTTATGGTCAGGCATTCTATTCGGAATAGGGTTAGTAGCATTTATTGATGAAACTGTTTTTCATCAATTACTGCATTGGCATCATTTTTATGACCAATCAACGAGAGCTATTGGTCTTGTATCAGATGGTTTTTTTCATGCGTTTAGTTGGTTTGCAACAGTGGGAGGATTATTTATGGTTGCGGACCTTAGACGTAGGAATGCTTGGCTTTTTAAGAGATGGATAGGAGGAGTGTTTCTTGGTGCAGGTGGGTTTCAATTTTATGATGGAACCATTCAGCATAAACTCATGCGACTTCACCAAATTCGATACAATGTCCCTCTTTTACCCTACGACATGATATGGCACATAATTTCTACCATTTTAATTTTAGTTGGAATAGTTCTTATCATACGAAGCTCTAAAAGAGTAGAAAAACAGGAGTTGTTATTTAACAATGAATAATTTCCAGCACATGGAAAAAATATTGGGATTTTCCCCATTCCCATTACTAATGTGCCTACCATTTGTGTTGTTATTAGGTTTCTATTTAGTATTAGTAGGGATATCCATTCACCATCATAAAAGATGGTCTATATATCGAGTTTCCTTATGGTCGTTGGCATTTTTTGTGCAATGATAGCAGTTACTGGGCCCATTGCCAACCAAGGACATAATAATTTCTCTATGCACATGGTTGGTCATCTCCTTCTTGGAATGCTTGCCCCCCTTCTTTTGGTTTTGGCTGCACCAATGACTTTATTATTACGTACACTTCATGTCAAACCTGCAAGATTTATAGCTCAACTTTTAAAAAGCACACCATTATTCTTGATTACCAACCCCATTGTTGCTTCCTTATTAAATTTAGGAGGTCTCTGGCTGATCTACACAAGTAATCTTTTTGAAATGATGCAACATAATCTAGTTATCCATTTAATCGTACATTTTCATTTATTTCTTGCAGGTTTTGTCTTTACAGCAGCGTTTATTTATATTGATCCTCATCCACATCGGACAAGTTTTTTACACCGCGCAATTGTTCTAATTTTTACCTTTACCGGCCACAACGTCCTCTCCAAGTATATTTATGCCCATCCACCTGATGGTGTTTCTATTGAACAGGGTAGAACTGGAGGGATGCTAATGTACTATGGCGGGGATGCCATTGATCTTATTTTTATTATTATTTTTTGCTTTCAATGGTACAATGCTTCAGAACCAAAAGGTTTAAATTTATCCAGAGCAAGTAAGAAGCAGCAGCAGATAACTAAACCCCTGCATCGATAAAATATTCAATTTTTATTACCCCATTTCATTGGTAAATTAGGCATGAAGAGAGGAGTATCTGGTTTAGCATTTAAAATTGTCTTAAGGGCAAGAATTGTAGGAGGAGCCAAATAGATTTTTCCGTTCCTTTCCTCCTGAATTGCTTCCTCCGGAGAAATCCAAAATGCTTCCTCTACTTCATTTAAATTAGGTCTTGGTGATTGACCCTCGGGTAGCTTTGCAAGAAAAAATCTGGTATCAAACCGAATGGGACTTTCTTCTGGTGTAATGAGACGGCCAAAGTATCTTATATTCTCTAGCTGAAGCTGAACCCCTTCTTTATGGCAGATATCTATAAATGATATTTCACCGTTATGAAGGAGTCGCCGATATTCTATTAATCTTTCATTATGTACATGAAATGGAGTACCATCTTCATGTCTTACTAGCATTATACCCACTTCTTCATATAACTCTCTTGCTGCCGCAACATAATAAGCAAAATCAAATGTTTCTTCTATTTTTCCTTGTGGATGTTGAATTAAATAGTCAGCTTTATCAACGGCACCTCCAGGAAAAACACAATATCCTCCAAAAAATTTCATTGTTTTAGGTCTCTTGGTCAAATAAACATTTGACAGTTGATCTAATAATACGACAGTTGATGCAGGACGTGGGTTTACAGCCAAATTAGTCCCTCCTTCTATTAAAAATTACTCTAAATTAATATTGATTTCATTATATTCCATTACTTCGCCTAATTTTCCTCCTCTACACTTTTTATATTAATTTACTTTAACTGCTCAAAACTAAATTAGCATTCTCCATCGGACGTTCTTGCTTAAGATAAAACTCCTCCGCTTTCCAATACCGATTTTCAAATTTTGATAAATTCTTTTTGGTCTCATTGCCTTCTCTATTAAACCGCTTTTCTCTCGGACAATCTAAATAGACAAGAAAATCAAAGTAGTTTCTCCATTCCTTCCGCTGAAGAAAGACACCTTCAATAATGACCACGCAAGAATAAGGGAGAATTACCCTTTTGTTCAATTGTATATCCGATTCATCAATATAGTAAGGTAGGCTAAACGATCGATTCCACTTTATTTTATTGAAAAGTTGATTCGATAAACCTGGAACATCCCATTGTAATTGATAATACTCGTACCATTCTTCATTCCCTGTGTGATATCGTTTGTTCCGATTGACAATATGGTCATCTATATGAAACACATAAGATGGTATCTTTTCTTCTTTTAACTTTTCGACTAGCTGCTTTACTAAAGTTGTCTTTCCGGAACGACTTAAACCGTCAATTCCTAATATTAACCGCTTTCCTCCTTCAAGAGTTGGAATCATGTTTACGATCTTTTGTACTTTTTCATTCATACATTTTTAACTCCTTTTAAAAGAACAGACAAGTGAAAATTATTAATAATTTGGAAGTCAGACGTTTATCTTTTTTAGTTATAAAAAAGTTAGACCTTTTTATACATTTACCCATATGATATTCCATCCAACTCATTTGGAAGGAAAAGGTGATAAGAATGAATAATATGATAAATGAATATAGGCCCATACATGGAGGACCTGGTGGCCTAGGACATGGAGGTCCAGGAGGTCCTGGTGGATGGGGACACGGTCACGGTGGATGGGGACATGGATATGGTGGTTGGGGACATGGTGGAGGTGGATTCTACCCTGGTTTTGCAACAGGTGCTCTTACTGGTTTAGCCCTTGGTGCCGCAGCAGGTACACCTGTTGGATACCCAGTACCGGCATACCCAGCTTATCCTGCCTACCCTTACCCTTATCCGTATCCATATCCTTACTAACAACATACACATAGTTTTAGAGTCAAACATCATATGGATAAAAACATCATGCACCCAGTTGGGTGCTTTTATTTTTAGTTATTGCTCTGGCATAACTGCCCCAGCTACATCATATATTTCTAAATCTATTTCTGTTTGTCTTCCTAAAACAACCTTGGCAAGTTCTGCCCCGATAAATGGCCCACTTGTTAAGCCTGATGCACCTAACCCATTTGCTACATATATTCCCTCAAAATTAGGCAAAGCACCTATCACTGGTAAAAAACCTGGTGTGAAAGGTCGAAAACCTACTCTTGTTTCTAAATAAGTACTTTCAGATAACCCAGGAGCTACTTCTAGAGCCTTGCTTAAAATTTCATTTATTCCTCCAGATGTAATACGTGTGTCAAAGCCTGCGTCATTTTCATGAGTAGATCCGACTACCACACGGCCATCCTCAAACGTTAATATATAGTGATTACTTGGCGGGATAACAACAGGCCATTTTTCCGTATCCATATTTGGTATTTCTAAATGTACAATTTGAGCTTTTTGCGGGGTTACTAAAAACTGAACTCCAAGGGGCTCCAGTAACTCCTTAGACCATGCTCCTGCAGTAATAATAACGGTATCAGCAAAAAATACTTCTGTGCCCATTTTCACCCCAATGACTCGATTTTCATCCCTTACTATAGACGCTTCTCCTTTAAAAAAGGTTACCCCATGTCTTATGGAAGAGCGAACCAATGATTCACATAATGCCCTTCCATTTACACGTGCTCCTCCACTAATATGAACAGAACCATATACATCTGATAATGGGGGGAATAGTCTTTTTGTTTCCGTGGCTGATAAGAGCGTAATCTCACCAATCTCAGGGGCATCCTCCCTACGCTTTCGAGCTCGCTCTGCCATTTGTTCAAGTTTATTCCAATCTGTATGAAGGCTTATTGCGCCTACCCGTTTATATCCTGTCTCCGTCTCTCCATCGGCCTCTAACTGAGCAATTAATTCAGGATAATACCGAGCCCCGCCACTTGCAAGCTGGTACCAAGCTTTGTTTCGGCGCTGAGAAAGCCATGGGCAGACAATCCCTGCTGCAGCATCCGTAGCCTGCCCAACATCCCCACGATCTACCAAGGTTACCTGTGCCCCTAATTTGGTAAGATGATAAGCTGTAGAAGCTCCAAGTATCCCTGCACCAACAACAATTACTTTCTTCATAAAACACCTTTTCCACTTTAATCTATTGTAAATCTTCAAACTCCCTTGCGATCCGTTCAAATGCTTCCATTATAATTGGTCTTGGTGATGGGATACAAATACGTTGAAAATGCAACCCTTCCTCACCAAACATTTTCCCATCTTCTAGTAAAACATTAGCTTTATTATAGATTCGATCATGAACCTCTTCAGGAGTTAACCCGTAACCGCTAAAATCCATCCACATGATATAGGTTCCTTCAGGAATTCTCACCTTAACCTTAGGCATTCTTTTTGCTAAATATCCCACTATCCATTCCATCGTTCCGTCAATGTATTCCTTCAACTGTTCTAGCCACTCTTCCCCCTCATGATAAACCGCTAGAAGTGCTGAAACAGTAAAAGGTGAAGGTAAATGCGTCCCCATAACACTGCTAAATGTTTTCCTATGCTCTGGATTCGGTATAATTACATTCGTACAATGGAGGCCAGCAACATTAAACGTTTTGTTAATTGCTGTAAAAGTAATAATATTTTCATCATCGTCAGCTGCTTTTGCAATAGGAATAAACGTTTGATTACTTCGAACTAAATCGCCATGTATTTCATCTGCAACTATAAGCACATTATTTTTCACACAAATATCAGCTAATTTTTTCAGTTCATCCTTGTTAAAGACTCTTCCCGTTGGATTTTGAGGATTACATAAAATAAACATTTTGGTTTTCTCATCTTTTGCTTTTGCCTCAAAATCTTCAAAGTCAATTTGATAATAACCGTCATCATTACTTAGAAGCGCATTATTCAGTAGTTCTCTCCCGTTCGCTTCTATCGCTGATGTAAAAGGAGGATAAACTGGACGTTGAATAATAATTCCATCCCCTGGCTGTGTAAATGCTTTAACTGTTACTGTTAGTGCGTGAACTGTACCGGGACTAAAAATAATTTCTTCCTTCTTGATATTCCAATCGTGTCTCTTTTTAAACCAGTGTTGAATGGCTTCAAAATACTCATCAGGGAAAATTGAGTAACCAAATATCTTATGGTCAACTGTCTTATGTAATGCGTCAATTAATGGTTGAGGAACAGGTAAATCCATATCTGCTGTAAATAATGGAATGGTATTTTCATCATACCTATCGGTGAGACCCATCTTTTTAATCAACTCACCGCCATCCCACTTTATAGAATAGGTCCCTCTTCGATTGACGATTTCATCAAAATTATATTTCATGAAAACCCTCCTTTTAAGATTTATTTTAACAAAAAGTGCCGGAATTTACCTCCCAAAGAACTTGTCATGCCCGGTAAACGAAAAACACCAGGTATCGTTTTTACCTAGTGTTTCTTTTTAATGCGATGCTAGTTACCCGCCTAAAAAACGGGCTTAGCGATTATTAAAATAAACGGACAATGCATTCTCTATCTCACTTATATGTTCATTGGCGCTAATAATATAGTGGTCTCCATTTATAGAGGATGAGAAACTAATAAACCCCTGATTTCGTAAAAAATCATCAATATCTGATAAATCCTCTCCTCGGCTCTTTAAAGTTTTTTGACCAACAAAAGAATGATTTACAAAAACCTCATACCGATCCTCAGTTAATTTTGAATGGACGTCAGTAGAAAGATTTGAATTTATAATTGGAAAACTGCTATTTGATGTATTTTGGTTGATCATAATTTTCCCTCCTTCATATATCATTACCTTTTCCAAGAATGATTGGAATATGACCTACTGTATAAATTATTGTGTTACGCCAAACTCAGTAATGCTAACTTTTGCCTCTGCTTCTATAATCATTTCAGGATAATAATCCCTATATCTTTTTAAATCAAAGTGACGAATGCGACTGTTAAGTATATTCCCAATAGAAAGGGAATCAACCTTTAATGCCTGTGCTTTAGATATGATTTTCTTAAAATCTTTATTTAATTGTTCCTCAAACTGCTTCTCCAATCTTTGAACTACTTTATGGTTCATTTTTGTACCTTTATATTCCCTAATCACACCTTCAATTTCTATATCTATTTTAATTTTTGGAATGGGGCCACTATTATCAACCTTGAAATGTTTTTTAGAGTTAATATTTTCAAGGTCTGCCGTATTTCCTTTAATATGTAGAGGGTATAAACCAAATTTATAATCTTCAACCAGTGTCCTAAAGGCAAAAAGTTGATTATACAAAATTTTACCAACGTATTTATCTCCCTTAAATAAAGCTATTCCATTGATTTTAACCTTATCATCTATTAACACCAAAAGTGGAAGCGAAAAATCTGCTCCTTTGGAGTAATACTTATAGAGCAACTGATGAAGATTAGTCTTTGGTATGGTCCCTCTTTTGATATTTTTTTCGATAATTCCTGAAATATAAAGACCAGTATCCTGAGTTTCATATTTTTTGGTTAAATAATCCTTCGCCTTTCCCTCCACTACTGCAAGATATACATGCGATCCTACACTTGGATCTCGGTTTAGATAATCAAGATACTCATATATTCCATGCTTAGCAAGCTCCTCGTTATATAAAGCAAGCTCTAATTTGCCACTAAGTAATGGCTTACTTGATTCAGAGTCTAGTTTTGCTCGGTTTTCTCGAATTAAGCCTGATACATTTGAAAATGTTCCGCTTGAAACAGATTTATCTGGTTTTAAAAACTGGAATAGATACGGTACCTCTAATTTGGTCTTCATTAATGTAATCGTAACCAACAGCAGTTACTAAGTCGATATCGTCTATAATGTTTTGTTCTGAAGAACAGCCTGTCACCGTTATTAAAAACATTAACAATAAAAAAATATAAAGATAATTTTTCATTATGTTTTTTTCACCTTACTATAAATAAAATGGCTAATGAAAATGAAGGGTATGTATCCTCCCATAACAATGTATCCACCATAATTAAGGAGCGCGCTTAACTGACGTATTTGATTGTATCCTTTAATAAATGGCACTATTCCCATAATAATTAACAAGGCAAACAGCAAGATGATTCTTTGCTTCCCTCCAAAAATTCGTTTTGTTCCTCTCATAAAGCACCATAAGGCTAATGTAATATTTGGAAGAATAACTAGTGCCCATGAGCTGATTCCGATATATTCAAACCGCTCCACAAAGGGCATCTTCATTATTTTCCACAAACCCAAAGTTGGCCAAAGATTTTGCACCAATTGCCCTTCACTATAGTAAACAATGGTCACAATATACGTAGATAAATATAGAAAAGTACTAAAGGCAACACCATAATGTCCCCACTTCTGAGACTTTATGGGGTCCTTAATAAAGGGGTAGTAGATAAAAAGGGTTTCAAATCCTACATAACTAATGGCCATTCCCTTTGCTGAGAACAAAATCTGCCAAATTGAATGGTTCCAGATTGGCAAAAGGTTTTCTCCATGTGCAAATTGAAGTGGAAATAATAAAGTTAAAATTAAGTAAAGTGGTAGTACGACACCAAAAAAACAAATGCCTGTAACGATTCTAAATCCACCTTCTACGATGTAATATAATAAAGGAAGAAAAAAGATGCATAAAGCCACTAAACTTACCCTCGGAAACATCCACACCTGAATGACTTCAAAATAGACTCTGATTACAACAATGGCAACCAAAAGAAAATAAATAAGAAGGGCAAAATTAAGGAAATTCCCGAGCCATTTCCCAAAAATTTTTTGATTAATAGCAATTACATCTGTTCCCTCCTTGTTTAAAACATGAAACATCATCCATAGTAATACGTGAATAATTGATCCTGATAGTAAAATAGAAATCCAAGCATCGTTCCCTGCCCCTTTAACTATTTCTGATTGAAATGTTAAGATACCCACACCGATTTGAATAGAATGAACTAAGAAAAAAACAAGATAGGGAGAAACTTGAAACCTTTCTTCAACTGTTGCCTGCATTATCTCTCACACCAATCATTCATCAACATCTTTATTTTCTTTTGCTTTCTTGGGATTAAAACGTATGGGATTATCAGTTTGTAACTTTATTGGTCTCTTAGCACTAGCTGAAAATGGAAACCTAAAAATGGCATCTTTTAAATCTTGCATACGACTAGGATATAATGGTTCCAAAAATGGTCTACCAAGTGAAGTTAATCTAAGTAAATGAGTTAACAAATAGCAAAAGCATATGACCACACCAAGCATTCCATAAATATTTGCAAATATTAAAAATGGAAAGCGTAGTAAACGAATAGTATTACCCATTTGATAAACAGGTGTTGTAAATGATGCTAGTGCCGCCAAAGCAACAATAATAAGGAGTACATTACTTGTTAAACCAGCTTCAACTGAAGCAGTCCCAATAACAATCCCTCCCACGATACCAATTGTCTGACCAACCTTGGTTGGAAGCCTGGCTCCCGCTTCTCTTAACAGTTCAATCGTTAATTCAAGAAAGATGGCTTCTAATATGGGTGGGAGTGGAACTCCCCGTCGTGAAGTAATAAGCGTCCCCATTAAATCCTTTGGAATTAATTCATAATGAAATGTCAATGCTGCCACATAAATAGGAGTGACTAAAATAGAGAAACTAACTGCAAATAAACGAATGACTCTAAAGGTAGAAGCAATTAATGGATTTAAATAATAATCTTCAAATGCTGAGAAAAATTCGACCAATGATGTTGGACCAATTAATGCATGCGGTGAGCCATCAACGATAATGACCACCTTTCCCTCAGCTAAGACCGCCACAACTCGATCTGGTCTTTCGGTATCAACCAATTGTGGGAATATAGATTTGTGGTTATCAGAAATAATCTGTGTGATAAAGGAGCTATCAATTATTTGATCAAAATCTATCTCTGAAACCCGTTGAATTACCGTATTAACATTCTCCTCATTAGCAATACCATCAAGGTAAATAACAGCTATATTTGTTTTTGATAATCTGCCAATCTCAAATTGCTTGACGGTCAATTCCTGTACAGGTAACCTTTTTCTGACTAAATTTATATTAATATTTAACGATTCAACGAACGCTTCCTTCGGGCCAACAACCGAAAACTCTACTTCAGGGAGTGATATCGCACGTGACTGATGCGATTCAGATTGAACCAATAAACAAAAAGGATCGTACTCTTCTAGTTGTATAACTACATATCCTGAATGCATCTTATTCCTAATAGTGCTGACATCACTAGTAATGATGATGTTCTCAATTGGAATGACTGATTGGATACTTTCTAGAGAATTTCCGCTTCCTTTTTCTAGATAACACATAATATCTTTATGTAAAACATCAGGATCCACAATCGATTGATAATAGGAAATCCAATAATGGTGGTTCAGTACTGGGTAACAATAGTGAACGAAATCATCAGATTTCATGGATGTTCTAAATAATTCTAATGGATTTTTAGCCTCGGTTATTTGTTTCGAACTTATGGAAATATTAGCTGCTCCATTTTCTTGATCATCATTTGGTAGTTGAAATTTTGGCTTTTTCTTGAACATACATTCACATCTTTCTACCTTTTGCATCTTTAACCATTATTTTCTACCATTATGTTTCTTTTAATTCGGTTAAATTAAATACGAGCAATTATAATTGCTCAAAAAAAATCGTCGGGAGTGATGTATCATGGCTAGAAACAAACTTTTGGTTCCTGGTGCAGAGAATGTTCTGGACCAAATGAAGGAAGAAATTGCCAACGAGTTTGGAGTTCAACTTGGTGCTGATACGACCGCACGAGCAAATGGTTCAGTTGGCGGTGAAATGACGAAACGTCTTGTCGCTTATGCTGAACAAAGCTTACGAAATCACCAGGGTCAATAACTTGTGATTTTAAGAGGCTGCCATTATGGCAGCCTTTTCATGTGAATAAATTTTATGTCGCATAAGTTTCAATAGTTAGAAAAAACTAAGAAAAAACGAACTAAGGGGACTATTAGATGGAAATGAATATACCCATTCAACCAATCAACTTACGTCCAGAACAAACACAGACTGATGAAAAATTAACCGCAGTTGAAATGGCAAAGCTTTGGGCCACCTATGTTGGTAACAGTATGTCGAATAAAATTCTACATTACTTTCTTCAACACGTTAAGGATGAGGAAATAAAAACACTGGTGGAAAATGGTTTCTTATTAACTCAAGATTTTATGAAAAGAATCGAAGAAATCCTTAAAAAAGATAACTTTCCCATTCCTAAAGGGTTTACAGAAGATGACGTAAATTTGAATGCTCCAAGGCTATTCGAAGAAGAGTTTTTTGTCCATTATTTGAAGTATGCTGCAAAGGCAGGACTTAGTATTTATGCAGTGGCCATTCCATTAGTTATGCGAAAGGACGTCAAAGAACTTTTTATTTATTGCAATACATGCACAATTGTCCTTATCAATCAGATCAATGATGTTTTAATGGTAAAAGGAATGATTATTAAACCACCGATTCTTCCTGTTCCTGAAAAAGTGGATTTTGTTAAAGATCAAAACTTTTTAAAGGGGTTTTTGGGAGATGTGCGGCCTCTTCATGCGCTAGAAGTGACACACCTATATGATAACATTGAAAATAATGTGACAAGTAAAGCCTTAATTCTTGGCTTTAGTCAAGTAGTGAGGAATGAAAAAGTCAAACAATTGTTTATTCGCGGCACCGATATGACGGATAAATCTGTGTTACGCTATAAAGAAAAATTGCATAAAGAAAACCTACCCTCCCCATCCCTTTTAGATCATTTAGTAACAGAATCGAAAATTCCACCGTTTTCAGATAAGCTTATGCTTTTTCACAAAGTAGATATGTTTTCGATGAAAATGAGAGCCTTTGGAAATTCATTAGCCGTAAATGGACGAAGGGATATAGGTATACTTTATACACGCTCTTTGAAGAATATTTTTCTTTTTGTCGACGATGGTGCCAATATCCTGATTGAGAATGGGTGGATGGAACAACCTCCAAAAGCTGCAGATCGAGAAAATTTGGTGTAATTCTTGTAAAGCCGTTTTCTTAATGAAAGTGGCTTTTTCTACATTCCAACTAAATCATATTGACAATGATGGTTTTTGTAATTAATGTAGTCTTTGGTCTTTTAAAATATTGGCTGTGTTAAAGAACATTGTTGATTTATACACCCTGTTGATTGGAGAGGAAGGCACGAAGACTCCTGTGGGAGATATGGTTCAGGGGAGCGTTTCGCCGAGGAGGCTCGGCGAAACACCCACGGAAAGCGAAGTGCCTGGAGCGGAAATCAACAGACAATTTAACAGAGCCAAAATATTAAAAATACTAGCTTTCTAGTTTACTATCCAAACAAGATTATTAATCGGTGGTGTATCGTGAAGGAATCTGTTATCATTCAGCAGAAAAAAAGAATTCAATTAAAATTTGGTTTCTTAAAAAAGGACTTAGTTTTTACTATTTCGTTGTTCTTAGCAGCTTGCAGCTGTTTCATCCATCCACCAAAACTAGAATATATTAATTTTAATGTTTTGGTGAGTTTATTTAATTTGATGCTTGCAATAAAGGCATTGGAAGAATTAAAGGTTTTAGACAAATTTGCAATCACAATATTAAATAAAACAAAGAATAGTAAGAATGTTTCTGCCATACTAACACTATTATGCTTTTTTAGCTCAATGTTTGTGACAAACGATGTAGCATTACTTACTTTTGTTCCTTTAACCCTAGTAATTAGTAAAATGACAAAAATAAACATGATGGAAACCATTATTCTTCAAACCATAGCAGCTAATATTGGAAGCAGCCTAACTCCGATGGGTAATCCACAAAATTTGTTCATTTATTCATATTACGGTTTGACAGCTCTGCCATTTTTCTTGACGATTTTTATGATAACCGTTATCGGTGTGGTGATTCTCTATTTTCTGATTCAAAGACTTCAATCAAATCAAGTAAAAGTGGATTTAAATACTGTTAGTTATGGGAACCGAAAAAAGACAATCGTTTGGGTAGTGGTGTTAGCCATCATTATTGCTTCCATTTTTGGTTTAATCAATTATCCATTAGCTTTTATCATCACACTTGGTGCAACAGTTATTTTAAGTGCTAATCTTCTACTAAAAATAGATTATCTGCTTTTAATTACATTTGTCTGCTTTTTTATTTTTATCGGGAATATTTCAAATTCAATTACTGTTCAAAGCTTTGCAAGTGCCAGTCTGAAAAACACTTCTTCAGTGTATTTTAGTTCGATTCTATTAAGCCAGTTTATCAGCAATGTACCTGCATCCATCCTACTAGCACAGTTTACTACAGACTGGAAACCTTTACTCCAAGGTGTAAATATAGGTGGATTAGGAACGGTTATCGCATCCTTAGCAAGCGTTATTTCCTATAAATTGTATATCCAAGAAAACCCCCATGAAAGTAAGAAATACTTAATAAAATTTAGCATATATAATTTCTCTTTTTTAGCATTTTTATCCTTAGCTCAGTATTTAGTTTTGAAATTCATGGGTTTTTTTTAAGAAAAGCCGTCTTCTCTATGAACTGCCCCGTAAAAGTTAGACACTAATCTCTCTTTTACGGGGTATTTTTTATGACTAAATTTACAAAAGATGAAAAAATACGTATCTCCTTACGTTATATAAAAGGGCAGGAAAGTGTTAAAGAAATCGCTCGAGATGAAAATGTGAGCGTAGCCGAATTAACTTCTTGGATTCGTTTATATGAGCAACATGGTGTAGAAGCCTTTCTAAAATCATATACAAGCTATTCTGCAGAGTTTAAAATGGATGTACTTAACTATATGAACGAAACGGGTACGTCCTCAATTGATGCAGCTGCGATTTTCAATATCTCCTCTTCAAGATTAATTAGAAAATGGCGAAATCAAGCTGAAACAGGTGGATTTGATGCCCTCATATCAAAGAAAAAGGGGCGTCCATCCATGAATAAAAAAGCGAAAAAAACAACAGAATCAATACCAGCTGATGGATCTGTAGATGCACTTGAAGCACGCATTAAACAACTCGAAATGGAGAATGCATACTTAAAAAAGTTGAATGCTTTAGTTCAAATGCAAGAAAAATTACAAATAAAATCAAAGCGCAAGTAATTTTTGAACTAAAGGACATCTACGATGTCGTGGAATTGGCTAAAGTCGCACGCATTCCACGAAGCACTTATTATTACTGGGAAAAACGATTAAATTGCAAAGATAAATATGCAGAGGTAAAGGAGGCAATTCAAAAGATTTATCACGAACATAAAGGGCGTTATGGTTATCGTCGCATCACAAAAGAACTGAAGAAATATGGTTTCCATCACGATCCAAAGACAGTTAACCGATTAATGAATGATATGGGCATAAAATGTATGGTACGTATGAAAAAATACCGTTCTTATAAGGGACAAAAAGGTCGTATTGCGCCTAATTTATTGATGCGTGATTTCAAGGCAGAGAAGATGAATGAGAAATGGGTAACGGATGTGACCGAGTTCCATTTGTTTGGAGAAAAACGCTTTTTATCTCCTGTGATGGATTTATGTAATGGTGAAATAATCGCCTATACCCTCATGAATCGACCTGTATATAAACTTGTTTCAGATATGTTGGATCAAGCATTAACACATCTTCAGCCGGGAAATGAAGTAATTTTACATTCTGATCAGGGCTGGCATTATCAGATGAAACAATATCAGAAAACACTCCAAACACATGGCATCAAGCAAAGTATGTCCCGCAAGGGAAATTGTCTTGATAATGCTTCAATGGAGAGTTTCTTTGGCGTGTTAAAATCGGAATTACTCTATTTACAAGAATTTGATAGTATGGAACACTTCGAAGAAGAATTAAAGCAATATATCGAGTATTATAATCACAAACGTATGAAGGTAAATTTAAAAGACCTAAGCCCGGTAGAATACCGAACTCAGGTCTTGGAAGCCGCTTAACTATATTTGTCTAACTTTCTTGGGTCAGTTCACTATCGAGAAAACGGCTTTTTTCATTGTAAACAACAAATCGACCCAAACAAATTGAACGCAGTAAGCATAAATTAATAAAAAATTATGACATGTTCTTATTCATAATGAGTTAGATAAATGGTGGTGAGTGTAAATGTTTGAAGTGAAGAAATGTAAATACGGTAGAGGAATATTTGCAACTCGTGATATTTCAAAGGGTGAACTTATTCATGTTGCTCCAGTCATTATTTCACCTAAGAGCGAATACAAACACTTAAAGAAAACGATTTTGATGGATTACGTCTTTTGGTGGGGAGAAGAATGTGCGGTAGCATTAGGTTATGGTTCTTTATTTAACCACTCGTATACACCTAATGCCTTATATAAACTTCGCAAAAAAAATAAAACAATTGATTTTGTTGCCTATAAAGATATTAAAGCTGGTGAAGAGATCATGGTAAATTACAATGGAGACCCAGAGGATCAAACAGAAATTTGGTTTGACGTACTATAAAATGAAATTAAAAAAACCATCTCCCTAGCGGATGGTTTTCTTGTTTAAATATAATTATTTTCAAGATTATTTTTTCGAAGTGCTTGTTTATTTAGGATTCGGTTTAATCGTTTCGTTTTCTCTTTTTCGTAGAAATAATGAACGATAAAATATGAGGCTACCCCAAGAACAATACCAAAAATGGTCATTCCAATTAATACGTGGACTCCTCCATGGATAAAACTTACAACACCCTGAAAATCCCCATGAACTAAACCTTTAAAAGAAAATGGTGCATTATGTCCTAATTTAACCCGCATTGGAAAAATGAGCTTACCAATTTTTTTTGCAAATGGTAATAAAAGAACGGGTAAGAAAGTTAACTTCCCAATAACGTTGCCAATTATTGCAGCGGGTAATGAACCTCTCGCAATACGGACAATAGGTAAAAATAAAATATAGATAAGAGAAGCTGAGGAGAGAACCACCATTTCCATTCCAAAGCCAATGGCAAATCCAAGGGAAACCTTACGAGCTCCACCTGGAGACCGAAGCAATTTAATAAAATTATATTTAAACGCTCGGCCTAAGCGCTGAATAAAATTATATTTTTTTCGTTTATTATTCATATTCCTACTTCCTCTTTAACTACAGATTTATAAAGAATGAAGATGAAAAGCTTTGGTGGCTCATACTTTAAAAAATACTTTAACATAATCATTACACTATAAATAAATAATAAGTCACAATTTGCGAAATGTAAACGAAATCACACTGATATTGTCACTGTTAAATTTTATCTTTTTTTAAACAAGGTTAGAAATATTTTTTATAAAAAAAAGTACTAGGTTTTTATACCTAACACTTTATCAATTGATATTTTGATTTACTTGAAAATAGTTGCAACCACTTGGTCAAATGACATTTCAGTATCCACTACATATGTCCCTGGCCGTAATTTATTCGATAATCCTCTTTGCTCTATAGTTTTTGAAAACTCGAATGCATTTGAAACGATTCCTGATGGAACAAGTATATTTCCAACATCTATACTTGTCATTCCCTCAGTTACATTAATAGTCACTTTAGTTACCGTCTTGGCAGTCTTTTCATTTGCAGCTTTTAAACTTTTCTCATAATCCGCCTTCTTTTGAACTACGTAGCCTTTAGCGACAAGTTTCTGTTCCATCTCTTTTACAGATGTTTGAACGGTTATTGTTTTGTGGTTATCTTCTTTTTTTGTCGAATTATCATCTGTTAGATATACAACACTACAAATACTTGTTGTGAGTAGCACCCCTGCTGCAAAGCTGCTTAATAAGTTAATTCTCATTGGCAACTTTTCTCCCTTCATCCTTTAAGTGTTGATAAGGTACAAGCAGTTGCTTAATTTCATTTTCATTTACTTGTTTCATTTCTGCAATGCTCTCGATTGAATAGTTACGTTTATATAAATCTAGTACTTCACGCGTAAATACTATTTCTTCAGTTGAGAGTTGTACACCTGTTTCCTTCATTACCACTTCCATGTCAAGTTCCATGTTACGAATTGACTCTTGAAGAGCATTGATTTCCTTCATCGTTGAGATATGAGCTAAATCAATTTGCTTTTTCTCTACATTTGCAGCATGATTAGTTTTTAAAATAGAAAAAATTAACAGTAAAAGGGAAACCACAAATAACCCAGTTAACGTCCATTCCATTAGATTATACCCTCCTTTAATTAAAGAGAATTTTGCAAGTCCTTATTATACATCCAAAAGAGAAATTTAGCGATTTTATTCTTAAAAACACGAAAAAAGTCTGAGGGTTTTTACAAAATTCGGGGAAACAGGAATTCATTTCTCTTGGAGGATATAAAAATAAATCCACAAATCTTCCAGTAGGCTTGGAAGGTTTGTGGATTTATTTAGTGGACAAACATAGATAAATGACAAATTAGGCTAATGAACGCAACTTTTGATTGTTTTGTATTCGTAAAGGCTGGTGAGTATAGTAAACTTTTACATTTGCACGATTTTCACAAAATGAACATTTAATTTGGTAGGACGCTTTACTAATATGGGGAGCTTCTAAGAAGGTTAAAATTTCTTTCATATGTTTATTACAAGCCCACATAATCTCACCCCGAAATTTTAGTTTTTATGGTAATCACTTTATGTTAATTATTTAACAGGAGTAACTTCTTTTTGAATTTTTTCTGGTTTTTTCTTGATTACTTGCTTTGTAATTTCTTCGTCCCAAGAAATAGAAATATCCCCATTTGTTACAAAAGTTTGGCAACCTAAACGGTACCCATTTCCTAACCACTCTTCACCTAATTTTCTTCGTTCCTGTACCTTTACATTATCAAGGAATTCAACGCCTTCCTCAGCCTTAAATACACAAGTTCCGCAAATACCGCCCCCACACCGGTTTGGCAATTCACCCTCATAACGCAGTGACATTCGTAGAATGTTTGAATACTCTGGTACCTCTAATTTTTTATTACTGTTTACAAAATGAATTTTAGGCATTTGTTATTTCCTCCCTTTATTATTCAGCTTTTCAATTAAGTACTTTTCACTTTATCTTTTTTATTTAGTTTTTCTTTAATAGTTTTAATATAAGTGATATATGCTTTTTTTGAGTTTTCTATATGAATTCTCATTAAATATTCTGCTAGTTCTGCTTCTTTATCGTGTAAAGCTTTCATAATATTAATATGTTCTCTTAGTGATTCTTTTCTTCTGCCAGGAGTTTCGTACCCCATATTTGCTGCCATATGAATATAATCTATGAGTCCAGATAGAATATCGAATAATTTAGGGCTTTTAGATGCTTTATTAATTAACCGGTTCATTTGAATATGTTCAAGATTAAAATCCTCTTCTGCTTGATTTTCTAATGCACGGAGCTCTTTAATCTTTTGTTCTAATTCGCTTTGAGTTTCAGGGTCCATTCGCTGCGCGGCCATTTTTACAGCCAATACTTCTAATGATGCCAGAATAGTAAATACCTCTATTACCTCATGTTCAGAAATATTCGAAACGACGACTCCTTTTCTAGGTACTGTTTTAACAAAGCCTTGAGACTCAAGCCGGAATAATGCTTCCCTTATTGGTGTACGGCTGATATTGAGTTTCCCTGCTAGTTCTCTCTCTATTAGACGATCACCTGCTTTTAATTCACCCTCAAGGATCATTTCCTTTAAGTATATATAGGCATGCTCACGAATCGATAATAGATTATTTTCCTCCCATCTTAAGTCCATTCATTTCACCTGCTTAATTTAATAAATTTTTAATTCTATTAACCTACGAAAGGAAGACTCCACCGTAAACCAATGCACAAATAATTACCAGGGAGGGGTGAATCTTGAACCTCATTAACGTAACGTAGCTAGCCCCAGCCAATAGAATTAAATGCAATATTCCGCTTTTTTCAAAGGCTGATAAAAAGAACTGATAAGCCATTATGGCAAGTAAGATCGCGATAATAGGCTGTACTGATCTTGTCATTAATGTTACTTTCGGTGACCCTTTAAACAGATTTACAAATTTAAATAATAAAATGACCGCGAGTGCTGAAGGTAGAACCGTTGCAATAAGTGCAATAATTGCCCCTAGAACGCCTCCAAGCTGAAAACCTATATATCCGCCCATTTTTGTTGCTATCGGACCTGGCAAGGCATTTGCTATAGCTAAAATATCGCCAAACTCTGATAACGTCATCCATTGATAGTGATTTACTACTTCATTTTGAATCAGTGGGATAGTAGCTGGCCCCCCACCATACCCTAATAAATTTGCAATAAAAAATGACCAAAATATATGCCAGTACATCATGAACTTTTTTCCTTTCTATGAACAAGAACCTCAGGGGTGCCTGCAGCTGCTTTTTCTTTTCGATCGGCAATTAAATAGGCAGCGATGAGAAAAATAGCAATTAAAATACCAGGGTGTAATCCAAGAAACTGAACAAAAATCAATGATACTGCCGAAAGAGCAACCATTTTTTGTAGCCCTAACCCTTTACGGCCATTTTGGAAAAACCTATATGCCATCTCGACTAACATAAAGCCAATAACTGGGGTAACACCTTGAACCATTCCACTGACAATAGGTGATTCTCTATATGAGTATAGGACACCTAATAAGGCGATCATTGCAATGATTGAAGGTAAAATGTGAGTAAGGATGGCCACGGCTGCTCCTATAGACCCTTTTACTTTATAGCCAATATATGCTGCCATTTTTGTAGCGATAGGCCCTGGCATGGTATTGGCTAAGGCTAAAATCTCCACAAACTCTTCCTCTGTCATCCATTTATATTTTTTGACAGCCTCAAACTCAATCAAGGGTATGGTCGAGGGGCCGCCTCCATAACCCGTTACACCAGTTCGGGCAAATCCAATGGCTAACTCCACATATGCTTTCAGTTAATTCTCCCCCTTTTATACCTTTTAATTTCATTTTTTAAAGAGTAGTAGATTTAAGACCCCATTTCGGTTTAACAAATATCCCGAATGAGGTCCTTGACCTATTATTTTTTTATGTCTGCTTGAGTAATTACTTCTAGACCTTCACTTTCCAAAAAGTTTTGTAATGCTTGCAATGCTGCTGTTCCAACAGCCGTATCCTGTTCACCGTTTCCACCACTTACACCAATACCTCCAACCACTTCCCCATTCACGACAATCGGAAAACCACCTACAAAAATGGCGAATTTCCCCGGGAGCATCATTTGTATACCAAAGGCTTCATTCCCAGGGAGTGCAGGTCCATTTGGTTCCTTATTAAATAAATGGGTGGACCGTTTATGTCCGGCCGCTGTGTATGCTTTAGCAATTGCAATTTCTGGTCCCGTAATTCGCGCTCCATTCATTCGTTCAAGGGCAAGAAGATTCCCGCCATCGTCACAAATAGCGATCGTTTCAAAAACATTGATTTCTTCCGATTTCTTTTTCGCTGCCTCAATCATAATTTTTGCTTCTTCTAATTCTAGCTTTAGAACTGATTTCATGAATGTTCTCCTCACATTAAGATAAATTTTAATAGCCCATATACACGGTTTTTATTTGAGTGAAGAATTCTAATCCGACTCTACCAGATTCACGGAAGGTGGAAGTGCTTGATTTCTTCAAGCCTCCAAATGGTGCATTCATTAAGTTGCCGGTTGTTGTCCGGTTCACTTTAACAGTCCCGGCTTGAATATCCTTTGTAAATT
The DNA here is from genome assembly GCF_030818775.1 of Bacillus sp. SORGH_AS_0510. Lineage (NCBI taxonomy): Bacteria > Bacillati > Bacillota > Bacilli > Caryophanales > Bacillaceae > Bacillus > Bacillus sp. SORGH_AS_0510. The sequence continues at coordinate 2,544,546 of NZ_JAUTAU010000001.1, read as the reverse complement.
GGTTTGCGATTTTTAGATTATTGGTCACAATGGAGGCTGACAAACCATACTCCACATCGTTAGCGATGGTGATGGCTTCTTCATATGTATCTACTCCAATAACAGCCACTACCGGTCCAAAGATCTCTTCTTTTGCAATGCGCGAATTTGGGTTTACATTTGTAAAAATAGCTGGCTGAACATAATATCCCTTTTGGTATTCTCCAGTAGTAATATGGTTACCCCCATACACCAAAGTGGCTCCATCCTCTTTCCCGTATTCCACATACTTGAGGACATTTTTCAATTGCTTTTCATTGGCGAGGGGTCCAATTTTGACACCAGGCTCAAAACCATTTCCTACTTTCAAAGTACTTGTTTTCTCAATTAATTTTTGCACGAACTCGTCTATTACCGCTTTTAAAACTATAACTCTACTCGTACCCGTACAGGCCTGACCTGTTAAAGAAAAACCTCCATTAACGACTAACGTTGCTGCTAAACCAAGATCTGCATCATCCATAACTATCAACGGATTTTTCCCACCGAGCTCCATTTGAGTACGAGTTGAAAAACCAGCTTTTTTATGAATATCTTCCCCTGCAGCTGTTGATCCGGTAAAAGTAACGGCGCGGACTGCAGAATGAGTCACTAACAAATCACCAACTTCAGACGCCTTACCGGTTACAAAGTTAATAACACCCTTTGGAATTCCCGCCTTATCTAAAGCTTCAATTAGGCGTAAGGCTACAAGTGGAGTATCAGAAGAAGGTTTAAAAACAACTGTATTTCCCGTGATTAAAGCAGGAGCAATTTTTCTTGCAGGAATTGAAAGCGGAAAGTTCCAAGGTGTAATCACACTTACTACACCAAGTGGTTCTCTTTCTGTTGAAACCTTCATATTAATATCATCATTTGGAAAAGTTTCACCTGTAAAGCTTTGACCTTCTACTGCATAATATCGAAGAGTTTGAGCAGACCGTAAGACTTCATTCTTTGCATCATCCACATGTTTACCTTCTTCTCTAGTTAACTCTTCAGCAAGCGATTGAACATTTTGTTCAAGGATTCTTGCTGCTTCATTTAAAATTGCTGCCCGTTTTGAGGGGGCCGTTTGTGCCCAGCTAGGAAAAGCCTTCTGTGCTGCTTCAATTGCTTGTTGCACATCATTTTCGTTTGAAGCTTGAAAAACCCCTACTACATCTTCATGATTGGCGGGATTTACGCTAGCAAACGTTTTCTTGGTACCAGCTTCTTGCCATTCTCCATCTATATAATTACAGAATGTCGCTACTTTTGTTGTAAGCATTATGATCACCTTTTTTCATTAATTAAGTAGTATAAGCTTTTAATGCTCCTGCGATGAAACTAGTGTTTTGTTTATAAAAATGGCCGTCACTTAAACCTTTAAACTACAAGATTATAATGACGGCCTGTGATAAGTAACGAATTCAATTTTCTCCAATAAAATCCGTTATATAAGTTTGATATCCTAAAGACTATTTTGCTTCAACTAATGCTCCTAAATCCTGCTCCAGGTATTCTCTCCAAAGCCCGTCCATATACATACGGCGCATTTTTGCTCCTGTTCGTACAACTTCTAAGCAACGCTGTTGTAATTCAGGTGTGTCTGCATGATCGAGAACAATTTTATATCCACGCTCACCATGGATTTCATCGGAGACGATGTGTAAATCGAAGAATTCAATTTCTTCATCCGTGAACTGATACTTTTCACGTAATGCAGGTGTCTGCTTTCTATAGATGTCTGGAACTTGTGATTCTAGACCAACAACTAATGCTGCAGTTGCTACCACGAAATTTTCTCGCGCTGCTACTGCGAAACACCAGCTTTGTAAGCCTAATGTAGTTGGAGCCATATTAGCTGGGTCAATAACACGCTCTCTCGTTGTACCGCAAGCTTCCGCAAAACGAATCAATAAATCAGTATGACGATCTGCTGCAATTTCTTCTTCATACATATTTTGAAGTGTGAAGTCTTTTGCAGCTTCGAATTTTGGATCGGTTGGAGTATTGTGGTAAATATAAGCTAAGTAATCAGCAAATGGACCTACATAATGGTAATGATTTTCAGCCCATCTAGCAAAATGTTTTCTTTCAAGTCTTCCCTCTGCCCAAGCTACTGTAAACGGAGCTTTTTGGCTATGATTACCTTTAATAGCTTCTTCTAATTGCTTACGAAATTCATCTTTTGATAATAATTCTGTCAACTGAAACTCCTCCTCTTATTATGTAGTATCCAAGTTAATGGTATTTGATATTTTGTATACCAAGTTAGTTTAAAAATAAAAAGATTTTTGATTTAATAGAGTTCCAACTATCTCTATTTCTTTTAAACTATGTATTTGGTATACCGTGATTTAATACTATCAAGAAGTTGTTTATTTGTAAATATAATTTTTAGAATTTTTAAAAGATTATTTTTTTACTCCGCTATACATGTACATTAACTTTTAAATTGAATAATTCTTGAAGTTCAAATGTTAGATGATCTAAAGCTTCTTCGACAATTTGGCGACCTATATCCCAACTAGCTTTTGTGCCATCACCAATACAACCATTATTGGTCATTTCCTCATAATAATAAAATCCTTGGATTGCCTTCCCTGGTCTAAGTTGCTTCCATCTTCCTTCCTCCTGTATATCCCCTTTTTCCAAGTTTTCAAGACGAACAATATCTGGTGCCAAATAAAGTGCTTCTGACACTTCTCGCTCACAGCTATGACCATATAAGGGTGAACTCACATGTTCCTGAATTGCTTTTTTTGCTGAAGCTGTCGTCTTTGCATAATAAATTTCAACGTTTAGTTCCTGAGTTAAAATGGTTGAAGCAACATTGAGAGTTGATTGGTTTCCACCGTGTGAATTTAACAATAAAAACTTCTCTACACCATGATGTTTTAATGATGAAATGACATCCTTCAAAATTGCTATTAAGGTCGTTGGCTGCAATGAAATCGTCCCAGGGAAATTCAAATGATGTGGCGATACCCCCATATTAATTGTAGGAGTTACTAGTGCATAAGGAAACATCCTCTCTCCTAGTTTTTTTGCCATCTTTTCTGCTAATACTGCATCACAACTTTCCACCATATGTGGACCGTGCTGTTCATGTGCTCCAATAGGTATTACAGCAAATTTAACACTTCTAAGTGCTTCCTCTACTTCCTTCCATGTCATAACTGTTAAATCATAGCACTTCAACTTATTTCACCTACCTGCATTTTTTGTATTTTGTATACCATTATTCCTGTAAAAAAAAGCGTCGTTACACTTGATATGCTGATTTCTTCTTCGGGGGATCGATCATAATATTTTCTTGAGAAATTTCAATATCCTGTTGAATCGTTAATTGACATGTTAAACGGTAACCTTCATTTACTTTTTCTCCTAGCATTTTTTCCTCTTTCCAATTGGGTGGTGATAATGATTCGGCACCATTTATAACAATGCACGTACATTTTGTACATCTTCCCATTCCACAGCCATACTTTAATTTAGGTAATTGACGTATCCCTGCTAACACTACTAAGTTAGCATTATCTTTCACTTCTTGTTCAACTGTCGTTCCATCTACATGAAGGATTACTTTTGGCATGAAACTTCCCCCTTTTTTCTTAAAATTTTGAACCTTTTCTGAAGTATACATTGTTTTTGTCAGAGAAGTAAACTAGTTTTTGTATTATTAATAATTATTTAAATATTTTGATTATATTATTGAACAATTAACCTGATTGATATAAAATATACACAAGTAGTTTGGTATACAATATTCCATTAGGGGTGATAGGGAAAATTACTATTCGCTGTTTTCACTTTACTTAATTAAATAAAAAAATACTTATTTAAGGAGTGTTATTATTGGGAAATTATATTGTGCTTACGAATAAGGAAACGTTTCAAACGATTCTTGAAAATGATGGGTTAGAGCCTGTAGAAACATACCACTTTTATTTCTTTGATAAGTTAAAAGCTAAATATACGATTGCAAAAGTACTTGATGAGAATATGAAAATCCAACTATTTGAAAAATATGAAGGAAAAGAATATGTAAATCATATCGCTGTTAAGTTTTTTGAACGATTCAATACGATAGAAGCAGCACGAGAGGAATTAAATGAAATTGTGAAAGCATCTGGGAACAGTGAGGACTCAGTAAATTCTAAACTAGTTAAATCAGATGAGGTAGCAGTTTAAGCTACAGGGTGCCATTAAACGAGGATCTCTATATGTAAAATTCGGAGAGAAAAATGGTATCTCTCCGTTTTTTTATATGAAGGGTGACTACAAAAAAGAAAACCGTCACAATCAGCGACGGCTTCCATTACTAGATTTTTAAAATTTTAATGTTCTCTTAAGTGAAGCTAATTTCTTCTCAGCCTTCTCCGCAGCCTTTTTTGAACCAAATAGAAAGTTGAACATGTTCTTTCCCCCTGTAGGATCCTATATTTGATACTGTTATTGTAGTACGTAGCATAAAATAAAACAACTATTTTGTATACCAAACACCAAATTTATTTAAAAAAATGGCGATTTCATGACAAAAATATCCCTAAAATTTAATTTTGGTATACAATTAAAAGGACTTGGTGATGAAATGCTAAGATTTATCCTCTTTTCTGTTATTTTATTGTATTTATTAAATGTTCTTTTACCAACACTCCATTTTGGACCATTAATCTCCGCTTTAAGTCTAGTTATTGTCCTTTGGACATTATTTAAAGCAAAACGATTTGTCCAATTATTGGGGAGTACATTCTTGATCCTTGGTATTGTTTTATTATGGAAAAGTGGGGTCTCATGGCAGCAATATGTCCTTTCTTTTGGTCCTATGCTGGATTTGCTTACTATGTTTACTTTAATTCCAATCTTAGGAATTCCGATTAAATTAGGTGGTTACAGTACAGGTATACAAACGATAATTCAAAAGAAAATTAAAAACTCTGGACAACTTTATATGATCACATCCGGAATTTCTTATTTCTTTAGTATTTTTATGAATCTTGCTACTTTACCTATGACCTACTATTCAATAAGACCAGCGTTAGATATTATCCCAGTAAAGAATAAAGAACGGTTCATGAGCAGAGCCATTTCGCGTGGATTTGCAATGCCTTTACTTTGGGCCCCGGTTACTCCTATTGTTGGTATTGTCATTACGATGACAAAGGTAAGTTGGGTATCGATTCTGCCTTACGTTGTCCCTTTAAGTATCTTAGGTATGGGAATCGATTGGTATATTGGGTCTCGAAAATCAAAAATTATGGTGCCACACCAAATAAATTCCGCCATCCATGAGACTGCTGCTACACTTGAGACTAGTCAGCCTACCCGTTCTGGTAGGGTCATACAAATCCTTCTTGCGATCATTATTTTCAATGTTGTTATTTCTTTAGTTGAATCGTGGTTCCCTTATCCGTTTTTAATTTTAATATCCTTAATGGTCATTCCATTTGCCCTAGCCTGGTCTTTATTTTTAAAAAAGGGTAAAGAGTTCGGGGTACATTTATTTAAGCATTTTCAATCCTTTTCTGTAAGTATGAAAGACCAATTCTTTATTTATCTATCAGCTGGATTTTTTATTTCAACTATTAACGTTTCCCATACCAATGCGTGGTTGGACTCGTTAGTCAATAAATTTATTCATTTTGCTGGTATTGAATTCTTTTTAATTCTACTGCCCTTAATTCCATTAGCTCTTGCATTTCTAGGACTTCACCCCGCTGTTTCTCTTGCATTAATGACAGAGGGTCTAAATCCCGAGGGTATTGGCATCTCCCCACATATATTGAGTGTAGCCATGTTAGCAGGAGCTGTTTCATCCTTTCTTGTAGGACCATATAACGCTACTTTAGGACTTATGTCAAATATCGTAAAAGAAAGTTCATACAAAGTATCAAATTGGAATTTATCCTTTGCTGGCATTTATATCGGTTGTGTCATGTTGTATTTATTTGTTTTACAACTCATCTTTGGGTAAGATAAGCATCAAAAAAGGTGTCAATCAAGTTTGACACCTTTTTCAATCCTGCTTCCTATTTTCTTCTTGAATTTCTTTCACTATCTCTTTGGCAAAGTGCCCAAGAGTACCTTCACTATACGAACGTATCACCTCTGGAGCAAGAGATGTTAAAGCTCGTTTTAGATAATCATACGATAAACCTCTAGCTGTAAATTCATTTTCTATATCAATGGCAGTCTTTATTGCATAATATGTAGCTAATTTGTTTACCTTTGTTAAACACTCTTCACTGTCAATTTCTATCTTTCCAATAGACTGGAAAAGTTCATCTACTATTTCAGGTAGGACGAGTTCTGAAATAAACAGACCATTTCCATGTTCCAATAAATCTTTCGCATGCCCCATATATTTTATTCCATATAGATTCAAAAATGGAAACTTCGACTTGATTTCTTTGGTGGGAAGGTTTGTTGCCATATTTATGATATTGGGTGAATGTTGTGACATACTTTGGTAATTCAGACTCGAAATAAACGGGATTATCTCTATGGCTGGAAGAGCTAGAATTAATACATCTGTGTTCAATAATTCTTTTTCTTCTAAAAGATAACTAGTTTGATAACTCTGAGAATATTGATGTGCCTTTTCTCTATTAGGATGGTATACTCCTATTGAGATCCCTTGTCTTTCCCAGTTAGTCAGCATCGCCGTACCCAACTTACCAATCCCAATTAATCCCACTTTTATTGGTTTCATTGAACAACACTTCGATTCATAATACTGTCTCCCTTATAATTAAAATTCTTACAAAAAGTTTGTTTTCTACTAAAAAATTGGGGCTTCTCAAAAGTTAAGTCTTTTCTAACTTTTGGAAAGCCCCTTAATTTTTTTATATTTCTACACTCTTTATTATTTTCTCTAATATTATACAGACTAGAGCTTAAAAATTCTTACCAAATTATTACTGCCAATATAGTTGCTAACAGTAGTCCGGTAATAACTGGAAGGAAATTTTTTCGCGCCAATTCCAATGGTGATACTTGTAAGAAGCCGGCAACAGCAACAAGTGAGGACCATGCAATAAGCGTTCCTCCTCCGCTCCAAACCGCACCCATCTGACCGATTGCAGCAAGAACCGAAGGATCGATGTGACTACCTGGCCCTATAGCTCCGGATAAAGCCCCCGTTAGAGGTAGACCTGCAAACCCAGAACCATCTAAGCCTGTAATTACTCCCACTATTAATATACTAAATGCAGCAAACATTGGACTATGCGGAATATAGTTTTGTCCTGCTTGAATTAAATCAAATAAAAATGCTGGTTTAGCTGCCTCTTCACCTAAAGAAAGAATTGAACCCGAAAAATCTCCACTTCCCATAAAGAAGTAGCCTGCAATTGGAATTACAGGTGCCATTGCACGAAATGCAAAAACAAAACCTTCTGTAATATGTTCACTAATTTTATCAAGTGCATGGATTCGATTAAATGCTATAGTGGCCAATACTAACAATATTGTTGCAACTCCACCAATAAAAGCTGCGCCATCTCCACCTTCAAATCCACCACCATTACCAATTTTAGTTTGGAACATGAAAATCATGACAGCCAACATCGCCAAGGGTACAATAATAGCAAATATTTTTCCCCATGTTTCTTTTCTTTGATTAATTTCTGCACTCTCTTCTACTGTAGCAGCAAGCTCTTCAGTTACTTCAAAATAACCTTTTTCATTTTTCTTTAACTCACTTGATCCAGCCTTTTTGGTAATTGATTTCCTATGTGTTACATAAACAATAGCTAAAGAACTTAAACCAGTAATGAGTGAAAGTATGAACGCCTTATCTGATACAGCGGATTTATCAATCCCTGCCGCTTTTGCACTAAGCATAGGCGCAACTTGCATGATATAGTCCGATGAAAGTGCCATTCCTTGACCTGCAATGACAATAACCATTGCTGATGTCATAACTGGTAATCCTGCACTTACAGCGGCAGGAACTAACAAGGCACAAATTAGAGGAACCGCTGGAGTTGGCCAGAAAAAGAGTGAAATCACATAGGTTGTAACCATTAAAACAAGATATGACACATGCCCATTTATCATTATTTTTTGTATGGGTACAACCATCCTTTTATCTGCCCCTAAATCCTTTAAAGAATTAAGGAGACCGATCATGATGGAAATAATCAAGAAAATGCTGAATAACTCTTTTGCAGCAACAAGGTTAGCATTAAATACAGCTTGGAACCCTGCAATGATACTCCCTTTATATACTGCTGCTACTAAAAAAGTACCTATTATAAGAGGTAAAACAACACCTTTTCTAAAAAGCATGATAATAATTACTGCTGCAGTGACAAATAGATAAACCCAATGAGCTGCTGTTAATTCCATAGTTCCCCTCCGTTAGCTTAAATAATTTAAAACAATACGAAAGTCCTCCAAACATATCCTGAAAAAGGAACGTAGGAGAGGAATTTAGTTATTATCGCCTCTTTACTCTTGTTGTTTTCCTCTACTTCATAAATCCTTTGTCACCTTAGAGCTAAACAAGACCAACAATCCGCAACTAATATTTTGTATTTTGTAGATTGTATACCATGGTTATATAAGAAAAAATACATAATACCCTACTCATTCCAACAATTAAACAATAATTATTAATAGTCTTACAGCATTACCTAAAGTAATCATTCTACCAAAAGCAACTTGAATAAAAAATTATTCTGGATTCATGATCCTTTGGTTAAAATTTGTTTCACTCCTTCCTTTTTCACTATGTAGACCTTGTTTACTATAAGGTTGAAATAAATATAACATTATTTAAAATACTTTGCAAAACAATTTTGAAAATTTAGAAGTTTATATATATTCATAATTTTATTGTTGATTTCCAATAGAGTTTCATTTAAAATAGAGAAAAAATTAATGGTATACGGTATACAAAATGTAAATAGAGGAGAATAATTATGCTTAAAGTTGGTATTATCGGTTATGGAACTCTTGGTAGAAGTATTAGCGACTTAATATCTTCCAAACAGGCAGGCGATGTCGTACTTAAAGCTATTCTAGTTAGAAAGCCACTTAATTCCACGGAATTGACTCCAGTAAATTGTACCATTACAACAGATGAATCCGGTTTTTTTAATCAAAATTTAGATATCATTATTGAAGCAGCGGGACATCATGCTCTACAGCTTTATGGTGAAAAAGCTCTCTCCTCAGGAAGCAACCTTATTATCCTATCTGTTGGTGCTTTGGCAAATATAGATTTTTATGAGTCCCTTTTAGAAACAGCTACTCTTCATCAAAAACAACTGATAATTCCATCAGCTGCAATTGCTGGTTTGGATCGAGTAGCTGCTGGAGTGTTAGGTGAAATTAATGAAATAAGACTAATTACGAGGAAGCCTCCGAAAAGCTGGTACGGAACGATTGCCGAGGAAAAAGTAAATCTTGAAACCATTAAAGAACCATATTGTATCTTTGATGGCAATGCTAGGGACGCTGCAAAATTATTTCCTGAAAACGTAAATGTATCTGCTGCCTTAAGTCTAGCAGGTATTGGTTTTGAAGATACAACGGTTCAAGTATATGTTGACCCGACAATTGATAAAAACACACATACAATTGTAGCAAAGGGTTATTTTGGACAAGTAGAGATTTCCGTTCAAAACAATCCTTTTATTCAAAATCCAAAATCCAGCCCCATTGTGTCCATGAGTGTGGCAAAAGTATTAAGAAATCTAACCTCCGCCTTAGTCATTGGGGTATAGAAACAAATAAAGAAGCCGACTCATTGTCAGCTTCTTTATTTGTTCTTTTTCACTTTATTTACAGCTTCAATATACGCTTTGCGTGAATTTTCAATATGAATTTTTGTTAAGTATTCAGCCATTTCTACTTCTTGATTGACGATGGCTTCCATAATTCTTAAGTGTTCTTCCATAGACTGTTTTGGCCGTCCTGGATTCCTATAACCTGTTTTTGCAAATGCTCTAATATAATCAGATAATCCACTCAGCATTTCGTATAACTTGGAATTTTTCGCAGAACTGTATAGAAGATGATTTAATTCACCATGTAGATGTGAGAAATTAGAATCATTTTCATCTTTAAGGCAATCTTCCACCTTTTTAATATAATCCATAAATTTATTTCTCGTATCATCGTCAAGCTTTTGAGCTGCTAGTTTAGCTGCTAATACTTCAAGAGAGGATAGAATGGTAAATACTTCAATAATTTCCTTCTCAGAAATATCAGCAACAATTACACCCTTCCTAGGTACGGTTTTTACAAATCCTTGTGATTCTAATCTAAATAAAGCTTCACGAATAGGAGTTCTGCTTATATTTAATCGTTCAGCCAGTTCACGTTCAACTAATCGATCCCCAGTTTTAAATTCACCTTCTAAAATCAAATCTTTTATGTGTAAATAGACCCTTTCACGTAAAGATATAAGGTCTTCCTCTACCCAGTTATTCCCCACAATTTTTCTCCTTCTTTCTAGGTATACATTATACCAATTATAACGTAATCTATTTATTAACTACAACTTCTATGGATGGATTTTCCACAAAAATAAATAAAATGTATTTTTGATTACTATCCATTCTTTTCAATAACTTTCTCATCGGTGAATGATCCTTCAATTAATGCTGCGTCAGTTATTATTTTTGATATCGATTCGGCCAGCCTCATAACAACAAATAGTCTTGTGGTATTGAGTGATTGACCTGGTGAGAGTGGATCAAGATAATTTACTATTGCATTCATATGGTAATCGCCAACACTTGGTAAGGATTTGTTTAGCGCCATTCCAGGAATTAATGGACCTTCCTTTAATAAGATATAGCCTATTTGCCGTTCATCTCCCAAGCAAGCATCAATTCCCAATATAAAAGGATTTTGATAAATTTGAACGATTTCCTTCAGAATTTTCTTTATATTTAAAGCGTGGACAGGTTCTTCTAATGTTCCATAAACAGGAAAAGATATTTTACTCTTCTTGAGCATTGTTCCTACAAGAGGACCGAGTGAATCACCTGTTGAACGATCCGAGCCTATACACAGAATAACGACCTGTTGGGAGGTACTGTGGAACACTTCGTTTAATTTATTTATTATATCTCTAAATTCTGTCCCATCTTCTGTCTGCTTTTCGGAACAATAATATACCCTAACATCTTTTTTAATTTTCTTTTTCTTTCCATTAAAAATCCACATACTTCTCCCCCCTTAGCTTCTAGATGTTTTTTCATTTCAATCATGGTTTTCACTATAAAGGTATTGTATATTACTTATTTTATGATAATTATGGCAAAACCTGCTATATACCATTTGATTAAATCTAGTATTAACATCGTCTTGTTCACACCTTTGTAACAATTATCCTATATGAATCTATACACACCTATCCTAAAAAGCAGAAAAGTCAGATTTTTTATTGTAAATCTGTTATAATGAATGTATCCCCAAAATCATGTCCAGGGAAAAACATGTATCATATGTACCCATCGTTTCACTTTTAATTCAATAATTTGTTGCAGGAGGTTTGCCATGTACAAGATTAAAGAAAAAGAAAAGATTTTTATTTATACTGGACCGGATGGATCTGGTAGAAAAACCATTGCTAAAATGGTTGCTACTGCCTTTGATATGGAAACCGTTCTCTCCTACACCACACGTCCCTCTCGTCATTATGAAAAGAATGGTGAAGATTACCATTTTATTAATGAAGCTGACTTCAAAAAAATGCAAGAAAACCATGAGTTTCTTGAAAGTGTTGAAATTGATGGCTTTTTTTATGGTATTCGTGAACAGGATATTGTAAAAGCTTTTGAGCATCATAACCTTGTCTATTTAACTTTAAATCCTGAAGGAACAGAAAAATTGAAGAAGTTATATGGTGACCGAGTAATGCGTTTCTTTATTTATGCGGACAGGGATACTGTGATTGAAAGACAAAAGGAACGTCAAGATAATGCTGAAGATATTAATCGTCATATAAGCCATTACGACGAAATTATGGCTTATAAGGCTTCCTGTGAACATGCGTTTGAAAATTATGACCTTCCACAGGTTTCTTTTCAAATCAGCGAAGTTATTGAAGCATTTCTTGATAGAGGTTTTGAGGTAACAGACTATTAATCATACCAGAGATAGGACCATTGAAAAGGATGTATAATTTCCTTACGTTTCAAGGTCCTTTTTTATGGATTAATTTCCCTGAAGAACCATTTAATTGATTTTCATTTTAGAGAAGTACTATACTTATTTTTATTAAATTGTAAGGAGGAACCATTAATGAATAGCTTACAGGATACTACTACATTACATAATGGGGTAATGATGCCATGGTTGGGTTTGGGTGTGTATAAGGTTCGCCAAGGAGAAGAAGCACTGCATGCGGTTCAGCATGCTCTTAGAGTTGGTTATAAAAGCATCGATACAGCTGCACTTTATGATAATGAAGAAAGTGTAGGACAAGCGATTAAAGAATCCAGCATTCCACGTGAAGAGCTGTTTATAACAACAAAAGTTTGGAATTCAGATCAACGTACTGATTCTGTGCTAGGGGCTTTTGAAACAAGCTTAGATAAACTTGGTCTTGATTATGTTGATTTATACCTGGTTCACTGGCCAGTAAAGGAAAAGTATAAAGAAACATGGAAGGTACTTGAGAATTTATATAAAGAAGGTCGTGTTAGAGCAATCGGGGTCAGCAATTTTAATATTCACCATTTGGAAGATTTGATGTCAGTCGCTGAGATTAAACCAATGGTCAATCAGGTGGAATTACACCCAATGTTAGCACAGATCGAACTGCGCGACTTTTGTAAAAAGAATGAGATACAGATTGAAGCGTGGGCTCCGCTTGGTCAAGGTCGTCTACTTGAGCACCCAGTATTACAGGATATCGCTTCAGCACATCATAAATCAATCGCTCAAGTTATTTTGCGATGGGATTTACAAAATGGTATCGTCACGATTCCAAAGTCGATAAAAGAACATCGAATAATAGAGAACGCAAATATTTTTGATTTTACCTTAAATGATAGCGATTTGGAGAAAATCAATGCACTAAACGAAAACAAAAGATTTGGGGCAGACCCTGATAACTTTGATTTTTAAAATAATTGTTAGGAGAGGTGCCTTAAATGAGATTTAGGGCACCTTTCCATTCACTATTCTTTTATAAAATTGACATACCTCTCCATTACACCATCTAAGAAAGATAATGTTGTTTCGTCTATTAACTTTCCTGTTTCTTCATTAAATTTGGCAGATGCTAAATTAATTAGAATTTCGTTACCAACTGGTGGCAAAAGTTTCACCTGTAAAGCTGTCAAGATTTGACGTAAATGGAGCTGTGCACGTAGGGTACCCATTAAACCTGTTGCAGCACCAGCTGTCATTACTGGTTTCCCAATAAGCACCTTATCTACTCTTGAGAGCCAGTCTAAAGCATTTTTTAACACACCTGGAATAGACCAATTGTATTCAGGTGTAATAATAATTACCCCGTCTGCCTCTTTTACTTTCCTCTTAAAATCGGTAACGGTCTCAGGAGGATTGATTTCAATATCCTGATCAAAATGTGGAAGCAAGCCGATGTCCAATATTTCTAATTCAAATATTTTTCCGTATCGCTCCTTTATAGTCGCGGCAAGCTGCTTATTATAAGATCCCTTTCGCAAACTTCCAACAATCGCTACAATTTTCATCCTTTACTCACACCTTTGTATATAATCATATTATGTAACACTATGATTATAGAAAGAAAAAAATGAATATTCAATAAATGTGCCTAGTTCTTATTGACACCTTCCACAACTATAAATAAATCACTATAGTAAGTTTCCATATTTTTTATTTGTATCCCGCGTGCTTGAAATAACTCCACTGTATCACGATTTAAACAACATCCATCACAGACTCTCTTCCAAGCTGGAGTTAACCATTCTTGAAGTGCCCCTAAAAATCGATTTTTCATCTTTACATGTTCAAATAACAGAATACTTCCTTCAGGTTTGCATACCCGGTTCAGTTCTCCAAGTGCTTTTTCTGGATTGGGAATTGTGCAAAAAACAAGCGTTGCTACCACTGTATCAAATGTATTATCAGCAAATGGCAACTCCTCTGCACTTGCCCGAACGATTTCAATAGGGACAACTGCCTTTTTTATTTTCGTTGTTGAACGTTCAACCATGTAGGGATTAGGCTCAATTGCAAATACCTTGTCCACTTTTTTATAAAAAGGGAAATTTATTCCTGTCCCTGCACCTAACTCCAAGACATTTCCTGTTGCCTTTGAAATAAGTTCTTTTCGAATCTTCTTAAACTTCTTTTTCTCTAGTGGATTCATAAAAAAGTCATACCATTTAGCGAATAACCGACTCAACCTACTCAACTCCAAAAAGTTAAAATGTAATCCTATTATACAGCTTTATCACCTATCTAGTAGTCACTACCACTATATAATCTGGGATTACTAATATCACTATTGTAAATTTTATGCTATTTTAATATAGAAGATTATAGATATGTGAGGTGTCCATTCTTTGTTTCCCAAGGAAAAAGCAATAATTATTGGTGGGGGGATTTCAGGAAAGTTAGCGGCTCGTGTGTTATCTGATTTTTTTCATGAGGTAATTATCCTAGAACGTGATCAGGAACCCGCAGGACCATTCCCAAGAAAAGGTGCCCCACAAGGCGAGCATATACACGCGCTTCTCCATGCTGGAGAATCCGGACTTGAGAGACTATTTCCTGGTATTACAGAAAAATTTTATTCAGGTGGCGCAATAAAGATAAATTCTACAAAAGACCTAGCTTGGTTTCACCATGGAGTTTGGAAACTCCGATACGATGGGGAATACTCCACTATCCTGCAAACCCGACCGCACCTTGAATGGAATGTAGAAAAATACATAAAGAAAATACCAAATGTAACTGTTCATTACAATCAAGTGGTCAAAAATTATGTATATAAGGAAAAAGACAATATTATTGTAGGAGTTGAAGTAGCAGATCAGAGTGACAATATCAAAACCTTAACGGCAGATTTAATAGTAGATGCAAGTGGAGTCAGCGGAATTACCTCTAAATGGTTTGAAAAACGAGGAATCCATCTACCTGTGAAAAAGGCTAAAATAGGCTTAAGCTATATTAGTAAGAGTTTTCAATTAGCAACAAATGAAGCCAGAGACTGGGCAATTAAAATTGTATATCCAAACCCTCCAATCGAGAAAATGGGAGGAACCATCTCAAAAGTAGAGGGAAACCGTTACATTGTTACAATAAATGGATACCATAATGAAATAAATGAAAAAGATGCCCTTGCAGACGATAGTGGTTTTCTAGAACTGGCCAAAATATTGCCTAAACTAGATATTTATCAAGAAATTAAGGATGCTACTCCATTAACTAGCACCTCTGTTTATCGAGTGCCAGGGATAAATTGGAACCAATTCCAACAGGTGAAACATTTCCCAGACAGACTCATTGTGATTGGTGATACAATTTGCAGGATCGACCCTGTTTTCGGACAAGGCATGAGTATTGCTGTGTTAGAAGCGCTTGCACTTCAAAAATTATTACAGAGTTATAGTGATTCAATAAGAAAGGTCATCACTAAATTTCATAAACATGCAGCAAAAATCATTTCTCCTATCTGGAACATGGTCATAAATGAAGATTTCCGCTATCCAGAAACAATGGGAAAAAAGCCGATAGGTCTCTTCATTCAACAATGGTACGCAAGGAACATCTTTCTTCTATCATCGCAAAATCAATATATTTATAGTTCATTATTTAAAGTAATGAATCTTATTCAACCTATGATAATACTCATGCAGCCGAGAATACTAAAAACGGTACTGAAGCGTACATTTATTAAATAGAAAAAGCTGCAGCCTGATTTTAGTCTGCAGCTTTTTTATACAAATCATATAGCGTTATAGTACTTTCTCCATATAGTAACGATCTTCCCCTACCCCAAATTCAGAGTATCTTGTTTCCTTTATTTCATATCCTTCTTTTTCATATAACTTTACGGCAGGAAGGTTCTTTACACTTACAGTTAAGCAAACGACAGAAAATCCATCATTTTTTAAAATAGAACTAACTTCCTGCAAGAACATTTTCCCAATTCCCTTCCCTTTATAATCGGAACGAACATAATAACCAAATATATAGGCTTTATTGGGATTATTATAATCTCTCATACACTCGCAAACTGCCACAGGCCGGTCATCGCTCGGTTGTTTATATAAGATGAGTTTCCCATAACGAGCTATGGGCACAAGTGTTTGTTCATCAACGGCACCTGTACCTGGAAATGCATCAACTTCAAGCTCCATCATCATTTTTTGTTCTTCAGGTGTTAATTTTTCTGGAATCTCAATATAAAAGTTCTTTTCAATTACAGTCATATCTTATACCTCCATAAGTACAGTATCATCTATATCTTTAAGCGGCCAAATCTTCTTTGGGATATTTTTATAAGAAAAATTCTTTAAATCATTAGATGCCACTCCTGGTGCATCGACATAGATGACCTTACTAATTAAAGGATCAAATGCTGCCCGGAAGTGATTTTTGACTTTTAAACCTAGAATGGTATAGGAGGTTGGCTCAATACCTATATGGCGAAACATTTCCGGGTCATTAGCTGACATTGGACGGCCAATGAGAAGAATATCCACTTCACCTGCTCTTATATAGGCTGCACCTTTCACATCCACTCGTAAATGTTGATTAAAAGGGCCACTATTGTAAAAAATTCCATCTGAAAGAGCTAGCACCTTTGCCATTACTTGAACAGGCCTTCCAAATTGCGGAGAAACTTTACCTCCCAAGTCAAGCATGACCTCATTTCCTACGCCTGCCAACCTACATCTTTTAATCGATTCAGGATCTGTCAATCCGCCAAATAAGGTTTGTGGTTGATTCACGCTGATAAACTCTTTTAATAATAGAGTGGTGTCTCCACTTCCACAGCTTAATGGGTTATCAGAGATATCCGCCAAGACAATAGGTTTTTGTTCCATTAATGACAAAGCGTGCTTCATTCCCTCTTTAACTGTTGGAAGCTGCAAAATAAAATCATTACGAAGCTCCCAAAATTTATCCGCTAATTCTCTAGCTGCCTTATTTGCGCTAGTTTGATCATTTGCAATGACAAGAACACTGGCCCCCACCATCGGAATATCGGAATAAGGAAAACCGCCAAATACAGATGCATTTTTAATTGAAGGTTCCCTCTCAAGTTGAAGAGCTAGTTCCACCAAATGATGCATCGGCCCTTCTTCTGTACGCATGTTGATAGAAGGTGGCATCATAGGCAATTTGATGAAGGAGGAGACAAAGTTTTTTTGTTCTAGTAAGACCTCCATGAGTAACTTTGCAGCATTTACTCCTTGATTATACATATCAACATGGGGATAGGTTTTAAATCCAAAATGATAGGGAGTATGATCTAACATTCTAGCACTTAAATTTGCATGCATATCTAAGGTCGTTGCAATTGGAATATCATTCCCAATAACTTTTCTAATTTCCCTTAACAGCTTTTCTTCAGGGTCGTAGAGGTTTTCAACAACCATGGCACCATGGAGGGCAAGAAGTAATCCGTCCAATTTACCTGCATTCCTCAAGTGTCCTAACATTTCTCTCTCAATAAACTGATAGGCTTCTATCGTTACGAGACCTGCTGGGGTCGCCGCAGCACATAGAAGTGGAACAACTTCTATGTGCTCTTCCTTTGCAAGTACATCCAAGAAACCGCCTACTTCTGTTTTTGTTGCTGTGTAGGCCGAAAAAATCTCGTCTCCTTTAAAAAATCCTTCATTATAAAATGCATCGATATCCGTTTTTAATGGAGCGAAACTATGAGATTCATGATAGAAAAAAGCGATTCCAACTCGAAGCTTTTTCATTAGACATCTCCCTTATAAAAATAATGGCTCAACCATTTTTATCCTAATAGGTCGTATAAATGGACTTCCACTCTGTCATCACATCGAAGGCATGATGGGATACCTCGCGATGTCCATTTCCAGATTGTTTCGTTCCACCGAATGCCACACCAAGTTCCGCATTGGAAGTACCATTATTAATATAAACTAGCCCGCTTTCAATTTCTTTTGCACCACGATTCGCATAGTAGAGACTGTTTGTAAATAATGAAGTAGATAGCCCATAAATGGTATCATTGTTTACTTCAATCGCTTCTTCAAAACTATTAACTTCTATAAATGCTAAAACCGGACCGAAAATTTCTTCTTGAGCAACCACATCCTCATTTTTTACATTACTTAAGATCGTAGGCTCATAGAAGTATCCTCTTTCACTTGCTATTCGTTTACCGCCACATTCTATCACAGCTCCCTGTTCAACTGCTACTGCTATATATTTTTCAACGGTTTCAAGTTGCTGTTTATTGGTTAAAGGTCCGATATCCACACCTGGTTCAAGACCATTCCCTGCTTTTAATTGTTTGGTAATGGAAACAACACGGTTTAGTAATTCATCCTTTACCTCTGATTCAACAATGACCCGGCTGGCAGCTGTACACCTTTGCCCCGTTGTTGTAAAGGCGGCCTTAACAATTGCTTCCGCTGCTAGTTTTAAATCTGCATCCTTCAACACAATAACAGCATTTTTTCCGCCAAGCTCTAAAGCTACTCTTTTTAATGTCTTGGCGGCTGTTTCTGATAGTTTAATCCCCACTTCTGTAGACCCGGTAAATGAGATGACCTTTACATCCTTATGTTCAGCCAGTTTAGATCCAACTTTACTTCCTGATCCCGTAATTAAGTTTAAGACTCCTTTTGGGAGCCCAATCTCATGGAAAATATCTGTGAAAATTTGTGCTGAAAGAGCCACTTCAGAGGCTGGCTTCCATACAACTGTATTACCACTAATTAGGGCTGCTAAAATTTTGTAGCCTGCCAAAGAGACCGGGAAATTCCAAGGTGTGATACAAGCGACAACACCCACCGGCTCACGGACCATCATAATATGACGGTTTTCAGCCCCCGCACCAACGGTTTCACCAAAAAGTCTTCTTCCCTCACCCGCCATATATTTGCAGGTTTCAATGACGACACCTACTTCACCAAGGGATTCTGCTATTACTTTCCCCATTTCCTGTGTCATCATTTGAGCTAAGAGCTCTTTTTTCTCTTCAAAAGCCTTGGCCGCTTTCCAAAGAAATTGAGCTCTCTCTGGCAGTGGGGTATTTTTCCACTTTTTAAAGGCCTTTCGTGCACTTTCTACCGCATCATCTACTTGTGATGATGTAGCAGCCGCACAATAGCCCACCACTTCCTCTGTCGCAGGATTTATACTTTTGAAAAAATCCTGATCCTCTTCTTGAATCCAAGAACCATTTATATACAATCCTTTTTTCACAGCTTGTTGGATCATACCTTGACCTCCTTTATAATGTTTCTTTAATCGCTCTTTCTAAAATGGATAGGCCCTCATGTAAATCTTCTTCATTAATATTGAGAGGAAGCATTAACCTGATTGTTTGTCCTTGTACTCCGCAATTCATAATGAGAAGCTTTTGTTCTAAACACTTTTGCTTGATAACTGGAACAACTTGACTTGCAAAATCCTCTTGAAATTCGATACCAATCATCATTCCTAATCCTCGCACTTCTTTAATCCCAGTTAACCCTTCTAGTGATTCCTTTAACTGTGCTACAATGTTTGCTCCTAAATCTCTGCTTCGGTCTACTAGTTTTTCCTCTTCAATTACTGTAATATTTGCTAGTGCTGCTGCACAGGAAATCGGGTTCCCTCCAAAGGTTGAACCATGTCCCCCTACTGGCCATTTTTCATGAAGCTCTTTACTCGCTACAATCGCTCCAAGCGGCATTCCACCTGAAAGTGCTTTTGCGAGAACCATAATGTCAGGAGTTACACCAGAATGCTCAGCCGCAAACATTTTCCCTGTTCGCCCAAAACCAGTTTGCACTTCGTCAAAGATTAATAGGATGCCATGTTTTTCTGTTATTTTTCTAAGTTCTTGGAGAAATTCTGCAGGTGCTGGGTAGTATCCTCCTTCACCAATCACAGGTTCAATCACAATAGCTGCTACTCGGGATGGATCAATCCGTAATTCAAAGATTTTTTGAAGCTGGTGTAAACAATAAGGAATAATCTCTTCTTGGTTCACACATTTTAATTGAGATGGATAAGGATATGGAGCATGGTACACCTCACCTAAAATAGGTTCATAGTTTTTCCTGTATTTAGAACTAGAAGCAGTAATAGCAGTTGCTCCAAGTGTTCTTCCATGGAAGGAACCTTCAAAAGCAATGATTCCAGGTCTTCCTGTAGCTGCTTTAGCCAACTTTAATGCGCCATCAATCGCTTCACCGCCGGAATTAGCAAAAAACACAGTATCTAAATTACCTGGTGTAATCTCGGCAATTTTTTCTGCAAGATTAGCAGCTGATTCATAGTAACCATAGTTCAGACCGAAATGAATAAATGACTCTGCCTGTTTCATAATGGCTTGAATCATCGCATCATTGGCGTGACCAACAGCATTAACAGCCACTCCAGATACAAAGTCAATGTATTCCTCTCCATCTGCCGTCCAAAATCTGGCACCCTTTGCTTTTTCTACAACTAATTCTGTTACCCTCGTTAAAACAGGAGATAAATGTTTTTTTGCTTTTTCCTTAATTTCATCTGATTTATTTTGTAATTTCATATGCTTCTTCCTCCTTTAGTTCTTCTATAAATATCTTTAAGGAATTTTCTAGAATTCTTAACATTTCGTCGATCTCACCCGTGGTAACGGTAAGCGGCGGTGAGATTAATATATGGTCTCCTAAATAGCCGTTAATCGAACCACTTCCTGGATAAAACACAGCTCCAAGCTCCATTGCGATGTTATTGATCCGCTCAGAAGCATGTAACTTTTCTGGGAAAGGTGTTCCTGTTTTTCCATCCATAGCTAATTCAATACCTAACAATAGTCCTTCTCCACGTACATCATATATAATCGGATATCGGTTTTTTAGAGCGAACAGCTGTTGTTTAAGGTAATCTCCTGCAAACTGAACGTTGCTGACAATCCTATCTCGTTCATAAATGGTTAAAACAGAAAGACCAGCTGCAACGGAAACGGGATGTCCGCTGTACGTATATCCATGAACAAATTTCCCTTTACTATTTTCTATTAGACTATCTACAATCCGGTCGTGAACAATCATACCCGCTAGTGGAGCATAACCAGCAGATATCCCTTTCCCAAACGTAATAATATCTGGCACAATCCCAAAGTGTTGGAAACCAAAATCTTTTCCGGTTCGACCAAAGCCTGTCATTACTTCATCTACTATGAGGACAATATTGTATTGATCGCAAATCTTTCGGATTTCTTTAAAATAAGCTTCAGGGGGACTTACTGCACCTAGCTGGCTCCCTACAATCGGTTCAGCAATAAAAGCAGAGACATTTTCTGGCCCGAGCTCATTGATAACGCTTTCAACAGCCCTGACACAGGACCAATTTTGTTTATGATCGCAGTCCTCTTTTTCTCTCTGATATGGACATCTCTTACAGTTAGGGGAATGGACATGGTTGAAATTAATTAAGTTTGGAGTATATGTCTGTCGTCGCTTTATATCGCCTCCGGCAGATAGAGAACCAAATGTGTTTCCATGATAGGACTGCCATCTCCCAATGACGATGTTTTTTCCGGGTCTCCCCGCATCCTTATGAAATTGTCTTGCAAGCTTAATGGCACTTTCGTTTGCTTCCGATCCCCCGCTTGTAAAATAAACCTTATTCAATGTATGAGGCGCTAGTATTGCAATTTTTTCAGCAAGTTGGAACAATACCTCTGTTTCAAATCTCATAGTATGGACAAAGGCTGCCTTCTTTGCTTGCAAAGCCATGGCTTCTGCAATTTCCTCCACTCCATGACCTAAGTTCGCGGCAACTGCTCCTGAGCAGGCATCCATGTACCTTTTTCCGTTCTCATCAAATAAATAAATCCCTTTACCATGAGTGATAATAGGATACGATTTAGTAAAATCTCTATGGAACACATAATCTTCTATTAGTCTACTTCCCATCATTCCACCACCATTTTTTCTAGCTATCACTAGATAATTCTTCATCCTCAAAATCACTATACTTTTCAGATCCTAATTGCTTTGAAATAAGGTGAGCCGTTTTAAGTAATAGACGTCTAAATTCTTCTTGTTTTTCTTCTTTGTAGTGATGTTCGGGACCAGATAGGGATATACCGGCAACGACTTCGTTTGAATAATCGTAGATAGGTGCAGCAATGGCGGCTTCTCCAATAGTTAGTTCTCCCTTAGATTCTGCATAGCCTTGGTGCCGAATTTTTTTAAGTTCTTTTATTAATAACTCTCGGTGAGATATCGTTTGTGGTGTAAAGGATAGTAAATCATCTGAAATGAGGGTAGTTATTAATTGTTCTGGCAGATGGGCTAAGATGACTTTTGATAATGCCCCTCCGTATACGGGAAGGCTCTGTCCCACTTTAATTCCCATAAAATAGCTTTTAAAGGACTCTATATTGATTAGACATAAGACCTTTCCTTGATCGTACACACTAAGGTTACAATTCTGTGAGGTTTTATTGGATAGTTCTTGAAGGTAAGGTGTTGCCGTATGTACAAGATCTAAGCCCCTCACAACTATTCCGCCTAATCGTACAAATTGCTTACTTAGCTTATACTTACCAGATATAGGGTCTTGCTCGATATAGCCTCTTACCAACATCGTTTGAATAAATCGATGAATGGTAGCTAAAGAAAGTGATGTTTTTGTTGAAATTTCTGTTAGCGTTAATTCCGCATCATCTAGAGTAAAAGCTTCAATAATATCAAATGCCCTTTCTAATGCACGGATATTTTGACTTTTGTCTTTTTCTATTTTTGCCCCCCCCTAAACACTTTTCTGAGCTTAATTTCTATCTTTCCATCTAGCGGAAATATAGTTTTCATTTTATAAAACCATTATATTATTAGGAAAATTAAATAGTCAATATTTTTTAAAAATTATAAAAAGTCGGCATTTTCGCCGACTTTTTATATATTAAGGTATGTAAAAGTTATTAACTTTACATATAATTGGAGACTTCAATTAGATTCCATCAGGATCTCTAAAGTAGACTGATTCAATTTTCCCTAAAGCACCTGTTCTTAAAACGGGACCTTCCAAGATAGTGACATTATTTTTTCCTAAGTGTTTAATGACTTGTTTTATTGGAGTATCTGTTATGAAGCATAAATCTGCTGAACCAGGAGTAGGCTTACATGCTTTTGGCTCAAACTCTTTCCTAAGACATGAAGGTTTATTTTTTGCTGACCAAATTGGACCGCCTTTCTTCCTTCAACAAATGTTTGTAAATCCATTCCCAGAATAGTGGTATAAACATACAAGTGGCTTCTATGTCGTGAACGGTTAAGAAAAAGTGATCTAAACCTTTAATCTGCATGACCATCTCATCCTTCTGGGTCTCCACCTTATTTTTTTGTCAGTAATAATAATCCACTTTCAATCGGAAATTTAATTGTTTTAAAGCATTCGTCATTTGACACCATTTCAAAGAATTCTTGTATCACCTTGAAATGTGAGATGACATTGTCAACAACAATGAGTCCATATGAGGAGTCGTTCCGTTTCAGGTGTTATATTTCTCATTCTTCTTGCTTTCTCCATTATTTCTCGGTTATTGGCTGAACCAAAGTGTTCAAGTTCTTTTAAAAATACTGCTAATTCTTTATTCAAGTCACCATTTCCCCCCAAATAAATGAATTCATACCATATCTACTATTTTAAAATCCTTTTTATTCCAAATGGAAAAATACCAATCTTTAGGAGTGAATATAACCTTTAATTGGTGAAGGTCTTATTGGAAAACGATAAATTATTTATAAATTATTGATTTATAGGGTAAAGTAGTTATGAAAAAAATATAAAAATCCAAAGAGACCAGGCGGTGAATTTATCAATGGATCAAGATTTTACAATTGAACGAAGTCAGATGCCTTCTTTCAGCAATCATGAAGAAGCAAGAGAGTGGTTTAAAGAACAGTTTGGAGATCGTTTATTACTAAGAATGACAGATATGAAGGATGGAAAAAGGGTGAACTTTTATCACCTTGTAAAGGATCCTGAAGTGTACCAGCCATACATGGAGAGCTTTGCCAGTACGGTAAAGCATGAGATTACAAATATGGATGTTTTTAAAAGTTATACTACAATAGAAATTGATGAATTTGGACATGTAGAGTTTAGAGATTAAAAGCTCTAAAAAACGACAAATCCAGTAAAAAGGCTGATCTCTTCAACTGAGTCAGCCTTTCCTACTCCTTTAATTTGTAAAGAGAATTTTGAGTTCAGCCTCTGCCTCAACCATCCTTCCAAATCGATACCCTTCAATCAACACATGACGTTCGTGTTCACTTAATCTCCGATTCCATTTTGTTTCTAGATAGTAAATAACTTCATTATAAAAAATTTCCGGATAATTTAGTGGTTGTTCCATGGCTAGTTTCCTCCTTTTAAATCGCCCCATTTCTTATTGTTTTATCCAATTTACTTAATGTATAAAATAAAAATTTTTTTTAATTTCAAGATATGTAAAAGTGTTCTAGTTTGAGAATGTCTACTGATGGGTACTTACGTATTTACTTATCTTTAAGAGCACCCCACTAATGACCCTCTTATGGAACAATAGGTGGTGGCGTCACAGCTTCCTCTTCAAGAATATTTAACCCTCCAACTACTTCATATCCCGACCCAATGGATACAAGCAAGTCTCCTGTAATGGCCAGTTTTTGTTGTGGGATTAGTTTTAATAAGTCGGTTTCGCCCAATTGTTTTGAAACCGAAACAGCTTCTAACATTTGTCCAATTGTTCTTATCCAAACCCCCGTTAAGATTTGTTCCTCACCTAATGTGTTTTCATCTTTTCTTAACTGTAAAAGTTCGGATAATGCAACCAGTTCAATAATTTGCCCAACTACTTGAATCCAAAGTCCTAATACAACCTTTTTTTCAAGAGCATCAATTTTTTTGCTTTTATCATCAAAATATCCATTTTTGTTTTGGTTTTGATTATGCAGTTAGTCCACCTCTAGAGTTAAATTATTCATTATTTTATGAAAGGCAAAAGGATGTGTGTTATTTTTAATCGAAACTTCCTTCTGCAATGCTCATGAAGTATAAAATGAAACAAAAAAACCACTAAATCACTGGAATTAGCGGCTTTTGAATCAGGAATTTCATTAAAAACAGAAGTATTAGAGCTTCTGACAAAATATTGTTTGTCTACCTTCCTTCTCATCTTCTTCAAAAAAGTGTATCTTCCAATCGTTAAATACTGTTTGCAACTCTTTTGGCTTTAGTTTATATTGGTCAGATACTCCCTGATTACTGCTTTCTTGTGACTGATAGAAGGTTTCCATGAAAAAATAACCTTTCTTTTTTATAAGAGTCTTCACTAACGGGAAAAGCGAACGATCTAGGTAATAGGTCATTACAACTAAATCAAAAGACCATTTATGCCAATGCTTTTTTCCCAGTTCCGTAAGATCATATATCTTTGGATTGATTGCAAGTCTATAAATTAGAGCCTGTTCCTTAATAAATTGAATGGCAACATCAGAAATATCAACAGCTTCAACCTCATAATTCATTTGTGCAAGAAATAGACTGTTGCCCCCAATACCACATGCAAGATCAAGCGCCTTTCCTCCTGTTAGAAAGTCGGACAGTTTTTTTAACCTGGGATTTGATTCAAGCTTTATTGGTTGATTTAGGCGCTCTTTGTATTTTGAGTTCCATTTAATCCTTGAATTCATTTCTCTACTCCATCTCTATATCCTTTTTTCCATAAATCATAAATAACCTCTTTAAAGAGATCATTCAAACCTGTCTTTTTTTGTTTCTTTAACCATTCCACTTGGTCTATCGGCAGTTTTAATTTCAAACTAATTTCTTCATCTGGCATTTCCACTTTTCTTATATCCTCAAGTGTAATGCCTTCTTCGAGATTAAAGGACCATGAATCATTTTCATTTAACCGTTTGAGATCGCTGTACTCCTCTATGTCATCCAGTTCGCAGAATAAATTTAGTTGTGGCAAGCCATCAGAAAAGGTTTTAACTTGCATAATTGATTGTATAACTCTACCAGTCTCTAATCCTACCTCAATTATAAGATTCTCTTCTTTTTTGTACTTTTTTACAACAACCTCACTCACAATTAGATCTAACTCTAATGTGAAGGCAGAATTCGTTTCAATAATGTATATTGCACTTTTAAAAAAGTGAATGCTCGTACCATCAATTTTGACTGATTTTACAATTACCATACTCGCTCCTCCATAAAGCTGCTTCATCTGAATATTAAACTTTTATATTGATTTATAAATGATATTATCACTAAATTATACTTTTGTGAAAAATTAATTCAAATATAAAAATAGTCAGGCGAAAGCCCATAATGACTAGGACATTCACCCTCCTAAATGGATTTTGAATATAATGTATGAACCATTAGGAGGTGATTATAATCAATAAACTATATAAGGATTCCCCCCTATCCCGAAACCAACTCCACCAATGGGAAAGAACTGCTTTAGCCAAATTTGAAGAGAAAATGAAAGATAAAGACCAGCCGTTTCCATGTATTCCTGCAACAATAGGCTTCTTAACAAATCAAATACGTTACGGGTTTGCTGGTGACCCAAGGTATGCTAGTACACTTAAAGAGGTTGCCCAGTTGTTAAGTGAGTACACAGAAACATCTAAAGAATATGGCAAATTTACCTCTCTTATCATTTTTTATGAAACGCCAAAGGAGTTAAGGGAAACGTATAGCGTAGAAATGTTTGAACAATTATTTTGGGACCATTTGAACTGCTTAACTGACATAGATGAAAAGGATTGGCCCAACCATATTCCGCAAAATCCCCATAATCCTATTTGGGAGTTCTGTTTCAACGGGGAACAGTACTTTATGTATTGCGCAACACCTTCACATATAAATAGAAAAAGCAGACATTTTGATTATTTTATGTTAGCTATTACACCCAGATGGGTGTTGCAAGAGTTCAATAAAAATATATCTTTTGCTAATAATATAAAATCTCAGGTTCGAAAAAGATTGGAAAATTATGATTCTATCGGTATTCATCCTGATCTGAATAGCTATGGGCTGGAGGATAATTTTGAATGGAAACAATATTTCTTACGGGACGATGACACTTCCTTATCAAAATGTCCGTTTCATCAATTTTTGAACAATCATTTAGAATAACCTAAACAATTTGAAAAAGCGTAAGATTATTCTTGCGCTTTAGTTATTTAAAAGTGTTATGAGTTTATCTGCATTAATAATAGTAGCAAACTCTTTATTTAATGCTGCCAATTCAATTTCTTGTATCTCTTCTGCCGAATGTTTAACTCCGTTGTGATCTGTAATTTCAAAAGCAGCAATAGCGTCTTCAATCAAATAAGTATCGAATCCTAAGTTTCCACTCATTCGGGTCGTTGTTGAAACACAATGTTGCGTAGAAAGTCCTGTAATGACAATTGATTTTATTTGTTGATCATGTAAAAAAGTTTCTAATTGTGTCCCAATAAATGCACTATTAACATTTTTTTGAAATACTTTTTCTCCGGCTATTGGTCGAATCTTTGTTTTAAACTGCGTTCCACTTTTGTTCTTATAATGAAGAGGGGAGCCAGGCAACAGGGATAAATGTTGTGAATAAATCACTGGCCATTTCCTTTTCCGCCACTCTGTAAGCAACTTAAGAATATTATCTTCCGCATGCATATTATTACGTTTTCCCCAATAAGGATGATCAAATCCTACTTGAACGTCCAAAACTAGAAGCGCTGCTGGATTTAAAAAGGTTTTCATGAAGTATCTCCTTAAATAAATTCATAAACAAATTTAACTTATGTAAGATAATACCCCTATATTCATTTAAGGAAGTTTTATAACACAAAAAATAGCAAGTGCTTTGTAAACACCTACTATTTTTCCTTATAGCTATTTATTTGTTTGTTTACCTTCTGCATCACGCTCTACTTGCATTTTTGTTACAGGTAAATATCCTTGCTCTTTTAATAAGTTGTTTTGGATATCATCTGACATCAAATAATCAAGGAATGCTTTTGCAAGATCAGTTGCTTCACCTTTTGTATAAGAATGTTGGTATGCCCAAACTGGAAACTTACCAGATTGAACATTCTCAGCTGTGGGTTCTACACCATCAATAGCAAGAGGTGTTACAGAATCATCAGTAAAGTATGAGAAAGCTAGGTAGCCAATAGCACCATCAGTCTCATTAATAATCTTTTTAACAGTGTTTGAAGAATCTTCAGTGATTCCTTCAGCTGGTGTTGCACCATCAAGAGCAAACTTATTGAATACTGCACGAGTACCAGAAGAATCTGGACGGTTTACAAGTACGATTTTTTGGTCTTTTCCGCCTAGCTCTTTCCAATTTGTAATTTTACCAGTGAATACTTTAATTAAATCTTCTTTCTTAATATCCTTAATTCCAACCTTAGGGTTAACAGCTGCAGTCATTCCAACTACTGCTACTTTATGGTCAACAAGCTGGTCTGCTGGAATGCCTTCTTTTTCTTCAGCGAATACGTCTGAGTTACCAATTTGAACAGAGCCTTCAGCTACTTGGGATAAACCTGTTCCTGAACCGCCAGCATTTACTTGAACATCTACCTTTGGGTTTTCTGCCATAAATTCTTCAGCCGCCGCAGCAACTAATGGTTGCATTGCAGATGAACCGGAAATAACTAATGAACCAGATAGTTCTTTCTTTTCTTCTGTTTTTGGTGTTTCTTTTTCTGTGTTTCCTGCTGTTTTGTCTGTAGTAGTTCCGCCTCCACAAGCAGCCATGATTACCATTAATGCTGCAAATAATGTAAGAAGGCTAAGTTTCTTCAAGTTTTTCATGTACCTTGTTTCCCCCTAAAGAGTTAATTTTAATTTCCCTTACATTTATAACTATAGGACGAAAGTATTAACTCTGTTTAAACGGAGAGTAAAGGTTGTGTAAATTAATGTTATGAAAATATTAAGTTAGATTTTATGCAAATCGGTAATATATCAGTAAAAATGTTGCAAGAACAAATATGAAGTTTAAAAATACAAAGATAAACTGATCTGTTTTAGTTTTATGCATTTTAATTGGTGGGTTATAGAAAGAAACACCCTCAATAATGAAGATAATTAGTACAATATGAATCATAAAATGACCGATGACTTCAGTCATTCCGAACAGCATCGTAGTTGAAATAAAAATGCCTGTTACCACAAAACCTAACACTCGATTTAAAATTCCGACAACAAGTAAATAACCTACGACAAATTCGATAAATGCTGCCATTACAACAAATAAACCAGGTTCAAACCCAAATGTTGGTACATGATGATGTGTGACAATATCTAGTGCCATACTTGGATAAACCCACTTTTCAACGGCCACCCAGCTAAGCGATAAACCCGTTCCTAGGTAAAGAAAAGGGAATCCTACTTTCTCTAATCTTGTATTTCCTACTAATAACACTCCGATAATTGCTACATAAAACCCATAATCAAGCATATAGAAAATTCCATGATGGATAGTAACATAAACAAACAATCCTAATAAAATGGATGCCCCCATTTTTGTAGCAATATGATGTGGAATTAATAAAAAACCAATTGTAACCCATGCTAATACTGTTACAAAAGTATTGCTGACATGGAATTCAGGAGCAAATAATGTACCGTTAATCATTTGAATCATTAATGCTACGGCTGTTCCATATTTTAAAATATATCGTGAATACTTCCTTAAACCAGTAAGACGATCCTCTATTTTCTTTACTGGACCCCATTCAGCCATTTTTGGAATGATAATCGTTAATGACGCTAAAACTACTGCTGCGACTAATGCTAAAAATATAAACTCTGACGATAATATATGTTCAATAGACTCCTTATGCGGAGCAACATTTGTGAACCACTTCACATGCGCTTGTGCAAAAAAAGGTGTCATAACCAATCCTATTATTAAAAATATTTGAAATATCTTTTTCATTTGTAGTCCCCCTATTTATATAAACAATATGATTATAGTGTTAATATACAGGATAAATTAGTCACCTAACCGTTCTGGTTTTGAACGTTTTGTGAATAATTTCACAAGAAAGATGCGTAAAAAAGGACAGTGACCCAATTTCACTGTCCCATTAATATTAAAATTTAGTTTGATAGTTATCAATTTCCCATGTATGAACAGCTGTACGATAGCTATCCCATTCTGCTTTTTTCATTAAAACATACTCATTATAAACGTGTTGACCTAATGTATTTGAAGCAATTTCTCCAGATTCTAGCTCTTTCAAAGCCTCAGCTAAGCTACCTGGAAGGTTATCGATGCCTCGGAATGCTCTTTCTTCCTCACTCATATGGAAGATATCTTCATTAATTGGAGCTGGTGCTTCTAGTCCTTTTTCAATTCCATCCAAGCCAGCGGAAGCAATTACCGCAAACGTTAAGTAAGGATTCGCTGATGGATCTGGACAACGTAATTCTACACGTGTCGCAAGACCTTTCTTAGCTGGAATTCGAATCAAAGCTGAACGATTTGATGCAGACCAGGCAATATAACATGGTGCTTCATAACCAGGCACTAAGCGCTTATAAGAGTTTACTAGTGGGTTTGTTACTGCCGTAAAACTTTTTACATTTTCTAAAACACCAGCAATAAACTGGTATGCTTTTTCCGATAATTGAAGCTCATCTGAAGAGTCAAAGAATGCATTTTCACTTCCTTCAAAGAAAGACATATTTACATGCATTCCAGATCCATTGATTCCAAACACTGGCTTTGGCATAAATGTAGCATGTAATCCAAATTTCTTCGCAATTGTCTTTACAACCCATTTATATGTAGTGGCAAGGTCTGCTGCCGTAAGTACATCTGCATATTTAAAGTTAATTTCATGCTGCCCCTCCGCTACTTCGTGGTGAGATGCCTCAATGGTAAAGCCCATTGCTTTTAGCGCACGGTAAATTTCTAAACGGACGCGTTCGCCCAGATCATGTGGTGAAGGTTCGAAATAACCTGCTCTATCACTGATTTCTTGAGTTGCATAACCCTTTTCGTCAGTTTTAAAAAGAAAAAACTCTAATTCAGGGCCAACTGAAATGGAATAACCATGATTAGCTGCACGATCTACCGTTTTCTTTAAAACGTTTCTTGTATCACCATCAAAAGGTGTTCCGTCTGGATTGTTAACAGAACATAAGAATCGACCCTCAGCATAACCCGCTTCCACTGTCCAAGGTAGAACAGCAAATGTGGCTAGATCTGGTTGAAGATAAAGGTCTGACTTATTAATAGGTGAAAAACCTTTAATTGAGGACCCATCAAACATCATTTTACCTTCGACTACATCCTCTAATTGCTCACTTGTAACTGTAATGTGCTTCAGAACACCTTCGATATCGACGAATTGCAAATGTAATAGTTCAACACTTTTTTCTTTAATCGTTTCTTTAATTTGTTCTAATGTTGCTGCATCTACAGGTACTTTTGAAATAAGTGTTTCAGTCACGTTACATTACCTCTCATTTTCATGTAAGTTTTTATGACATCATTAATTAATACTATGATTATAGTTAAAAAAAGATAGTTTGACAATCTTTTTTAAGTATATTTTTTGAATATTTATACCATTATTCAAGTAAGCGTTTACATTCGCAAGTATATAGTAAAGGTCTTTTATCAAATTTCACACCCAACATATACTCATTTATACGTATAAATATTCATTATTATTTAGTCTAAAATAAATATGGAGGATTTTTTATGCTAAACTATCAATATTACAAACTACATAATTATGCTAGTGAGGGTGAAATATCATGAAAAAACGAATAGCATTATCTTGGAGTGGCGGGAAGGATTGTTGTATGGCCTTGGATACGCTTATAAAAATAGGATACGAGGTCGCATGCCTTGTTACAACCGTTCCCAAAGAACTTGGTCGAACATTTGGCCATGGTGAGCGAACAGAAATGATAAAATTACAAGGAGCAGCTCTTTCTATACCTGTTCACTTTATCCAATGCTCCTACGATACTTATACAGATCAATTTGTTAAAGCTCTCTCAAACTTGAAGAAACAATATAAAATTACAGGTATTGCATATGGAGATTTATATTTAGAGGCACATCGTAATTGGGGCGAAAAAGTTGCTGACGATGCAGGTGTGGAATCATTTTATCCCCTATGGTCCCAAAAGGAAGAGGCACTTAAACTGCTGAGAAATTTTGTCCAATCTGGCTATAAAGCAGTTGTTGTTCGTGTGAGAGAGAATGTACTAGATGAGACTTGGCTTGGCAGATGCCTTGATGAATCGTTCCTTCATGATGTAAATAGGACTACTATTTGTCCAATGGGAGAGTCAGGTGAATACCATACCTTCGTATATGATGGTCCCCTATTTTCGAAAGGGATTCAATTATTGCCTGGTGAAATCATACAACTTGAAACCACAAAAAAATTAGAATTTATGAGTTACCAACTTGTTGACTAAGGATAGAAAGCTTGAGATATAAAACGTCATCAAATACCTAGGTCATAGAGCCCCTATTCACTCCATATTTCTAGAAGCAAATATAGGATTATTACAAATAAAAAAAAACGCCGGTTGGCGCTTTCTACTTGTATTTCGGACCAGATTGATTCTGGTCTTTACCATTTTTCCCTTTATCTAATTCCTGTTTACTAATTTTACTTTTCCATTGTTCATAGGTAATTCTAGAATAACCCTCATCGTTTAAATATTGGATATAATCTTTGCCATAAGGATAGATCAATCACATCACCTCCAGTGCTTACTAATAAATGTATGCGCTTACATATAAAGAAAACACTGTGTTTACTAAATATTTCTTTATATCCAATATTAAATCCTTTACGTCAATTTCCTTCTTTTTTCGATTATTTCTCCAAAAAATTAACATACTTTTCATATCGTTCTAATATATTGAAAAAGAAAAAGATGAAGGGTGGAGACTCAAAATTGGAGACCAATTCGCAAGTATTATTCAACGGCAAGATATATGTAATTCTTTATAAGTATACGTCAGGTTATTGCGAGATTAAGGAAGTAGGAAGCATACATAATATTAAATTGGTTCATTTAGCAGAATTAAAAAAACTAGACTAAATAATAGTACTAGAAAAGGCATTTTCCCTTTTTCACATCTGAATTCTCTTGCATTAGAAAAATTTCTCAATAGAAGTCCGTATCCATAATAAAAAGCCCTAAACTAGGGCTCTTTATATTATGAAGACGATTTCTATTTCACATTATATTATTTAACAATAAGATTACTTTATCAATTTCTTCCTTGGTCGAATTCCTGCCTAAACTAAACCGAATAGCTCCCATCCCAACCTCTTCAGGAACATTCATCTCCTTCAATACAGGCGAGAGTTCTATGCTTCCAGCATGACACGCTGATCCAGTTGATGCCGCAAGAGTAGGAATAGACTCTAATAGTTCTTGGCCAATTTTATTTACAAAACTAACATTCAAGGTATTCGGCAGGCGTTCCAAGGGATGTCCATTCAGCACAACCTGTTCCCCGAACTCCCCTTTTAGTCTCCTCCAAAAATAATCGGTCAAATCTTTGATTCTATGATTACTTACTTCTTTAGAAGTGATTTCACATGCCTTGCCTAGTCCCACTGCTAATAAAGTATTTTCGGTGCCTGCACGAAGTCCAAACTCATGCCCCGCTCCGTGTATTAGAGGTTCAAGTTGGATTCCATCTCTTATATATAGTGCGCCAATTCCTTTCGGTGCATATAGTTTATGACCAGCGATCGTTAGCATGTCTACTTTTAAATCATTCACTTGGACAGGTACTTTTCCAACAGATTGAGAAGCATCTGTATGAAAGGCAATTCCATGTCTTTCCGCTATTTCCCCAATCTCCTTTATCGGCTCTAATGTACCTACTTCATTATTGGAGTGCATAATTGTAATCAAAATTGTTTCTTTTGTAATCGCCTTTTCGATTTCTTTCGGTGATACTCTCCCAAACTGGTCAACGTCTACGTAAGTTATCCTTGCCCCTACTTGTTCAAGGAACTTACAAGGACTTACGATAGCTGGGTGTTCGATTTTTGAAGTAATGATATGGTTGCCTTTATGCTTATTTTTAAAATAAAAACCTTTTAAAGCAAGGTTATTTGCCTCACTTCCACCACTTGTAAAAATGATTTCCTCTGGAGAACAAGCAATTAATTCAGCCACCTGTTCTCTTGCTTTATGTAATAATTCCTTAACTGGTTTTCCTGACCAATGTAAGGCCGAAGGATTCCCATAGTAATCCAGTAACAACGGTTGCATCACTCTTACTACCTCAGGAGCCAAAGGGGTACTAGCATTGTAATCCATATAAATCTTTTCCATAAAGCCCACATCCCTTCTAAGGATCATTTCTCCTATGTTTCTCTAATTCTACCACAAGTTTTAGCCGTATTTTCCTTTCATTTGTCTTCAATTCATTTTTATCCGGAAGTTAATAACCCACCAATTAATACATAAAAAAGAGCCTTATAAATGCAGTTTTGCAAATATTTGGCTCTTTATATCTTGACTTGTTAAAGTGCTGGAGCATCCATTCCCATGTGAGTCCATTCTTCTCTTGCAGGCCCATAAATACCAGGAACCTTCAATCCTGCCTGGCGCATTAGGACCGTCATTTGACCACGGTGATGAATGATGTGCTTGATGAGCAATGAAAGTGTTACTGCTTTTGGCATCGTCATACCAAACACATTAACCATTTCCTCTAGGGAACCATCCACCCATTGCTGTTTCACTGCGTCAATTGTATTAGCACTGATCTTTCGAAATGTTTCTGCAATCTCATTCGCTGAGGAAGGAACGGTTCCTGAATTTCCAACCGGTTCCACCTTGATTCCGAACTCGATTAGCATTCCAGGAGTACTTGTAACAATGTGCCAGGCAATTCGTCCTAAGGTACGGTCTTCCGATGAAACCTGTTGTTGAAGAGAATTGTCGGTTAAAGCATCCAATACTTTTTGAGTAGATCCTGCTTCATGATTCCATTCTTGGATAAATTCAGCTATTGAAGTATACATTTTGTTCTTCCTCCGTTTTTAAGTTCCTTAGGATTCAAATGATCTGACAGGACATAATTAAGATATAAAACTACACCATTTATAACCATAAGTACAAATTTCACTTTTTTATTCTTGCCTATTTGAGCTCTACTTAATATTAAATTTCTAACTTTTCCAATTCAATAATCTTTTTCAGATAACCATATCCCTTTTGCCCAAGTATGTCGATTTCATTATTGGTTGCTAGAAGAATTTGATCCCTACACTTTGATATTCTTTGAATCATTGGGTGGATTGTTAGGCTTGATAGATTTACAAAATCATATAAATCGTTTAAGCAAGCAGGTAATTTATAGCCTTTATTGCTGCTCGCAATTAAAAGACCACTATCACGGAGTTTAGACACCACCGATGAGCGAAAGTTATGAGGATTTAGTTTTAAGTCCCTTATGGCATTTAAATTATCTAAAATTTCTTCCGTATACACATATTCATCAGGATTTTCCTTTAAATTAAATAAAAGAAACTTAAGAAAGTCAATTCGAAGCTTTTCTTCCTCTTCCTCGTTTTTTCGATGCTTTTCAATATATTGATAGGTTAAATTTACCGAATGTTGGATGATAACGTCATTGTATCTAGAGTCCTGATGTGTTGATTTAGTATCCTGAAGAAAGTCTTTATAATCGAGAGGTAATAGATTAATTGCTGCTATTCTTTTTTTTATGATTTTGAAAAATGAACGATACTGGTCATATTGGTGGGTAAGATCATAGCCTTTTGCCAAGGTTCCAGCAATTAAATCTGCCAACAGAAGAAGAATATTCGATTTACTATTGTTGAAACCAAATGTCGAATGATTAAATAAATCCGGTATACTCTTCGTTCTTATATAATTTTTAAATTCTCGTAAGAATAATTTTTCATCTCGGTCGTCTGCCACCAGATCAAGCTGTTCAAATGTTATGTTCAGGTCCCTATAGACCATTTTATTAACATATTTTAAGTATGAAGTTTTAGACATGATGCCGCTGTCTTCTCTTATTTTACGCTTATCAATTACATAGGCGTATATACTAAAAGGTAAATCCTTAATTTCATTCAAAATTTGCATTCTTTGAGTAAGGTCATTGTCGAAACTTCTAGAAGTTAGATCCTCAGTTTGAACATAGGCTTGTCTTATCCTATCCATTTCTTGCTCTAAACTAGCTTTATTAGAATCTTTTACAAGAATGGCAACAATAATAAAGTGGGTTGAAACATCGCTTTTATCAAAATCAAAACGATAATCCCCAAATTCATCTAAAAATCCATATTGAATCTCGTCCAAGTTCTCCCACCTCACAAATTTTTACTTTTATATACAAATTCAACATAATCTACTTTAACCCTCTAAAAAATGATATTTTATCTGTAATAGGATTTGGTGCCTGTCCCCCATCACTTTAAAGGATTAACGTTATGTGATTCTATAAAAAAAGAACTTCCTTCATGGAAGTTCTACTCTCGTATAAACCAAACCTTTGATATTAAATTGTTCTCTATTTCATAAATGGCCATTAAGCTTGTACTTTCTCCTGTAAGCCCGCTGGTTGCAATTTCCCAATCTATTACTTTGTTGCCGACAATGGAACGATTTTTTATATCCGCGAAATTCTTCTTTTTGAATGTTTCTGTATACCTTTCAATCAATTCTTGTTTTCCACTCAAAGTTATAGTGTTATCCGGAAATGTGTAAACCGTAATATTTTCTGCATACGTACTTGCAAACCCTTCAATATCCTGTTTGTTGTAGTATTCAATTTGTTGTTGAACAACCTGTTCAATCGTCATAAGCTTCCACTCCATTACTTTTTATTGATTTAATATTAAAAGTGTGAGTGTCGATTGTAAACCTTTTCACTCTAGAATGGTATCTCAGTATCGATTATGAAGGATAGTTTACAAGTAATTCATAAAGCATTATCCTTACCATTATTAAAAACTTTCTTCTACATGCTTGTACTTTTAGCACAGAATGGGAAAAATATAGGCAAATGATTAAAAGGGGCGTTTAAATGTGAAAGAAAGCAAAAATGAGGCAGTTGAAGCAAATCAACAAATGGATCAATTATTTTATGACTTTGGGTCTAGGAGCTACGCTTCAGAGGGTTCTGAGGAAGATATGGTAAATAACGAAATCCAGGAACAGTTCTATGGAAATGATAAAGCAGATAACTCTCTTCCGTTTCATGTAGACATAAACAATCCACCAATCAAAAAGTAAACAGAACAGAATAATAAAGGGCAAGGTTTTACCGTGCCCTTATTAACTTTTCATTATTCCTTTAATCCTCTGCAACTTTCACTAGCTGTTTTCCAATGTTATCCCCTCGGAAAAGTCCTAAAAAGGCTTCAACTGTATTTTCAAAGCCTTCAACAATGTTCTCGCGGTATTGAATCTTACCTTCTTTTACCCATTGTGATAACTGAATTAATCCTTCCCTATTATGGTCTGCATAATCAGATACAATAAAGCCTTTCATCAATGAACTAGTTGTCAGTAATTGTCCCGCTACTCTTGGTCCTATCTCCGGCTTTTCTAAATTATACTGCGAAATTTGTCCGCAAATGGCTGTCCGAGACTGAAAATTAATCAATGTCATAACTGCATCGCTTACTCTACCTCCAACATTATCGAAATAAACATCGACTCCTGAAGGACAAGCTTCCTTCAATGCTTTGCGGAGATTTTCTTCTGTTTTATAGTTAATAGCAGCATCGAAGCCTAATTCTTCTTTTAAAAATTTACATTTATCATCTGCTCCTGCAATTCCTACAACACGGCAGCCATTTAACTTCGCAATTTGGCCAACAATTGTTCCAACTGCTCCCGATGCACCTGAAACAACAACTGTTTCCCCTTCCTTCGGCTGTCCAATGAACATTAAACCAAAATAGGCAGTTAACCCAGGCATTCCTAGAACATGGAGGGCCGTGGTAATCGGTGCTAATTCAGGATTAACCTTACGGATGGTACTACCATCTGACACATTGTATTCAGCCCACTCAAGACGCCCTTCCACAAATTGCCCCTCTTGAAACCTTGGATTTTTAGATACAACGATTTCTCCAACCATGCCTCCAATAAATGGTTCTCCCACCTCATAAGGTTTCGCGTAGGATTTTGCATCCGACATTCTTCCCCGCATATAAGGATCAACTGATAGATAATGAGTACGGATGAGTACCTCTCCCTCACTAATTTCTGGAATTTCGCACTCAATTAATTCGAAATTGCTTGCATCTGGCATTCCCTTCGGCCGACTAGCTAATAATATTTTTCGATTGATATTCTTGCTCATCCAACCACTCCATTCATTAAAATACATCATGTAACTGCCGCTGGTTGCTTTGTTTACAAGTTCGATTTTGAACTCTTATTTCCCTGCTTTATTTTTTCGTGAGTTAATTTTTTCAAACTAAGTTATACTCTTACCTAAAGCCTTCTTTTAAGTGATTGAAGATCGATGTGTTATACTGTGCTTATACTTTGGGTAACCACTTAGAATACATTTTAGGAGAGAGTTTATGAATTACAAGTTAGTCATCTTAGATATTGACGGAACCATCCTTCCTCATGGAAAAACAAAACTGAGTCATGCGACAAAGGATGCGATCCAACTGTTGAGGGAAAAAAAGATACCGGTTATCATCGCTACGGGGAGAGCACCCTATTTTTCAGAGTCCGTAATTCAAGAAACCGGAGTAGAATCTATGGTCTTTTTTAATGGATCATTTGCTTATCATGAAGGGAAAGAAATATACAAGAGCGCTATTGATAAACACATATTAGAGAAAGTACATCTATTATCAAATGATTTTCAGCATCCACTCACTTTCTTAAGCGGCTCAAGCTTTAAGTCCACAAATCTAAGCCACCCATACGTGATTGAAGCGTATCAACATGACCCATGGAAGCCAGAGCTTGCACCTGCTCAATTTTGGACAGATGAAGACATATATCAATTGTTCCTACATTGCGATTTGGAGGAGGAGCTCCATTATCAAACCAATGTACCAGAGTTAGATTTCAGAAGATGGAGCTCAGGCGCTAGAACCTGTGACGTTAATTTGTCCAACTCAAACAAAGCTGTAGGTATAACTAAACTATTAGAAAAGCTTGGCATAGCACCTGACGAAGCCGTTGCATTTGGAGATGGTCTAAATGATATTGAAATGCTTTCCTTAGTAGGAATGGGTGTAGCTATGGGGTCTGGTCGCGATGAATTGAAAAAAGTGGCCAATATGGTTACACTCTCAGCCGAAGAAGACGGTGTACGATATGGTCTAGAAAGACTTGGATTAATCTAAGCACCTTTGCCTTAGATAATTATTAATTAAAAGGGAGATTACCTGAAACAAGGTAATCTCCCTTTTTTTAGCTTTACATAAAAAAGGGAAAAAGATGCAAGTATATAAATTATAGTTATTTAAGTGGTTGGGAGGTTAGGTTGTGCAATTGATTAATTCCTTAAAAATACCGCTAATTTTAACCTTTTTAGCTGTAATCGTATTAAACAATGGTGACCAAAGTAAAGTAGTACAAGCATTTTCAAATCAAGTCTTACAGCGAGGGGCTGTGGGAGAAGATGTAATTGAATTGCAATCACGACTTACATATAATGGATTTTATAAAAGTAAGATAGATGGTGTGTTTGGTTGGGATACATACTGGGCAGTCAGGAATTTTCAAGACAAATTTGGACTCCCTGTTGATGGAGTGGTAGGGACCAAAACGAAAGAAATGCTGGTGAGATCGTCAAAATATGAACAAAAAGGAAATTCAGTTAATAGCTCAAATGTCCCAAACGGTTATTCACAAAATGAAATTCAATTAATGGCAAACGCGGTTTACGGGGAATCACGTGGAGAACCATATGAAGGACAAGTCGCTGTAGCCGCCGTTATCCTTAATAGGGTCCAAAGTGTATCTTTCCCTAATACAGTCGCAGGGGTCATATATGAACCCGGAGCCTTCACAGCTGTTGCGGATGGACAAATAAATTTAACACCAAATGAAACAGCAAAAAAGGCTGTTCTTGATGCTATAAATGGATGGGATCCAAGTGGAGGAGCTCTTTATTATTTTAACCCCGCTACTGCGACAAGCAGCTGGATCTGGAGTCGACCCCAGATCAAAAAAATTGGGAAACACATATTTTGCAAATAAATATAGCTGTCATATACAACGAATCCATTCATTGTATATGACAGCTTTTTATTATAAATTGGAATTAGTAATGACTTATCATATACTTTTAATTACTAATAAATATCATGTTATTAAACTCTAGAAAGGAAAATTATTTATGGCTATCCAATACGAAGTAATTTCTAATGATAATATTAATTGTCTTAAGGATCTTGTAAATGAATTAATGGCTTATCAAAAATCAAAAGCAACGCTACACCCAGAACTTTTTGATAACATGAATTTTGAAACTAGAATGATCCCTTCTGTAAAAAGTGCCAAATATAATTACATAGTAGTAGCAAAGGATAATGATGAAATTGTGGGATATGTGTATAGCAACATTTCGTCTAAGGAAACCTATTCAAATGATTTTGCTACCTTTTTTGACCTTGCTTCTGTAAAAAATGAAGATGTCGGTTGTCTTTCTCAGTTTTATATAAAGGAAGGTTATCGTAGCCTGGGCGTTGGTTCTGTCTTATTCGAAAAATCGAAAGAATGGTTACGTTCATTTCCGTCAATTGATGACTTGTTTATTTTTGTATCAAACGGGAACGATGAAGCCTTAAAGTTCTATCAAGGTAAAGGTTTCAAAATAAGTCACCAAATACTCGGTGGATTTATTACTGTTTTAAAAAACACTTAATAAACAATATCAATAGCTTGTAAAATCCGTCCCTATGGACTTCATTCTACAAGCTTTTTTGTTTTTACTATACATTTTAGGACCTAACAATATGATTACAATTGCTATTAGATAGCTAGCAGGTAAATAGGATATGCTAGACTATTGTGTTTTTTCCCATTCAGCGATTTCCTTCCGAACTCGAGGCGCTACCTCTTTACCCAACAGCTCGATAGCTCTCATGACCTCGTCATGAGGCATGGTACCTACAGGAACATGAAGGAAAAACCGTGTGATTCCAACATTCTTTCGAAGGTGGATGATTTTTTGAGCAACTGTTTCTGAATCACCAACGTACAACGCCCCTTCAAAGCTTCTTGCTGCATCAAAGCTTGATTGGTCGTAATGTCCCCATCCCCGCTCCCTACCTAGTACATTCATAGCTTGCTGGGTAGATGGGAAAAATTTATCTGCTGCTAGTTGAGTTGTTTCAGCGATAAAACCATGTGAATGTGAGGCAACAGAAAGTTTCGATAAATCGTGCCCCGCTTGTACTGCAGCTCTCTTATAAAGTTTAACCAATGGAGCAAATCGAACTGGACTGCCTCCAATAATCGCTAATACAAGTGGTAAGCCGAGAACACCTGCTCGAATAACTGATTCCGTGTTTCCACCACTGCCAATCCATACTGGGAGGGGGTCTTGAACAGGTCTTGGATACACGCCCAGGTTATTAATGGCTGGCCGATGTCTCCCTTCCCAAGTTACTTTCTCTGACTCGCGTAATTTCAATAAGAGGTCTACTTTCTCCTCGAATAATTCATCATAATCCCTTAGATTGTAACCAAACAGTGGAAATGATTCAATGAAGGAACCTCTGCCCGCCATGATTTCTGCTCGTCCATTTGAAATGGCATCAAGTGTAGCAAAATCCTGAAATACACGTACCGGATCTGCAGAAGAAAGTACCGTAACGGCACTTGTTAATCGGATCCGCTTCGTTTGTGATGCTGCAGCAGCCAGAACAACTGCAGGAGAAGAAGCTGCATAATCCTTTCGATGATGCTCCCCGACGCCAAACACATCCAATCCAATTTGGTCGGCGAGAACAATTTCTTCAACTACTTCACGTATTCTCTGTGCATGACTTATTACTTCTCCGGTCTGAACGTCCGGTGTGGTTTCTACAAAGGTACTAATTCCTATCTCCAAAGTTCATTCCTCCTATTTTACACTTCTGCTCATTGAGACTATGTAAGTATATACCATTTCGAGTAATATTTTTATTTTTTAGCACTGAATTTAGGTTATTAAAAACATAACAGAGACACAATAAGTTTTAGTATATTGAAAAAAGGGTGCATTAAATGGATTTTTTTCAAAGCCAAGAATCACTTACCTCAATTGAATGGGTTTTACGTGCTGTTGTTGGTTTTTTCTTCTTGGTCATCGTTGGAAAAGTTTTAGGACAGCGTGCCATCTCACAATTAAGACTGCTTGATTTTGTAATCGCTCTAGTTATTGGCAACATTATTGCCCAATCCATTGTCTGACCAACACCTTGGGTTAAAAGGGTCCGTCATTTCCACCATTGTACTAGTAACTTTATATCTTGGAGGTATATTCATCATACTTAAATGGCCCTGGTTAAGAATGGTGATTAACAGTGCACCAATCCCACTCGTAAAGGATGGAGAGATTTTATATAAAGGCCTTAAAAAGGCAAGGATTTCTTTAGATTTGTTATTAGGTGAATTACGTAAGGAAAAAGTAGCAGATGTCAAAAGCGTGGCATTAGCTTTTTGGGAGGCAGATGGGACAATATCCATTTTTCTAGATCCTAAATACCAACCCATTACACCATCGACTATGCAAATAATGACAGAACCATTCGATTTAGCAAGAACGATTATAAAAGAAGGTAAAATAAATTCTAATGAATTACTGCAAATACAAAAGGACGAAGACTGGGTTATATCTAAATTAGAAAACTTTTATCACACTGATATCAAAAACGTCTTACTGGCAACTGTGGATAAGAATGAGAACTTTAAGGTGTTTTTATATAAGTAGTTCTACTAACATTTACTATTTTGTTAAGTATGGTTTTTCACGATTAGAACCAAATTTGAAAGGGAATGTAATAGTAAGAGGTGATCATATTGAAAATTAATTTAACCAAAAACGCATATCTACATTTAAAAATGGTTTTCCCTGAGAAAACTTCTGTTAGGATTATTGCTCAGCAAACTAGTGGTTGAAGCAGCACAATGGTGTATGAACTTGCTCAGGATGAGCAGGTAGAACATGATGAAGTGTATCTATTTGAGGAGATCACTATCCTTGTTAGCCCAGAAGTACAAGCATATCTTGATGGAGATATCGTTATCGACCATACAAAAAATTATGGGTATGTCCTAAAGAATGATTACGAAATCTTAACTTTTGGGATGAAGCTAAAAATGAGTTAAAGAACCCCTGTCATTGCTCTGGAAGCCAAAATACAATGAATTTTTATAAAAAATGTCCTTCATCGCACTGATGAAGGACAAACCTCAAACATTATCGATCAAAATGTCTTTCACCATGCCAATGAACCCCAAATCTCTTACTCAATCAATCTGAAATGTCATTCATTAATCATTAAAGTGAAATTTCTCCATTATTGGTTTACATAATATTTTTATAGTTAATTATTTACTGCTTCTTTAATTTCTACCTTTCT
The DNA here is from genome assembly GCF_030818775.1 of Bacillus sp. SORGH_AS_0510. Taxonomy (NCBI): domain Bacteria; kingdom Bacillati; phylum Bacillota; class Bacilli; order Caryophanales; family Bacillaceae; genus Bacillus; species Bacillus sp. SORGH_AS_0510. Next base: position 2,500,798 of record NZ_JAUTAU010000001.1, on the reverse strand, counting down.
CTCCAACGTTCCACTACCATCGCGATGCCTTGGCCCCCTGCAATACATAAGGTTGCCAGTCCGTAAGTTAACTTGGACTTTTGCAATTCATGAAGAAGGGTAACAAGAATTCTTGCGCCTGAACAACCAAGTGGATGACCTAAAGCAATCCCCCCGCCATTAACATTCACCTTTTTTTGGTCTAGCTCAGGCCAATGTTTTAGACATGCAATTGCTTGTGCAGCAAATGCTTCATTTAATTCAATGAGATCTATATCTTCTATCGTTAATTCTGCTTTTTCTAAAGCTTTCTCACTGGCAGAAACTGGACCTAGGCCCATCTCTTTAGGAGACACACCAGACACGGCCCAAGATTTAACTGTAGCTAGTGGTGTCAGGCCCAATTTTTCCGCTTTTTCTTCACTCATCAGCATTAAGACCGCTGCCCCGTCATTCCGGCCGGACGAATTACCTGCTGTTACTGTGCCCCCTTCTTTAAAGGCAGGCATAAGAGTGGATAATTTTTCTAGAGATGTTCTTCTTGGGTGCTCATCAACTGCGAAGAACATGCTTTCACCCTTGCCAATGGGAACACTTATTGGCACAATTTCAGCTGAAAAACGCTCACTCTCCAACGCCCTTAGTGCTTTTTCTTGACTATCAAGTGCAAAGTGATCTTGTTCTTCTCTGGAAATCTCGAATTTTTCTGCTAACCATTCAGCTGTTTGGCCCATATTAAACGTACCATAGACATCTTGAGGCTGGGAGCATGGTTGGCTGCGGATATTGGAATCAAATAGTGTTAAATCCCCTGGTTTTAATCCCTTCCTATTTCCAACTAAGTAATAGGGTGCTTGAGACATACTTTCTACTCCGCCTGCTAAAACCACCTCTGATTGACCTGTCTTTATGGACATAACTCCATTAATAACAGCTTGAAGACCTGAACCGCATTGCATTTGTACCGTATGCCCAGTCACATTTTCAGGAAATCTGGCTTTTAATGCTGCAACCCTGGCGATATTAGGTGTTTCGGCACTCTGTTTAGTTTGACCTATGATTACTTCATCTACAATAGAAGAATTATAACCAATAGAAGACAAATTATTATTCATTACAGTAGCTAGAAAATCTTCTGGTGGCACAGTCGAAAGCGCACCACCAAATTTTCCGACTGCTGTCCTAAGCGCGCTTACAATAACGACCATTATTGTTTCACTCTCCTATTATTCTCTAAAATTTCCTCACAGCTCAACCCAACCCTGAACCGCGCGTCTGTCTTTGATTTAACAGATTCAATTGTTTGACCGGTTGATAATTCAATTAAGACTAATCCTTCTTCATCCACCTCGAAAACTCCCAGTTCAGTTATGATTAGGTCTACTTTTCTAAGTGAAGTAACTGGGTACTGTAAATCTTTTACTATTTTGGATTCCCCTTCTTTAGTTGTGTGTAAAGTGGTGACAATGACCTTTCTGGAACCCTCTAACAAGTCCATTGCTCCACCCACCCCTAAAACACTTTTACCAGGAACAGCCCAGTTCGCTACCCTGCCATTTTCATCAACCTGAAGGACACCTAAAATAGACACATCAATATGGCCACCACGAATCATCGCAAAAGATGAGGCACTGTCAAAGAAAGAGGCTCCTTGTTCAACGGTAACAGGGAGTTTCCCAGCATTCACCAGGTTTTTATCAACTTCATCCGGTTGAGGTGTTGGTCCAACACCTAAGATCCCATTCTCTGAGTGTAGATAGACTTTTATCCCCTCCGGGACATAATCAGCTACCAATGTTGGTATTCCAATGCCTAGATTAACAATGTCACCATCTTCTAAAGCTAGACCTGCCCTTTTCGCAATCATGTGTTTATTACTCATACGATTTCTTCCTCCTTTATGACGAGATAATCCACGAAGAGATGCGGTGTTACAATTTCCTCAGGTGATAACTCTCCTGTCTTCACAATTTGATCTACTTCAGCAATCACTACCTTAGCAGCAGTTGCCATAATGGGATTAAAATTTCTAGCTGATTTTGTATAAACTAAATTACCTAATTCATCTGCTTTATGTGCTTTTATTATGGCTATGTCAGCCTTTAATGACGACTGCAAAATATATTTCTTGCCTTCAATCTCTCTCTCTTCTTTTCCTTTTGTAATCTCAGTACCAGCACCCACTGGTGTATAAAAGGCTGCAATTCCAGCTCCACCAGCACGAATCGCTTCCGACAGAGTACCTTGTGGCAGCAGTTCAATCTCTAAATCTCCCATTTGGTAGGCTTTGACAACATCTGGATTACTAGTAAAATACGAACCTATCCCTTTTCTAATTCTATTTTCCTTTACAAGCACGCCAAGCCCTTTGCCAGGCTCTCCAAGATTATTACTGATTATTTCTAAGTTTGTTGTTCCTGACTGTTGTAACGAACGCAATATGGATAATGGACAACCCACTAATCCAAATCCTCCAACCATAACCCTATTTCCATCTTTAATAATTGCTGCTGCTTCCATTGCAGAAATTAGTTTATTCATTCTCAATCCCCCAAAATTATTTTCTACTTATTCATTAAGAAAAACAAAAAGCTGAGCAATATTCTAATAAGCTACTAAAATGTTGTACATTTCCGTAGCCTTTCAAATTTGCTCAGCTTTAATAAGACCATGAGAGAGGAAAATCTCTCACTTTATTAAAACTAATCTAGTTTTTATTATTGATTTGATCCCAATATCTTTGTACTGCCGATTGCAGTGCAACAATGATGGCCTGTTGGGAAGGAGCAAAATAATGGTCTTTAATCGTTTGAACTAAAGGATCAATCCCATCTTTCAAACAATATCCTATGAGAATTCTTTCAAAAAATCCTTTAGTTAGACCAGTCACAAAAGTGAAATCCGCATTTTCTATAGTGTGACTCTGATGGTTAATTTCTAGAACAATTCCCGCATGTTTATATAATTCATGCATGGATGTCCCTTGAGGGGCTTTTGCGTAACCCGTAACAATCACTGTATCTAATTGATTAATAACAACCCCTCCTAAAAACAATAATTATTTTCCGATAATAACAAAGATTCAGAATAATTATAGTAAGTAGAAGGATACTTGTCAATAGCTTATCTTTTAAGAAAATACTTCATTTTCCTTCCATAATCTTTCTAATTCCGCTCTTGCTTCAATAACTTTTGGATGAAATTGGACATCTGTAGTAGCTCTAGTACACTCAACATCGCTTATACTTGCTTCTATTTCCGCTACGGTGACAGCCCCTGCATTTAATCGTTTACAAATTGACAATCCAGCCAGTCGGCCTTGTGCCATTGCTACCTTGGCACTTTCAATCCCTGTAATATTCCCAGCTACAAACAGATTGGGTACATTTGTTTGTAGTTCCCTATTATGTAGCGGGACAACACCCGATAACCCATCTAAATGCACAAATTTGCATCCTGCTGTAGCTGCCAACTCATTAAGTGGTGTTAATCCACCAGACAAACAAACACAATCAACTGTAATGTTAACCGCCTTTTCAGTAGGTTTGCCGTTTATATCTATCTTTGCGATAGAAACACTCTCCACTTCTGTCTGACCAATGATTTCATGTAGAGATTGTCGCAAAAAGATTGGTATTCCCCACATTTTTATGCCCATCGGCGGATAAAAACGAGCAGCTAACTTTCTTCCAGTTTTAGATTTTAATAGTTTTCCACTACCTCTTATCCATGCTGAAGGAGCATGGAGGGTTAAATCCTTTAATGCCTTTAATTGAGATGTAGGCGATGCATATGGAGAGAAAGGGTTGTTAGGAAGCATATAGATACCAACTACATCAGCTCCTGCAAGTTTCATTGACCTTGCGATGGTTAATGATAAAATATCTATCCCAGCCACAATTACTCTTTTTCCTGGTAAAACGCCATAAACATTTGTCATTACCTGTGCAGCACCGATTGAAATGACCCCCGGGAGTGTCCAACCAGGTAGGGGAATCGGTTTTTCGACTGCTCCCGTTGCAAGCAAAAGACATTGTGACCTGATGATTAAGGCATCTTCATTTCTTGTAAGATCCGACACATATACCTTCCACCCAATTTCCAATCCCCAAACTTGTTTTCCTGATAAAATTTGTACATTAACTGAACGGGCCCTCTGAATTAAATCATCTGCATGCTCCTTACCTTTCCACCATTTCTTCGCGTTTCCTTCTTCGTGATGTTGACCTATTAATTTCCCCCCCGGTGTTGGATGATCATCAATAACAACGACTTTAACCCCTCTTTTTCCCATTTCAATTGCGGCCGATAATCCAGCAGGCCCAGCACCAACAACCACTACATCAGTTTTCATCACACCCTCCTCCATAAGGCCGTTCTCTTAATCGTGATATGAATAATATTCTTCTCCTTCTTGAATAAGAGTCGTACAGGCCTTAACTAACCCTATATCTTGACGGTAGATTCTACATTCATAGCATTGGCCAATCCCACAGTACATTCCTCTAGGCTCGTTATTTTTTTCACTATGTCGTAATATTTTCACTCCGTTTGCCCACAAGGCGACACCAATCGTATCTCCTTCCATGCCTTTATAAACATTATTATTGAAAGAGAATGAGACTGTCTTTCTTGCCTTTTTTCCGATCAATGGATGGTCAATTCTCACCTTTGCATCTCCCTTGCAACAATTTGAGAAAGTGAAACAGGACGGGTAGGCTGATGAATGGTTAACATACTTGGATGTTCTAAAACCCCCTTCTTATGATTGGAAAATAAGCATTCCAATGCTGTTCTGCAAATCCTACCTTGACAAATACCCATTCCTGCACGGGTAGCCATTTTTAATTCCTGTACAGTACTTGCTCCTTCATTTATTGCTGCTTTCAAGCTTTCTAAAGGTACTTCCTCACAACGACACACCATGTAAGAATGGTTAAACATATTGATTCCCTGCCTTTTGCCCAAACCGTGACACTGAAAAGGTAGACAATATAGATGTTTCAATAGGATTTACCTTTCCAGCTAGATAGTTTGATAAACTTTTTGCCATTAATTTCCCCATTACAGCAGACATTCCGTAACCATGACCGTTATACCCTGCAGATATGAAGGCATTGTCCCAAGAATTGATCCTTCCAAAATAAGGGAGATGATCTTTTGTTAGCTCAACTGTCCCAGCAAAAGCCCTGATTAATTGCATATTCCTATAGCCTGGAAAAATTTCAATGAATCTCTTAGTTAGAAATTCAATTGCAAAGTTAGTATTAGATACATCATATCCATTGGTCTCCCAAGGCCCTCCCCCACCAAAAAGGATATTACCTGCATGAGATTGTCTGAGGTAAATGGAATTACCCGCAACAAATGGATGAATATTTCTCTTTTTCATAATCTCAGTTACAAGAATCTGAGAACGTCTTGGTAAAACGGGTATCTCTTCATTTAATTTTTTGCAAAGCTCTGTGGTCCATGGACCTGCACAGAAAAGGTAGGCGTCGGATTGATAATCCCTATGACGTGTAACAACGCATTCTATTTCATGTTGTTTGGTTTTAAATTCTAAAACGTCGCAATGATCTATTACTTGTGCACCATTTTTTCTGAGATAGGAAATGAGACTTTTAATCGTAGTAAACGGATAACTTTGCGCATCAGCCTCACTAAATAGCCCCATTGTAATTTGAGAGTCTATTTCAGGTAAAATGGTTTTCAATTCATTACTTGAGAGGATCTTTACTTTTAATCCCGAAGCATGATAAAGGTCATGTGCTTGGAGTAGTTGCTGCTTCTCTATTTCATTTCTAGCAAACATCACATTACCTGAACGGACAAATTTAGTATCAATCCCTTCAAGTTCGAGCGCATTCCAGATCTCAATTGCTAAACGAGCAAAGGGAACCTCTCTAAGCTCACGCCCTAACGCCAATACTCCTCCACCGTTCCTTCCAGATGCTGCAGCACCAAACGATTTTCGTTCTAGAATCGTTACACCAAATCCACTTTTTTGAAGGAAGTACGCAGCCATGAGGCCTATAATGCCACCGCCAATTATTGTAATTGTCTTCTTTTTAGCGGTGATTATTGTAGGAGCTGATAAATATTCTTTTAATTGTTCATAGATCTCCTTAGCGTATAAGGCACTACCTATTGATTCTTTTTCAACCTGCAATGAAAGTAAACTAAGCCGGTTCATCTCTTGGTCCATATTTTAACGCCCTTTGTATTCATTTTGGATGAAAAGCTCTATTATTTAACTAATCTTAGAAAAGAACTAAGCCTCTCGCTTTTAGGATTATTTAAGACTTCAAGTGCTTTGCCTTCTTCCTCAATAACCCCATTGTGCATAAAAATAACACGATCAGATACCTCCTTGGCAAATCCAATTTCATGAGTAACGACAACCATCGTCATTCCTTCTAATGCTAATTGCTTCATGACGTGTAAAACCTCGCCAACCAATTCAGGGTCTAAGGCCGATGTTGGCTCATCAAATAGCATGATTTTAGGATTCATCGCTAAAGCTCTTGCAATTGCAACGCGTTGTTGCTGTCCTCCAGAAAGCTTCTTAGGATACACATCCTTCTTATCCAGTAACCCAACCTTTTCTAAAAGTTTGATTCCTTCAGCTTCAGCCTCAGATACATTCTTTTTTAGTACCTCAACTGGACCTACTGTTACATTTTCTAGAACAGTCATATGTGGGAAGAGATTAAATTGCTGAAACACCATTCCTACTTCCTGCCTAATTTTACTAATATTCTTGTCAGAATTATTCAGTGTAATTTCATCAATAATGACTTTTCCATTATTAATCGTTTCGAGTCGATTTAAACAACGGAGCAAGGTACTTTTACCAGAACCACTTGCCCCAATCAATGCAATCACTTCTCCTTTATATACTTGCAGGTTTACTCCTTTTAACACCTCTAATTTATCGAAACTCTTATGAAGATTTTCAACTGAAATAATTGGTTGCGCAGTTTCAATTTCTTTTTGCATGTTTAGGGCTTCCACTCTTTTTCCTCCTAGCGATCACTAATGCTTAGTCGAACTTCCACTTTATTTAAAATAAAGGTGAAAAGTGTCGTCATAATCAGGTAAAACCCAGCAGCAGCAACATAAAATTCAATAAAAGCAAAATTTGTCGAGGCAAATCGTTGTGAAACCATCATTAGTTCAGATACAGTGACTAATGAAGCTAAAGAAGAATCTTTTAACATCATGATAGCCTGATTTCCAAGTGATGGGACACTAACTCGAATAGCCTGAGGAAGAATAATTTTCTTCATAATCGTTGGATATTTCATACCAAGAGACTCTGCTGCTTCTACCTGCCCTCTTGGTATCGATTGAATACCACCTCGGTATATCTCAGCAATATACGCTGCCGAGTTAATTCCTAAAGCAATGACGGAGGATACAAAAGGTGAAAGCTCTATCCCTATTTGCGGTAAACCAAAGTAGACAATAAATAACTGGACAAGCATTGGAGTGCCGCGAATAATCCATAGATAAAAGTCAGCAAAGAGTGACAAAACTTTTATTGGTGAAATTTTCATTAATGCAATGAAAAGACCCAAGATTAAACCAATTAAAATGGATACGACTGAAAGTTCTAATGTAACGATTGTTGCCTTGAGCATAAATGGAATAAATTTTGTTACTAAACTAAAATCAAGCATCAAATCTCCCCTTAACGAATATCCTCACCAAACCATTTCTTACTAATTTCTGCATATGTTCCATCTTCCATCATGGCTTTAAGATGTTTATTGATTTCAGCCTTTAATGCTTCTTCGTTTTTATTTAAGGCAATCCCTGCAGCATCTTTTAGAAGCATATCTCCTACTGGTTTGAATGGATAATTTTGTTCCTTTATTAAACGCGATCCCACAGCTTTATCTGTCAGTACACCATCAACACGTTTATTAGCTAGATCTTGAAATGTTAATAGATCGCTTTTATATGTGGTTACATTTGCACCTAGTTCTGTAGCTTTTTCTTCAAATGTTGTTCCAATTGCCACTCCTATTTTCTTTCCTTTGATGTCTTTTTCAGGGTCCTTTATACCTTTATTATCCTTATTGATAAATAATTGAGCTCCTGTATGATAATATGGTTCTGTAAAATCTACCTTTTGTTTTCTTTCATCTGTGATGGCCATACTAGATAAGATGATGTCATATTTTTTAGTAAGCAATCCACCAATAATGGTATCCCAAGGGGTAGGAACATAATTTGGCTTTACGCCCATTCTTTTGGTTATTTCATTTGCTATATCTACATCAAACCCTATTAACTTATTATCCTTGTCAAAGTAGTTAAAAGGAGGATATACTCCCTCAATCCCAATATCGATTACGCCATCTTCTTTAATTTTTGCTAGTATTCCAGTATCCTCTTGATTTTTCTTGGACTTTTCAACTGAGCCTGAACTTTCATTACTCGTTCCACAACCAGCGAGCATAAAAATCATGGTAATTAAAATGAATAAATACTTTTTCAAATTGTTTCCTCCTCATATATTTTTATAGAATTCTAGAACACTTAACTTGTAAGAGTTCTAAGAAGTGTAACCAAGATAAAAATAAAAAACCGGACAAGACATGAAAACGTAAAATGAACATGACAATCCATGAGCTCATTCGACGTAATCACGGTTGTACGGTTTAATGGAACATGAAAAGAGGTTATCTTTTCACAGCATTATTACCTGACCTTGATTATGTACAAATTATCAATTTGTAAGTTATTGATATTTTCTATTAGTGAATATTATAAATAGTTTGAGTGAACCCGTCAACAAAATTTCAGAATATTATATTAATTAATGTATCTATGTATAAAAATTATGATTCTTATAAGCATGTTGTAAACCCATTTTATTCTTGGAAAAAATTAATGTGTGCTTCTTCCTCTAACTTAACAGGATCTTAACATAAACAAATCTCCAATTTAATCCCAATGTGTTATTCCTGCTCCCCCATTTTCAATTTACACGCTTCATTTAATTATTTACCAATAAAAATACCATACTTTTCGTGAGATTTGTCCAAGCCTCTTCTTTCAACATTGAATAACCTATGATGAAGCCGGCTCGAAAGTCTATAGATGATATTGAAAGGAGACGACATATTTGCCAAAAGCTCTACATTTAAATTTAAGAGTAGATCCGACTCAATATATTTCACAAATACGTGAGGTCCCAGGATATGATTACATTCATCTGGTTCGTCAACCCAAATACATGACCGACATTTCTCTCTTAAATAAAAAAGTCCATTATCTCAATGAAATTTTTTCCCCAAAAGATTACATTAAAAAAAATGATATCTCACTTTTACATGCACACCACGGCCAACTGGGTATTTTGCTCCTTCCTTTTAAGGAAGCAACAAACCTCCCTTTAGTCACCAGTATTCGAGGCCGAGATGCAACCCTAGCAAATCAGCCTGTCGGTTACTTAGAAAATATGAAGATGCTTTTTAATCAAGGAGAGCGTTTTTTTCCAGTTTGCCAATATTTAGCTGATCGGATCATTGCCTGGGGATGTCCTCCAGAAAAAATCAGGGTGTTGTACGGAGGGGTTGACCTCAGTAAATACCATTACCGTCCACCGAGTCCTGAGGGTTCACAAAATATACTTTCTGTAGGTAGATTAGTAGAAAAAAAGGGACATCATATTTTACTAAAAGCCTTTCAAAAAATAAAAGATAAATTTCCTAGTGCTACTTTAACCATTATTGGAGGAGGAGAACTACAGGAAGAACTTATTTCTTTAAGCGAGCAACTAAAACTGGGGGATTCATTTCGTTTATTAAATCAGCTTCATAAAGACAAAGTTAGAGAGTATATGTCAAATGCAGATCTATTCTGCGCTGCTAGTTTAGAAGCGGCTAATGGAGATGTAGAAGGTATTCCGAATACATTAAAGGAAGCAATGGCACTCGGTGTACCAGTACTCTCCACTTTCCACGCAGGCATTCCAGAACTAATCACACATAAGCAAGAAGGATTCTTAGTAAAGGAAAATAATGTGGAGGAGCTAGCCGCTGGCCTTGAGTTTATGCTCACCAATAGACAACTATGGGAAACCTATACAATAGCTGCACGTAAAAAAGTTGAAACCCTCTTTGACTCTAAACAGCAGCTACTTTTACAAGCAAAATATTATGATGAACTACTGATAGGAGGATAGTAATGGCAGATTATAAATCAATAAAAGTAACAAAAGGATTGAAAACTTTAGAAATTGATAACCCAACAGACTATCCACTAATCGGAATGGGTGCTCAAGGTGCTGTTTTCAAAATTTCAGAAGAAAAGTGTGTAAAAATATACACAGATCCTTTGCAAGCAAAGATGGAAGCAGAAGCTCTTAAAGCCGGACAACATTTATCCTTTTTTCCTAGAGTATTTAAAACAGGTTCAAACTTTATCGAAATGGAGTACTTTAATGCCCCAACGTTGAAAGAATACCTTAGAAACTGTACGTATATTCCTGAATCCATCACCAAAAAACTTCTTGATGTGTTAAGAGAAATGAAAAAGACTAAATTTACGATGCTAGATGCACCTTTAAGACATATTTTCGTCCTTGAAAATGAAGAACTGAAATTGATTGATCATGTAAATGCCTTCAAACGAAATCACCCAATTCCACTAAAATTATTGCGAGATTTAAATATTATCTTGTTAAAAGAATCATTTTTATCCCAAGTGAAAAAGCTAGAGCCGGAAACTTTTGAAACATGGCAAAAATACTTCAACGAAAACAGTTTTGACTACAAGAACATTCCTGTTTATTCAGGTGGATCAGGTAAAGGGGTTAAAGTCGAAAGTTCCGTAACCCAAACACTAATTGGTTCAGGGCACCAAGGAGCTGTATACCGTGTTGCTGAAGATAAATGTGTAAAAATTTACGGAAAACCTGAACATGCAAAGCAAGAAAAAGAGGTACTAATGTCTAATCAAAAATTACCGTTCATTCCCAAAGTGTACGAAACAGGTTCCAATTATGTCTTAATGGAATATCTAGTAGGGCCTGATTTAAACACTTTTCTAAAAAAGCAATCTAGTCTTTCAAATGACATAGCTAGAAGACTACTTGACATTTTAACCACCATGAAAAAGAATGGTTTTAAACAAATCGATGCCCCACTTAGGCATATTATTGTAACTAATAATGGATTTAAATTAGTCGATCATGTGTACTCATTCTCAAGAGTACAAGAAAGACCTATTGAGTTATTTCAAAACCTTCATGAAAGAGGTTTCTTGGATTCATTTCTCGAACAAGTAAAAGAAATGGACCCAAAAACACATGAGGAATGGACAAAGTCACCTATCCCACTAATAAATGAACAAGGCACTAACGATAATTTAAGTAATTCAAAGAAAACTCGGAGCAGTAAAAAAGTACACGATCGCAAAAAAGGGCATGATCGTAAAAAGGAGAACAATAAAAAGAAAGACCATGATCATAAAAAAGTGTCTAGTCAAAAAAAGGATTCGAATCGAAAAAAAGATCATGAACGAAAAAAGGGACAAGAGCATAAAAAGGATTTGAAAAGTAAAAAGGGCTCGGATCGAAGAAAATGAATATTTTAGTGACAGGAGCGGCAGGATTTATTGGGTTTCATCTCTCTAAACGTTTGTTGACTGAAAATTATCATGTTATTGGGCTAGATAATCTAAATGAATATTATGATGTGGATTTAAAGAAAAAGCGAATCAAATTATTAGAGAATCATCCCAATTTTACATTCTATAAAATGGACTTAGGAGACCTGGCATCATTAAAACAACTACTTGCAGAACATTCTATCCGAATTGTTTTTAACTTAGCAGCTCAAGCCGGAGTTCGGTATAGCCTTAAGAACCCTCATGCATATGTTCAATCCAATCTCATGGGTTTCTTAAATGTATTAGAGGCTTGCAGAGACTACCCGGTAGACCATTTAATTTATGCCTCGTCAAGTTCCGTTTATGGTGCCAATACAAATATTCCTTTCTCACCGAAAGACTCCGTTGACCATCCTATTAGTATGTATGCTGCTACAAAAAAAGCTAATGAATTAATGGCACATACGTATAGCCATTTATATAATATCCCTACAACTGGGCTCCGCTTTTTTACAGTATACGGGCCTTGGGGTAGACCAGATATGGCATATTACTCTTTTACCAAAAACATTTTCGAAGGAAAGCCAATTAAGGTGTTTAATCAAGGTGACATGAGTAGAGACTTTACTTTTATTGATGATATTGTTGAAGGGATGATTAGACTTATTGATCATCCTCCTAAACCCAATATCTATTGGGATAGAAACAATCCTGACCCAAGCTCCAGCTATGCCCCCTACCGAATATATAACATTGGCAACAATAATCCAGTGAATTTATTGAAATTTGTTCAGATATTAGAGAAGCTTATAGGAAAAAAGGCAAAGGTTGAATTTTTGCCCATAGAACCAGGAGACGTAAAAGTAACCTACGCTGATATTTGTAGCTTGCAGAAAGATGTCGGATTCTCACCCTCTACCCCGCTGGAAAAAGGGTTGGAGCAGTTCGTTGAATGGTATAAGGAATATCATCTAAAAGAATAAATATGCTTATATAGTAAAAAACCGAGAATGAAACCTCGGTTTTTTGCTATTGGGTTTATCGTTAATTTAATTATATTGAGTAATATGTTTATTAATTGTTAATTTAGTTTTGAAAATTCCTAATATGAAAGAGAAAATAGCTATCATTAATACATAAAACCAGATTTGGTTCATTACTGGTGTATCCCAAACACCAAGAAAGTAAAGTATAGCCGGTAAAGTCAATGTTACCCACGATTGAACAAAGGCCACCATACCTATATAATGGTCAATTTTTTTATTAAGAGCATTTGATAAAAAGAACAGAAACCATAAAAATGCCCACATTCCCCAAGTTAAGGCATTGACCACATTATGGAATTGAATTATAGATGTAAAAGTATAGACGACTCCAATTATGGCTACCCATAAACTAAACCATCCAAGACCGCTGCCGTCCATGCCCCTTAATACCGTAACTCCAACGTATAAGTAAGTTAAGCCAAATAAAAAAATGGAAGCTACATTAAAAAGATCCCAATGATTTTGACCAGATATAACCATTAAATAGGTTGGGATTATTATTTGTATCGTTCCTACAAATATATTAAAAATACCCACACTTTTTGCTTCTGCTTTTCCTAATAGCATGAGACTGTTTAAAAATAATACTGCGCCAGAAAGGAACAAACCAACAAAACTCATACACCTTTACCCTCCTTCAAAAAAATGAAAAAGCAATTCCTACACACATCTAGTATAGAAATTGCTTTCTTAAGTTATAAAACAATACTTACAATTACAGATGATAAAATACTTACTAAAGTTGCTCCAAACAATAGCTTTAAGCCAAAACGGGCAACAGCATTTCCTTGTTTTTCATTCAAGCTCTTAACCGCACCAGAAATGATACCGATAGAAGAGAAGTTTGCAAATGAAACTAAGAACACAGAAATAATACCTAACGTCCTTGGCGTAAAGTTTTCCTGTATCTTTGCTAAATCCATCATGGCAACAAATTCATTCGTTACTAACTTCGTCGCCATAATTCCACCCGCACTAACTGCTTCAGATAATGGGACACCCATGATAATTGCCACTGGTGCAAAGATATATCCTAAAATTTCTTGGAAGGAAATCCCGAAAATTAAATCGAAAACGTTATTGATTCCAGCCATTAAAGCAACAAATCCAATTAACATGGCACCAACAATGATGGCAACTTTAAAACCATCAATGATGTACTCCCCTATCATTTCGAAAAAGCTTTGTTTTTCTTCTTGAATAACAAGAATATCTTCACTTTCTGACACCGTATACGGATTAATAATAGATGAAATAATGAATCCGCCAAATAAGTTAATAACTAAGGCAGTAACAACATATCTAGGTTCAATCATTGTCATATAAGCACCGACAATAGACATAGAAACAGTTGACATGGCTGAAGCACATAATGTGTATAAACGATGTGGCTGTAACTGGCCAAGCTGTTTTTTTACAGTAATAAATACTTCAGATTGTCCAACAATTGCAGATGCAACTGCATTATAAGACTCTAATTTCCCCATTCCATTAATCTTGCTTAGCAATAATCCAATTCCTTTCATAATAAAAGGAAGTATTTTGAAATGCTGTAGAATCCCAATTAATACTGAAATAAATACGATTGGCAGCAATACTTCAAGGAAGAACGACATTTCTCCTTTATTTGCTAGTCCGCCAAAGACAAATGAAATTCCGCTGGCCGCATACTCTAATAACTTTGTAAAAATATCTGCAAAGCCTTTTACTAATACTAATCCGAATTTTGTATTTAATAATAGCCAAGCTAATATGATTTGAATAACAACCATTATAATGATAGGCTTAATTTTAATATTTTTTCGGTTATTACTTGCAACATAGGCAAGTGCAAAAACAATTAGTAAACCAATGATAGCAATGATGTATTTCATACTTTCCTCCGTCATGATGTATTTAATCTTGATGAAAAAATGTTGCGCTTACATTTTTAAGAACAGAACTAATATAACATACAGATTGAACAAATGTTAAGTACTAAATGAAAAAATGTAAAATATTTTTTCGAGATGTTTTCATTTTTTTCACATAATAATGTTTTCATGTAATAACATTCACTTTATTTTAAAATTACTGAAATTTTGTAAAGTATATAATGAAAAATTGAAATAATTTTAACTTTTTTCAAAGATCCCCTTAACTCACTAAAAAATATCCATGTTTCAGTTCCTCCTCATTGTATTCAAGTATTAATATTTACCTTTTTGGGAATTTCATTATGAATTAATGCGCATTTATAATATTTATTTACATATTTTCTTTAAAGCGTTAAAATTTTTATTATTTAAATTTTCCAAAAATATGTTATAGTCAAATAAACGAAAAATGGAGTGAGGTAAATGAAATTGCAAGTACACCGTACCTATAATTTTAATGCAGGTCCGTCCGCTTTACCGTTTTCTGTTTTAGAAAAAGCTCAAGCAGAACTGATTGATTTTCGTGGTACAGGGATGTCTGTCATGGAGTTAAGCCATCGAAGCCACACCTATGAAGAAGTACATAATCAAGCAATCAACAGTTTAAAAGAATTGTTATTAATCCCTGATTCCTATGAAGTTCTCTTCCTCCAAGGAGGAGCAAGTCTTCAATTTTCAATGATTCCTATGAACTTTTTAAAGCCTGGGTATAAAGCAAGTTACATTATGACAGGATCTTGGTCTGAAAAGGCCTTCTCAGAGGCTAAGTTATTTGGGGATGTCTATCATGCAGCTTCCACTAAGGAAGGAAATTACCGAAGTATTCCTAACGTTGAACATATAAAATACCATGCTGAGGATTCCTATTTACACCTTACATCCAACAATACTATTTACGGTACACAATGGAAAAACTTCCCTGATAGTGGAAATGTTCCACTAATTGCAGACATGTCGAGTGATATTCTTTCAAAGCCGATTGATGTAAATAAGTTTGCTCTTATCTACGCTGGCGCACAGAAGAATTTGGGTCCTTCAGGCGTAACAGTGGTTATCATTCGAAAAGACCTATTAGAGCAAGCCAATACTTCTATTCCAACGATGTTAAAATATAGTACACACGCTAAAAATAATTCACTATATAACACACCTCCAACTTTTGGGATTTACATGTTAGGAGAGGTGCTTAACTGGGTTCGTCAATTAGGTGGATTAACTGCCATATCAAATCAGAATGAACAAAAAGCAAAATTTATTTATGATGTAATTGACACAAGTAATGGTTTTTATGCTGGTCATGCAGTTCCAGAAAGTCGATCACTAATGAATATAACCTTTAACTTAGAATCAGAAGAACTAGAAATGAAATTTTTAGAACGTGCTAAATCAGAAGGATTTGTTGGAATAAGTGGTCACCGATCAATCGGTGGATGCCGTGTCTCTGCATACAATGCTGTACCAATTGAGGCATGCAAGGCATTCAGTGAGTTTATGATTGATTTCCAAACAAAAAATTCCTAGTAAATATAACCCTCTCACTATTAGAGAGGGTTATTTTTTTGCTTCAATTGAAATCTATTTCTCCTTATTCTATTTCCCTATTTTTTTCTCTTGTTACGAAACTGTAATACTAATCTATTGTTCTTTTTCATAGAAATAGAAACTAATAAGAGAATCATGTGAAATCAACTAGGAGGGAAATGAACGATGAAAAAAATAATCTCAGCACTTACTGTAGTAGCTTCACTCTTATTTGCTTCTCCCACTTTTGCTTACACTGTTAAAAGCGGAGATACTATGACACAAATAGCCAAGGAACATCATCTTAGCTTACAAGAACTTTCACGGCTGAACCCACAAATTAAAAATATTGATTTAATATATGTTGGACAAACTGTTCATACTAGTAAATCTGAGGGAATTACCGAGTCACCTGAAATAGTTTCAGTTGAAAAGGAGAGCCCTTCAGATCAACCTGAAATAACACAAGGTTACTCAAAGCACGAAATTGATTTACTAGCAAGATTAGTAAGAGCAGAAGCAGAAATCGAGCCTTATCAAGGAAAAGTGGCTGTTGCTTGTGTGGTTCTTAATAGAGTAGAGAGCGACAAATTCCCTAACACGATTAAAGACGTCATTTATCAAAAAGGCCAATTTCAGCCCGTCAGTAATGGAGAAATTAATAAACCTGCTGATAAGGACTCCATCAATGCAGTCCAAGAGGCACTAAAGGAGAAGCGAAACGTCGCTGCCGGGTCACTATTCTTCTATAACCCAGCAATAGCTACCAGTCGCTGGCTTGATTCCAGAACAACTACACTAGTGATTGGACACCATGTATTTAAAAAATAGGCTGTGTTAAAGAACATTGTTGATTTTTATTCCCTGTTGATTGGAGCGGAAGGCACGAAGACTCCTGTGGGAGTGCGGATCAGGGGACACCCCGCAGGCGCAAGCGCCGAGGAGGCTCGCCGAAACGCCCACGAACCGCTCGTGCCTGGAGCGCAAATCAACAGACAAGTTTAACAAAGCAAAAAATAAAAGATAAAACTTCGCTGAAAAGAGTGATAACCATGGAAGCTATTACCTTTAAAGCATTTGCTATTACAAACGAGATTGATTTAAACCAAATTGCCATCCATTGCGGGATACCAAAAAAATTCACATGGGAACAACCTTTATTCCTTAGAGAACAAATCTTAGAATCAATCCTCGACAAAAAGATAAATGAAGCACATCAAATGGTACTTATTTTTTCCTTTGGGAGTATTGTATTTATTAATCACTCTGAAGCAGAGGAAATTGCACAAGTACTTAAGTTCCTTTACTCTTTCGAGCCTGACATAGAATTAAAAAATATAGAAAAATATTCGGATGACTACTGTCTCCACATTAATGAAGCACAGTTAGTAGAATTAACTGACGAATATGTGGTTGTTCCTATATTCGAGAGTTTTTATCCCGAATTAATCTCGACAGTACTTGCCAAATCAGTAGCCCTTGAAAAAACAGAGGAGCAATTAGGAAAAATTCACGATAAACTTGAGACAATGATTGACCGTCTAGAAAAAGGCAGGCTTCGCATTGGTAACAAAGAATTAGCTAGGACTACAGCAAAAATTGTCCGTCATGAATATAATACTCTTGCCTATATTATGATTTTAGATAAACCAGATATTACGTGGTCTAGTAGTACAGCCAATGAATTTTATGACCGAATGACAGACTTTTTCGAATTAAATGACCGCTATAAAATTTTGAAAAGTAAAACTGAAATTTTATATAATATTATGGATGGTTTTTCTACCATTAGTCATTCCATCAGGGGATTATTTGTTGAATGGATTATTGTTATTCTGATCTTAGTGGAGATTTTCCTTACTGTTTTAGAGTACATGTAAGTATGTAACGAAAAAATAAGACCCTGGGAAAAATTTGACTTAAATCCTCCCTCGGTCTTTATTTTTTATGCCTGGGCAATCCGCTTAACGTAAATAGTAGCCTTACATATTATATAAGGAAAACTTTAGAAAGAGGTGTAGCTAATGTCATACACAATTACAACCGGCAAACATCCCGGACACCCTGGTGCTTGTTTGGCTCAATATAATCACTCAACTTTAAAACATAGTTCTAATAATCCAAATCACCATAACCCCTCCGCTAATTATCCGCAAGTAATGCCAGTTACTCATTACCCAATGACCACTTATGGTTCTTATGGAAATCCATCCTGGAGACCACCAGGATCTTCCTATCCTTTATATTATTGATGTTACTTGGAAGTACTACACCATAAATACTAATAAAAAGAACTCTGAAAAACCATTTTTCAGAGTTCTTTTTGTGAGGAGACCTCACTCTACTTCATTTAGATTTTTTTACTTTATAATTTTTGTGGTTAACAACTGTTATAAGGGGTTCTCCTTTATCTTTCGAGAAACCGTATTTAACCATTACGGAATTTTCTCTAATAACCGAAACTTCTCCTTCAAAATCTTTACCATCCCGTTTAAAGGAAATCACATCTCCTACTTTTGCGTTAGCCATTCTATCACCTCGACTCTATATTATCCAAAAGCATTTGGAGGTAAACTAAAAAAAATAAAACGCTTGCATTTTTCAAATTCTGTTTTATAATACTTGTATACAAGTATACTTGGTTTATAAGAAGGTGAAATTATGATAGAAGGAACAGAATTACTGTATCCCCAAAAATGGCTCTCAAAAGCTTCTACAGGTGACCGTGTAACATACGAACTCAGAATGCGTATTATTTCTGGTTTGATTGAAAGCGGTACCATATTATCAGAAAATAAGCTAGCTGCTGATTTTAATGTAAGCCGATCTCCTATTCGTGAGGCATTAAAAATACTAGCGTCTGAAAATATCATTCGATTAGAAAGAATGGGTGCAGTGGTCATTGGTTTAACAGAGAAAGAAATTGAAGAAATATATGATGTGCGATTACTGATAGAAACCTTTGTGTTTGAACGACTTGACAAGCAAGACTCAACTGAGTTAGTTAAAGAATTAAGTAAGATCCTTGAAATGATGAAAATCGCAATCAAATACAAGGATGCTGACGAATTCTCCTATCAAGATGTGTTATTCCATGAAACCATCATACGGGCAATCAATCATTCCTATATCATGATGATTTGGAATAATGCAAAACCTGTTATGGAGGCATTCATTCTTTTATCGATGCGCGCACGATTAAAGGAAAAATACGAAGATTTCTCACGCATTATTGAAAATCACCAACTTTATATTGAAGCCATCAAAACTAAGAATAGAGACCTCATGATTCAATCTTTACATCAAAACTTTGATGATGTTCAAGGTAAGGTAGAAGACCTTTGGATGTCGCAACAAATGCTATCTAAAGGAGTAGTGCAAGAAAATGACTAGCTATATGTTAGGTATTGACATCGGTACAACAAGTACTAAAGCAGTATTATTCAGCGAACAAGGCAAAGTTATTCAACAAGAAAATATCGGTTACCCTCTTTATACGCCCGATATTTCAACTGCTGAACAGGATCCGGAAGAGATTTTTGCGGCTGTCCTTACTGCCATGACAAAAATCATGAAAAACCATACTCAGAGAAAGATTTTGTTCATTTCATTTAGCAGTGCAATGCATAGCCTGATAGCCATTGACGAAAATGACCAACCACTGACACCATGCATTACCTGGGCAGATAATCGCAGTGAAGGATGGGCTCATAAAATTAAAGATGAACTAAATGGGCATGAAGTCTATAAACGTACTGGAACCCCTATCCATCCAATGTCTCCATTAAGTAAAATTACTTGGATAGTAAATGATCTTCCGGAAATCGCTGCGAAAACAAAAAAATATATAGGGATTAAAGAATACATTTTTAAGAAGTTCTTTGATCAATATGTGGTTGACTATTCTTTGGCTTCATCTATGGGCATGATGAATTTAAAAAATTTGGATTGGGATGAAGAAGCTTTATCAATTGCGGGCATTACCCGTGACCAACTATCCAAACTCGTACCAACCACTGAGATTTTTACAAATTGTAATCTTGAATTAGCTAAACAAATCGGTATTGATCCACAGACTCCTTTCGTAATTGGTGCTAGTGATGGCGTTCTTTCAAATTTAGGGGTAAATGCGATTGGAAAAGGCGAAATTGCCGTAACAATTGGTACAAGTGGAGCAATCCGTACCATAATTGACCAACCTCAAACGGATGATAAAGGACGAATCTTTTGTTACGCATTAACGGACAAGCATTGGGTAATTGGTGGTCCTGTTAATAATGGCGGAATGGTACTTCGTTGGATAAGAGATGAGTTTGCTGCCTCAGAAGTTGAGACAGCTAAAAGACTAGGAATTGACCCTTACGATGTATTAACCAAGATTGCTGAACGCGTTAGACCTGGGTCTGACGGGTTACTCTTCCACCCATTCCTGGCTGGTGAACGTGCTCCCTTATGGAATCCTGATGTCCGTGGTTCATTTTTCGGATTAACCTTGTCACATAAGAAGGAACATATGATTCGAGCAGCATTAGAAGGTGTTATCTTCAATTTATATACAGTATTTTTGGCTCTAGTTGAGTGTATGGAAGGTCCAGTTACACGTATACAAGCAACTGGTGGATTTGCACGATCAGATGTTTGGCGTCAAATGATGGCAGATATATTCGATTTAGACGTTGTAGTACCAGAGAGTTACGAGAGCTCTTGTTTAGGTGCTTGTATTTTAGGTCTTTATGCCACAGGAAAGATTGATTCATTTGATGTAGCCTCAGAAATGATTGGCAGCACCTTCAAACATACACCAAAAGAGAATGCAGCAACAGAATACAGGAATCTAGTTCCAATCTTCATCAGCCTATCTAGGTCATTAGAAGAGGATTATACAAAACTTGCGAAGTACCAAAGAAGCTTAATAAAGTAAATAAACCTAAGCGGGGATTCACTATTCTCCCCCGCTAACGGTTAAAACAATTTCATTATTTTGACAGCGCTTACCAGAGGTTATTCTGGGAAGACACTATGAATTTGGGTGTTACTACCGCTACCGCGGAAAAAAATAAATTAAACATCATAGGGGGAATTTACAATGCCATTGGTTATTGTAGCAATTGGTATCATTGCTTTACTTATTTTAATCATGGGTTTTAAATTGAACACATTTGTTTCACTTATCATTGTTTCATTCGGTGTCGCTATTGCACTTGGAATGAAATTAGATGAAATCATCGCAACGATTGAGGCTGGATTAGGCGGAACACTAGGACATATAGCATTAATTTTTGGACTTGGTGCAATGCTTGGGAAATTAATTGCTGATTCAGGAGGCGCGCAACGAATTGCGATGACTCTCGTTAATAAATTTGGCGAAAAAAATATTCAATGGGCTGTAGTGGCTGCTTCGTTCATTATTGGAATCGCTTTATTTTTTGAAGTAGGACTTGTTTTATTAATTCCAATCGTATTTGCTATTTCTAAACAATTAAAAGTTTCTATTCTATATCTTGGAATTCCAATGGCTGCAGCTTTATCTGTAACACACGGCTTTTTACCACCACATCCGGGACCAACTACTATTGCAGGTGAATTTGGTGCTGACCTTGGTGAAGTATTACTTTACGGTTTCATTATTGCTATTCCAACTGTTATTATTGCTGGACCTTTATTTACTAAACTTGCTAAAAAAATGGTGCCTGCATCATTTACAAAAACTGGGGATATTGCCTCATTAGGTGAACTGAAAACATTTAAACTAGAAGACACACCTGGATTTGGCATCAGTGTTTTTACTGCAATGCTTCCTGTAATCTTAATGTCAATTGCTACAATTTTAACTTTACTTCAAAAAACTATGGGATTTGCAGATAGTACTTTCCTAGCCATTATCCGTTTTGTTGGTGGTGCATCTCCTGCAATGGTAATCTCTTTATTAGTTGCTATTTATACAATGGGATTGGCAAGAAAAATACCGATCAAAACGGTAATGGACTCTTGTACTGAAGCGATTTCACACATTGGCATGATGCTTTTAATCATTGGGGGCGGCGGTGCCTTCAAACAAGTTTTAATAAATGGTCATGTAGGTGATTATGTAGCCGAATTATTTAAAGGAACTAATATTTCACCAATTCTACTAGCATGGATTATTGCAGCGATCCTACGTATTTCATTAGGTTCTGCAACCGTTGCAGCACTAACAACTGCTGGATTAGTTATTCCGATGTTAGGTCAATCTGATGTAAACTTAGCATTAGTTGTATTAGCAACTGGTGCTGGTAGCTTAATCGCTTCACACGTAAACGACGCTGGGTTCTGGATGTTTAAGGAATACTTTGGACTAAGTATGAAAGAAACCTTCGCAACATGGACACTGCTTGAAACCATCATCTCTGTAAGTGGTCTAGTATTTATCTTATTTATAAGCTTATTCGTATAAATAATTTGGGGACAGTCCCCCGCTGCTTTAAAGCAGCGGGGGACTGTCCCCTTTTTTTATTATTATTTACCATCAACAACTTCTTTTAAAATTTCGTATGACCGTTTTTGTTTTTCTGGGTCATAGATGTATGAAACAGCCATAATTTCATCCACTTCATAGTAATTTTGGAAGGATGTTAATTGATTCCTGATTGTCTCTTTACTACCTAAAAGCGTCACACTAGACATAGAAGCAGCCATTTCTTTTTCCATTGGATTCCAAATCTTATCCATATCTTCAACAGGAGGCTGTAATGGATTTCTCGAACCACGCACCACATTTAGGAAAAATTGCTGCATGGTCGTTGACAACCACTGTGCTTCCTCATCCGTCTCTGCTGCAATCACATTTAAACATACCATCATATATGGTTGATCCAAGTATTCAGAAGGCTGGAATCGACTACGGTAAATCTTAATAGCTTCTTCCATATATCTTGGTGCAAAGTGGGAAGCAAAAACATATGGCAGCCCCAAACTTGCCGCTAAATAAGCCGAATCTGTAGAAGAACCTAATATATAGAGCGGTATATTAGTTCCAACGCCAGGATATGCTTTCACATAACTCTGGATATCTTCTGGACCAAAATAGGTAAGAAGTGCTTTAACATCCTCTGGGAAAGTGTATACAGAGTCATTTTTCGATCGTCTTAATGCATTTGCTGTCATCATATCTGTACCGGGTGCACGGCCTAGACCTAATTCCACACGATTTGGATAGATAGTTGCCAACGTACCGAACTGTTCCGCAACTACTAACGGAGCATGATTTGGAAGCATGATTCCACCAGACCCCACAAGTATGGTATTTGTATGCTCTAATGTATGTTTAATTAAAATCGACGTTGCTGAACTAACTAGAGTAGGTGTGTTGTGATGTTCTGCGATCCAATAGCGTTTATAGCCCAGTTTTTCTACCGCTTGTGCCAAATCTACCATCGAATCAATTGCTTGTTTAGGTGTTTGTCCCTCACGAATTGGTGCTAGATTAAGGACGGAAACGGGTATATGAATTGATGTCATATTAAATTTGTCCTTTCTTATTAAAATATATTACTATACTAGCAATAGTAATTCAGGAAACAAACTTAAATGCTTACCAATCATTAAAAAGAGGAGGCTTCCTCCCCTCCTCTTCCTAAAAATAATTGCAATTTTTCTCTTACATGCTACTTACCTTTATTATTACTTTGCTTCTCAATCGATACATGTTTGGGTCGCGCTGGATATGTTCCCTGCCCATCATCTGGACCAGTAAGATCATTCCTTTGATCCAAGACTTTACCCGTATATTCTATTGGATGTTTTCCCGTCAATTTGTTCACCTCTCAAAAATCACTTGACCTATCCCTTAGTTTTTCCTACTTTGAAATTTCATTTTCCTCTCTGCTTCACTCATATTTGGATTTTTGCTAGCTGTACTCTTATTTAATGCTTTTTTTAATTCAACAGTTGCGTCATCGTTTGTATTATACTTTCCATCCATATTGACTCCCTCCTTTTTGTTAATTATTATAAACGGAATAAATTTGTTCATTCTTACATGATATTGACAGGAAAAAAGGAACATGATATTATTTATCTCGAATTAGAGATAAATTAATTTGAGATAAATTTTATTGATTACTTAATGTTGGAATAATATAGACAAACCTTAAAAGAAATGATTGGAGGACTTTTGATGAACGGATTAAAAGGCATTCACCATGTTACGGCTATTACAAGCAGTGCAGAAAAAAATTATGAATTTTTTCACTTATGTATTAGGAATGCGGTTAGTAAAGAAAACGGTTAATCAGGATGATATCCAGACTTACCATTTATTTTTTGCCGATGATACTGGCAGCCCTGGCACCGATATGACTTTCTTTGATTTCCCTGGTATTCCACAAGGAGTCCATGGGACAAATGAAATTGCGAAAACATCCTTTCGTGTACCAAATGATGCAGCAATAGAGTTCTGGGAAAAACGATTTGATCGATTAAATGTAAAACATAGTGGCATCAAGAAATTATTTGGTAAAAAAACTCTATCCTTCATAGATTTTGATGATCAACAGTACCAATTAATTTCAGACGAAAAAAATACAGGAGTTTCTAGCGGTACACCTTGGCAAAAGGGCCCAATTCCATTAGAATATGCCATTACAGGATTAGGGCCACTCTTTGTTCGCGTAGCTAATTTTGATTACTTTAAAGAAATGATGGAAAAAGTTCTATTATTTAAAGAGATTGACCAAGAAGGAGCTTTACATTTATTTGAAGTAGGTGAAGGTGGTAATGGTGCACAAGTGGTGGTGGAATACAATGCAGTACTGCCCCCATCTCAACAAGGATATGGTACTGTTCATCACGCTGCCTTTCGTGTGGAGGATCGTAAGGTTTTAGAAGAATGGATGAACCGAATTGAGAGTTTTGGCTTTGGTACCTCTGGATTTGTTGATCGCTACTTCTTTGGATCTTTATACGTAAGAGTAGCACCTCAAATCTTATTTGAATTCGCTACAGATGGTCCTGGATTTATGGGTGATGAACAATATGAAAGCCTCGGAGAAAAACTATCCTTACCTCCATTTCTAGAGACAAAACGTAATCAAATCGAAAAACTTGTACGCCCGATCGATACAGTTAGAAGTACAAAGGAAATTGAAAAAGAATATAATCAATAACTTATATCTAAAGGAAGCCTGAGAATGAAGTCATTCTTACGCTTCCTTTTTATTCAAAAAGCACCATCTTTAACCATGATTGTACAAAAGAACATTATTTGTGATAAATTCTTTCCTTTTTACAAATCCAAGATTTTCGTATAGATGAATAGCTCGTTTATTAAAATTGGCAACAGTTAAACGGATAGGACTATGTTTAAAATACTTTTGTAAGTTCCTTAGAATAAATAAACAAAAATCAAATCCTTTCCCCTGTCCAGTTTCTTCTGGTTGCAAACCAATTCCAAAATCGATAAAGCCAGCATCATATACGCCCAGCTGTTTTCCTGCAGGCACTTGCGCAGACTCTCCTATACAATAAAATCCAACCAATTTATTTTGAGGGTCAACTACAGCATAATAACTTCCATTCAATAATTCTTTTAATGAATCTTCTGTACATTCATTATTATAAAATTCATATGGTGGTTGATAGGTCCAATTTAAAATTTCTTTGCCATTATTAGAATCCTCCTCTTTTAAAAGTATATTTAATAATAGACCTTGCACGTCTTTTTCTTATAATTTTCCAAATCACTTGAATTATAGAATAAATTCTGATATATTAACAGTCAATTAAATATTTCTTACTTCAATACCATTTGAAGTGAGGATAGAGGCGCAAAAACCATGAGTACACAATTTAAGGAGAATGAGCTCCCATGACAATTGTGAAAAGGGGAATTTGCCGAAGCGGAAAGAAACTCATTTATCTTGAAGCTGGTTCTGTTATTGAATAAATACAGAACTGTCATATAGGAAACTATATGGAGGGCTATCTCACGCATTGGGAACAATTTTTATTCATGTTTCTTAAGCGGCAACGAACCCTCGTTGCTGCTTTTTTGCGTTGACTGACATAATGCCTTCTCTGCTCTAAATTTTTAAAATATAAAAAAAGGGTGAGAATGATGAATTTTGGCCAAGTATTAACTGCAATGGTGACACCATTTGATCAACATGGAGAAATCGATTTTATTGCAACAAAAGAACTTATCAATTATTTAATCGCAAATGGCTCTGATGGATTAGTAATTGCTGGAACAACAGGAGAATCTCCTACTTTAACGACTGAAGAAAAAGTGGAGCTATTTAAATTTGTAGTTGAAGTTGTTAATCACAGAGTACCAGTCATAGCAGGAACAGGCTCTAATAATACAAGAGCATCAATTAACTTAACAAAACAAGCTGAAAATGCTGGAGTAGATGGAATTATGCTTGTTACCCCATATTACAACAAACCATCTCAGGAAGGATTATATCAACACTTTAAAGCAATTGCCGAATCCACATCTTTACCTGTGATGCTTTATAACATCCCAGGTCGAAGTGTCGTGAATATGACTGTGGAAACAATCGTCCGTTTATCCAAGATAAATAATATTGTTACGGTTAAAGAAGCGAGTGGAAACCTTGATGCAATGGCTGATATTATAAATCAAACCTCTAACGACTTTACACTTTATAGTGGTGACGATGGATTAACGTTGCCTGTATTAGCGATCGGCGGAACGGGTGTAGTATCTGTCGCTTCCCATATTATAGGAAATCAATTACAAGAAATGATCAATCAATTTAAAAATGGTGCTATAAATGAAGCTGCTGAAACTCATCGTAACTTACTTCCAATTATAAGAGCGTTATTTGCTGCACCTAGTCCTTCACCTGTAAAAGCAGCACTAAATATAGTAGGAGTCCATGTGGGAGGGGTTCGTTTCCCACTTGTCCCATTAACGGATGAAGAACAAAAAGCATTACAAGATAACTTGCCAGCCAATCTCCCTAAGGTAAACAGCAAATAAACTTCAACATTTTAAAGGATTTATCATGTTTTTTACCTAAAACACTAAAAAAAGTGGAAAAAATAGCCCCGACTAATTCTATTTCCCTTGAGAATTTGTTATAATAAAGTAGTTTTAACACTATTGAGGGGGAAATAGATTTCATGTCAGTTGAAGTAGGCAGCAAAGTCCAAGGAAAAGTAACAGGAATCACTAATTTTGGAGCATTCGTTGAATTACCAGGAGGTACAACAGGTCTAGTACATATAAGCGAAGTTGCGGAAAGCTATGTAAAAGATATTAATGACCATTTAAAAGTTGGCGACATGGTTGAAGTGAAAGTAATTAGTGAAAAGGATGGTAAAACTGCCCTTTCCATCAAAAAAGCGATAGACAAACCTGAAGCATCATCATATTCACAACGCCCGCCACGCCAAGGAAGATCCGAAAACCGTTCTAAGGACTTCCGTCCAAAAGGCAATTTCAAACCGAAAGAATCGTTTGAAGATAAAATGGCCAAGTTTTTAAAAGCGAGTGAAGAAAACTTGTCTTCTCTTAAAAGAAACACAGAAACAAAACGTGGTGGTCGAGGCGGAAGACGCGGATAACATCAACTTTTTTATAATTTGTTCAAATATAAAGGCAAGCCAGACGATGGCTTGCCTTCTTACCTTTTGTTTAAGAAACAACTGATTTAACATTTTTTCTGAATTCAACCTCTTCATTGCCATCGTCAACCGTAACTTGGTTCCCTACTACCATTAAATACTTCTCTGGTGTTTTGGACGCGATTATTACCCCTTCCTTGATAAATGAAGGCAAAATCAATGATGCGATATTTACCACCAAAGGGTACAGCGGGATTAGTAAATATTTCTTAAATATCTCTATATAAGTAAAAGGATTTTATTCCTTCAAATTATTTGTTATAATAAAGTGGTTTTAACATTATTGAGGGGGAAATATATTTCTATGTCAGTTGAAGTAGGCAGCAAAGTCCAAGGAAAAGTAACAGGAATCACTAATTTTGGAGCATTCGTTGAATTACCTGGAGGCACAACAGGTCTTGTGCATATCAGTGAAGTTGCGGAAAGCTATGTTAAGGATATTAATGACCACCTTAAAGTTGGTGACATGGTTGATGTAAAAGTAATTAGTGAAAAAGACGGAAAAACTGCCTTATCTATTAAAAAAGCAATCGAGAGACCCGAAAGTCAAACCTCTTCTTATTCACAACGCCCAGCAAGGCAAGGAAGATCTGAAAGCCGTTCAAAAGATTTTCGTCCAAAAAGTAATTTCAAACCTAAAGAATCATTTGAAGATAAAATGGCCAAGTTTTTAAAGTCTAGTGAAGAGAACTTATCTTCGCTTAAACGCAACACAGAATCAAAACGTGGCGGTCGAGGCGGAAGACGCGCATAACTACCAGTTTTAATACAATATAAAAAAGACGAGTTGACATGAAAATCGATGTCAACTCGTCTTTTTTTATCAGTTTTCTCAGTGATTACACTTTACAGGGAATGATATTGAATGCACTACATAGCAATGGCTAATTAGTATAAATGATCATCCTTACTTAAATTTGTCAGGGAACTGTTGTACGATTCCTTCGGTTAATATATCACCCATATGAATAAGATGTGCTTCGTTAATATCTGCAGTCTTAATATCGCCAGCCCAGTCTCCTTTTAACCTATCCACGACTTCATCCACTGTTAACTTCAAGTGAGTATAGAACATTTCTGTTAATACTTTTTTAGACCAATTTGGATTTGCACTCGTAAGGAACGCTACAATTTCATCTGCGTTTTGATACCACTCCTTATTAAATTGGTCAATACTTGCTTGATCATTCTTCTTAGCTGCCTCGATAATTTTTCCAGCAATTAAGATATGTTCCTTTAAAAGCACAGTTAGTTTGTTCCCTGCTTCTTGACCATAATATGGTTTGATAATATCTCCTAAATCTTCTTGATTTTTAAGCAATCTTTCCAACACATCATTCCGATCCTTTAAATCAGCTAAATTCGAGACAATGAGCTCCCTGGTCCACCAAGCATGTTCGACCCATAGCTTCTGCATTGGATATTTTAAATTTATGACAGATAATGTAATACAGTTCTTAGCGGGTGTTCTCCCCTGTGCACTAACGGAAGTTACGTTGAGCATAGAAAAGAAGATAATAATACTCCAGGTTATAATTTTCTTTTTCATGGTCATTAACCCCTTTTATTGATGATATTCCCAATAATAGTATCTATTGTATTTTCCTTTTTATGCTACTACATAATAAATCTCCTATAAATTTTGGCAGCACACTTTGTGCATAAATTTTGATATAGTAGTTAATAGAGAAAATGGAAAGGGTTAAAACAACCATGAAATGTATATCAATTGACTTAGACGGTACACTTTTAAATTCAAATCATGAAATATCTAAAGAAAACGTAAAAGCTTTAGCGGATCTACAGGAACAAGGACACTGCATAATTTTAAACACTGGCCGTGCTTACGCAGATGTAATAAAATTAAGAGCGATTCAAAATATGGAACTTCCAATTTTTTGTATCAATGGATCTGTTTTATATTCGGCATCAAGTGAATTGTTATATGAAGCAAGCTTACCTATTTCCACTTATCAAGAAATCTTTACGATTCTAAAAGATTTAGGTGTTGGGATCCTAGTTTATACCAATTATGGCGGCTTCCCCTCTACCTTGCCACCTTTACATGGTAAAAGTAAACAAGAACTAAACAAACTTTTTCAGGAATTCGATTATGATAATATTCTGAATAAGGATAATTTAAAAATCTATAAAGTAATTGCCCTGGTCCACCCAGAGCAACAAGAACGTGTAGAGGAAATAAAGGCTGCATTAGCCGGAAAATTCCCCATCTCGATGGCATCTTCTTTCCCAAATAATGTTGAGATTACCTCAAACGAAGCTCATAAAGGGAAAGCCTTATTACGTTACCAGCAAATGATGAATTTATCGTTTGATGATATTATTGCCTTTGGTGATGGTGGGAATGATTTAGCACAGTTTGAAGTTGCTGACATATCCGTTGCAATGGGAAATGCTCCTCTTCATGTGCAAGAAAAAGCAGATATCATTACAAAAACCAATGATGAAGATGGTTTTGCTTATGCAGTTCGTCATCTTTTAAAATTATTAGAGACTGATACAAAGGCATTAATCTTTTAATATAAGACTCTGTTAAACTTGCCTGTTGATTTCCGCTTCAGGCACTTCGCTTACCGTGGGTGTTTCGGCGAGCCTCCTCGGAGAAACGCGCCTGCGGGGTCTCCCCTGAGCCATACTCCCACAGGAGTCTTCGTGCCTTCCGCTCCAATCAACAGGGGGTAAAAATCAACACTGATCTTTAACACAGCCTAATATAATGAAAACAAGCTACCACAAGTAGCTTGTTTTTACAACAAACAGTTAACATAATTATATTATAATCTACCAGTTAATCCATTTTTTGTTTTTATTCTAATCCTGCCTCTTCCAACGATATTCTAGCTAAGGCTGACCAGTCTTGATTCTCACGGCCCTTCTCGACAGAAGTAAGGAGTCGATTTTGTAGTAAATTAGCAAGTGGCATCGGTGTTTTTGTGGAGTTAGCTTCATCTATGACTAGATTGCAATCCTTTAGACCCAAACCAAGCTGAAAACCCGCAGGTTCAAACAGTTTCTTAGCAATCATCTCACCATATCCTTGATACACCGTACAAGCAAATAATGTTGACGAATAAACTTCTGCAGCCAGCTCTCTGTCAATACCATGTTTCTCTGCTAAATTAAAGGACTCAGCCATTGCCTCCATGGCAGCCATTATCATGAAATTACCACCAAGCTTTATTACATTAGCAGCACCTGGTTCTTCACCAATATCAAAAACCCGCTGACCCATTGCTTCCTGAACGGGCTTTACTCGTTCTTTAGCCTCACTTTGACCTGAGGAGAGAATATTTAATTTTTGTGCAGCAGCTGCCTCAGGACGACCAAAGACTGGAGATGCCACGTAATGGCTGCCATTCTGTTGGTGAAAGGCTGCTAGTTTCTTGGATATTTCTGGAGAAACAGTACTCATTGATAAGTGAATACCACCAGTCCCTAACCTCTCCCCAAAGCCATTCGTTCCTAAAACAATCTCTTCGAGGGACTGATCGTTTGAAACCATTGTTACGACGATTCCACCAGGTGTAACAACATCAGCTAATGTATGTACTTGCTGAGCACCAGCTTTTACTGCAATTGCTGTTTTACTAGGTGTACGGTTATACACCTTCACTTTATATCCTGCTTTTAAAAGATTTAAAACCATTGGCTGTCCCATATTACCAAGTCCGATAAAACCAATTTCTACTGACATATTCACTGCCTCCTATATACTATTCCTATTAAAAACTATGATATAGCTGCCTATTCCCCTATGCAACTGTTGTATACTTAAAGTCCTAAAGAAAGTATAGTTTATTAACAATTGAAAAAAGACCACTTTGGGTCTTTTTAAAAGTATTTATTAAAATAAGTGCGGAATAGTCATTAATGGAGGAATAAGCAAGGCTGCCCAAATTAAAGTAATGAATGCGGCAAAAATCATCGCTAAAGATGAAAAAGTGGCTTCTTGCTCACCGTACTCCAACGCTTTATTTGTCCCCGCTCCATGGGCCCCCATTCCTAAAGCAAGTCCTTTGGCAATGGGAGTTTTAATGGACAGAGATTTAATTACCAATGGACCTACAACTCCGCCAATTACACCTGTTAATATGACAAATACAGTGGTTAAGGTAGGCAATCCACCAATTTCTTTTGACACCTCTATAGCAATTGGAGTGGTAATAGACCTAGGAATAATTGAAGTAACAAAGTCATATTTCAAATGAATTAATTTTGAAAGGCCCAAGGTAGAAAAAATAGCTACGAGTGTCCCTGAGGTAATACTTACTATTATTGTTACAATGTATTTTTTTATGATTGATAAATTTTTATATATTGGTACAGCAAAAGCTACAGTAGCTGGACCCAAAAGATGCGTTAGCAACTTAGACGCTTCTAGATATCGAGTGGCTGAAACGTGGGTAATGGATATTAAGGCTATTAATAAGAGTGGTGCCATCAATAACGGATGAAAGAATGGTAGAGTTAATTTACTATATGTTTTTTTGGCAAACCGATAGATAATATACGTTAAGATTGTAAAAAGAATCATCATCATTGGTGCTCACTCCTATTTCGCCCTGAGATTTTTTCTGCAATCAGAGCAGTCATTCCCATAACAATGACAGTGCTGATAGTAATTAAGACAACGATTTCCGCTCCTTGAAGGCTGATAATTTCATCGTAATTAACAATTCCAACGGCCGATGGGATAAAGAACAGTAAAAGCTCTGCCATTAGCCATCTTGCCCCGTTTTCCACCCATTTCAGTTTAATAACTTTGAAATAAAGTGCAATAAATAGAATACCTAATCCGAACATAGAAGCTGGAATTGGAAGAGGAATCAAATTCTTTAGCACAACACCCAAAAATAGGAAAACATGAATAAATAACACTTGTATCACTATTACTCCTAGTTTCATTATGTACATCCTCCCTAAAATAAAAAAAGGGAGCAAGTATACTCCCCTTCGTTTCCTTGAATTAACTATTAGTAATAGTACATCCATATTCATCATTCGTAAAATACAGATTTAGAATGGTTTTCATAACCAAAAGTTATAATGGATCTTTAAGAATGAAGTCAATAAAGATTCTCCCTGCATTGGAAATATAACGGTCTTTCTTTGTAATGACAGCAAGTCTCCACATAATATCATTCTTAAGCCTGATTATTTTTAGATCAGAATTAAACGCTCTGTTACAAATAGATTGAGGAAGAATGGTAATCCCCAGATTTGCTGCAACCATCTCCGTCATCAGGTCCCATTGTGAACTCTTGAATAAAATTTTCGGTTCAAAGCCTGATGCAATGAAATGGTTCCTCATAATTTGGTTTAAAGCAAATTCCTCATGATAAAAGATAAACTCCTCATCCATTAACTCCTTTAATTCCACTTCTTTACGGGTGGCCAAGTGATGATCTTTGTAAACTAAAAGTCTCATCTCTTCTTCCACAATTGGGTAAACAGAAAATTGCTGCTCATCTAATGGGAGTACAGCGACCCCTAGTTCAAATTCACCCTCTTCTACGCTTTTAACTACGCGGGCCCCACCGTATTCTGTAATGTTCAATTCTATATTGGGGAAGGCCTGATGAAACTTAGCTATAACCCTTGGGAAAAATAAACTACCAATAAACGGTGGCAATCCTATGTTGATTTGCCCTCTAGATAGGTTCGTCAAATCATTTAAAGTCGTTTTCATTTCATCAAGCAGCACTGTCATTCTTAGTGCATATTCAAGGACTACCTTTCCAGCATCTGTTAGATCGCTTGTCTTGTTGGTCCGGATAATTAATATCATACCAAGCTCTTCCTCTAAAGAAATAATGGACTTGCTTAAAGCCGGTTGCGATAAATGCATATTCTCTGCAGCTTTCGTAATACTTTTATGTTTGGCCACTTCAATAAATAATCTTAATTGCCGTAATTCCACAAAAACACCTCAATCTCTTGATACTCATTCTCTTGATATTAGACTTATTATAAAAAAAGACTTTAGAAAATTAAAATATCCCCCATATAAGGGGGATGCAATAAAACTTATAGTGCGCTTTCGGCTTTATTTTTAATATGAACAGTTGTTTGTTTTTTTTGAGCGTACAAACAATGATGATATGATAATTGCAACTATAACAGGAATCAGCCAACCAAGTCCATTGTTATATAGAGGTAAAACACTTTCATACAATGAGACAATTGGTTTCAACCATTCAAAATACCCAATTTCAAGGAGTTGGCATAAAGTCTTAAAACCATCTATTATGCTAATACAAAAGGTAACCACAATTGCGGTAGTATAAACAATGCGCGAATGGTAAAATAGTTTTGATAAAAAGGCCAACAGCATTATGGTAATTGCCAATGGATAAAGAAACATCAATACAGGAATAGAGAAGGTTATAATATTGGATAATCCAAAATTGGCAATAATAAAGGAAACAAATGAGAAAAAGAAAACCCACATCTTATAACTGATCTTTGGAAAAATATTATGAAAGTATTCACCACAAGCTGTCATTAGACCAATACTGGTTGTTAGGCAGGCAAGTATGATAATAATAGATAACATTAGTGTTCCAATTGATCCAAAATAATGGTACGCTGCCTTTCCGAGAACAGGACCACCATTATCAAACAGGCCAAATACTTCTGTACTTGTTGCTCCTAGATATGCAATCCCCACATAAATGATTCCCAGAAACACTACTGCAATAATACCCGATTTTGCTGATGCAAGTAAGATCCCACGGGAGGTTGTTATGCCCATAGAACGAATTGCATTGATAACAATTATGCCAAATACAAGGGAAGCAAGAGCATCCATCGTATTATATCCCTCCATTAAACCTTTCATAAAAGCACCATTGCTATATGAGTGCTGGGGCGCTCCAATCACCCCTACAGGTTTAACAACAATCATAATTAATAACACAAAAATAAGAATAATAATTGCAGGTGATAATATTTTCCCAACATTATCAACAATTCTTGCTGGGTTGAGCGAGAACCAAAGTGTGACTACAAAAAATAATAAGGTAAAAATAATCAAACCAACATGTCCATTGCTATTACTCACAAAAGAGGCAATACCAATATCATATGCAACAGCTCCTGTTCTTGGGGCAGCAAAAAATGGTCCAATTGTAAGGTAAAGTAATGATGTAAACACTACTCCAAAAACTGGATGAATTCGACTAGAAAGATCCTGTAAATTCTTACTTCCTGAAACTCCCATTGCAAGTATTCCAAGGAATGGCAAGCCAATTCCAGTAATTAAAAATCCACTAACTGCCAGCCAAATGTTTGATCCTGCTTTTTGGCCAAGGGATGCCGGAAAGATCAAATTTCCTGCACCGAAGAATAAGGCAAACAACATTACTCCTATGATGAAATACCTTGAAAAATTTAATTTATTTTGCATAAATGTTATTCCCACCTTAGTTGTTCAATACTCATCGTAAATAAATAATTTCATAATAATATTATAACGTGAATAATATTACTACTCGGCAAAGTGAAATTCAACCTATTTTCATGATTTATTTGATTATTTAAAACTGACAAAAGTTTACTATTTTTTAAAACAGGATTATTACTTTTTATATTATTTTAATATAATAAATGCGATATCCTAATAATTTGGTGGTTAATCCTTTTCATTCTACATCCAAAGGAGAATTCAAATGATCATTATATAAATCAATAAAAAGAGTTCCATTTGTTAGTATTACCGCGTATTGAACGTCTTTCAGTTGCAGGTTCTGAGATTCTAATTCCTTTTTTAGCCATGCACTAGAGTACTTGGTAGTAAAATTCTTCTCAACTATCTTTCCATCCATCACTAATTCTATAGGAATGTGTACCTCATTCTTTTGAATAGCTGGAACCACTTCATTCTTCGTTACATTTTGATATTTTGATTTTTTCAAAACAGATAACTTACCACTAACCTCTAATAAGGCAAACTCTACTTCAACTATGTCAAATATTCCTTGTTCTCTTAATTGTTGGTTCAAATCATCAAGTGAATATCTTATTTTCTTCATATTAACATCTAAAAGTTTTCCATTTTCAATGATAACAGTAGGCTCTCCTGAAAGCCAAAGCCTAAAACGTCTACTCTTGCTTGCAAGCAATGAAGTAAAAAAATACATTATAATTAATACAATGAACGATGCGAACATTGGAATTAACTTTAAATATGTATCAAACCCCATATTTGCAATAAAAGAACCTAGCGTTATCGATAATGCAAAATTATAGTGGTTGTTATGAGAATTTACTTGTTTACCTATCCAGATTGAAACTGCCAATAATAATAAATAAGCAAAACCTGTTCTAAGCATAGGAATAATTAATGTTTCCACTATATTCATCCTTTATCTTTTCAACATAAAACTCCCTTGTAATATGACCCATATATGATAGGAATATTAATTATTTATGGATGGTTGCACTATGACAAATTGATTTAGTGGAAGCAAAAAGGCCTCTATCCTAATGAAAGGATAGAAGCCTCCTAGTTATTTCTTATTAATTGTTAAATTAATGGTTTTAGTCGCTTTAGCAATGGCTCCACCATCATCTTTAAAAATCTTTGTTTTACTAACTTCAGATGGTTCAATATGAATACTTACATTATTTTCACCTGCTTTTAGGTTAATCGTGTGAGAGAAAGTCATATCACTATTAATAGTAACAGGCTCACCGTTAATCGAAAGGACCCCGTCCTTAATCGCATTTCCTTGCAAGGTTATACTGTCGCTTGATACTGTTTGTCCATCAGTATGAGATGTCACCACCACAGGTAAATCAATCCAGCGAACAATTTTATCTTGTACCACCATTTGATTACCTCCTTGGTTAGTTACCACTACTGAAAGATCAGTGCCCTGTGCTCCATATCCATAATAGCTGATGTCATCATCTGATGTGTTTGCTGCAGTATGATCGGGTAGACCTTCTTGATCCCAGGTACCATTTTTCACGTATTTGTAAGTTAGTACTTCACCCTCCTGTGCTTCCACCGTATATTCATAATCGTTGGTGACTGCTCCTGCGCGAGTCATCTGCCAAGCACCTGTATTCCAGCCATTTTTACTTCCCGGCATTGTAATATAAATGCCTTGAGGTGTATAGGCGGGTGCATTCACTTTAAACGTTACTTTCACAGTAACTAACTCTGGTTTGATGGTTACTGTATTGGATTTTACTACGTTTCCGGCTTTATCGTATATCCGAACTTCATACGTATACGTTTTTCCGTTAGTTACATTGATATCTCGATAAGCATGTTTTGTAAGGTCAAACAACTGATCAATCATTTCACCGTCACGCACAATTGCCACCAAATATGGGTCATTCTCGCCCACCAAATTCCAAGAAAGGTTGACCTGACCAGATTCTTGTTGTGGCTGTTCAAGAGTTACCTTTTCAGCGGGAGCAATTGTATCGTCTCCCATAGTAAAGTTTACAGTCATCGATTTACTTGTAACCCAACTAAGCCCTAAATCATTTGAGAAAGCAAAACGATACTCATAAGTTCCTACATTAAAAGGAAGGAAGTTGGCACTAAACACATTCGATGTTTCATGCTGATTTACATATACAGCCCTAATTGATGTCCACTTCTCGCTTCCTGGTTGTTTTACTTCAAGCTTCGCTTGCAACCCTTCCATTTGATCTGATTCTGTTTCCCCTTTAACAAAAAAGTTTGCTGTAACCGTTACTGGCTGGGAGAGATCTATAATCCCTGGTACAAGAGATGTCACTTGATCAATCTTATAATTGTTAAAAGTTAACGCCACATGTGGAATAACAGCTGCTTTAGTCTCAACCTTTTCGGATTCATTTCCATTTTTATCAAGGGCTGCCACAGCAAAATAATATTTTCGCCCATTATCTAAACCGTCAATGATCACTGTATTATTAGAAGTTTCTTTTACTTTTTGATAAAAAGCGCCGGAAATTGTTGTTTGGTAAACCGCATACTTTTTCGCATCGCCCTCCCACTTAAGTGTAGCAGTATGATTTCCTTCTACAGCAGATAGGTCTGTTATTACAGCAGGACGCTTTAAGTTTTGTCCCTTATCGGACACAAGCATACGGCCACTCATGGCAGGAATTGTCACGCTCAACTTTCCATCTTTAGAAACAGTAGAATACTTTTTATCAAGTTGGTCTGTGAATTTAATCCCATTAATTATCAAATCTGCCACATTCAAATCTACCGTTTTTTCTTGATTGCTACGGTTTGTAAGCACTAAAGCAACATTCTTTTTATCTGAACGGGAGAATGCAAGCACATCACCTTTGGCATATAGATGCTTTAAGTCTCCATAACTAAATAATTCATGATAATCATTTCTTACTTTTCCTATTGCTTGATAATGTTTAATTAATTCCTTGTTTTCATTACCCCATGGATAAGTACGACGGTCATCTGGATCCTTTGAACCTGTGACACCAGCTTCATCACCATAGTAGATTGTAGGGGCACCTGCATAGCCCATTTGTAAGATGGAAGCGAGCTTTAACCGTTTAATCCCTAGTTCAGGGTTATAGTTCTTATCAAATTCTGCTCTTTCATAGGAGTCTGTTCCATTTCCTAGCACGAACGCTGCACGTGCTGTATCATGAGAGCCCATTAAATTCATAAGGGCATAAAATGCTTCTTTTGGGTAGTCCTCATAGACCGCATTCAGTTGATTTTCAGCACCTTCAGCATTTCCGGACTTTAAATAATCAATCATCGCACCTCGGAAACGGTAATTCATAACCGAATCATATAAATCTCCAAGAAAATATTGTGAAGCATCATCCCAAATTTCACCGAGAATTAAAGGCTCATCTTTTTTACCTGTTTTGAGTTCTTTACGGAATTCACGCCAAAACTCAGGGTCCACTTCATTAGCAACATCTAATCGCCAACCAGAAGAACCATTTTTTATCCATGACTTGGCAACTGAATCTTCATCATACATAATGTAATCCGCAAATGATTTATTATTTAGTTCTGATGGATAATCTACCGCTTTACCAGGCACTGATTTGATTTCCGGGAGCGAATCATAGCCCCACCAGCACTGATATTTATAGACGCCATCCACCTTTTCATTTTGAATATTAAACCAATTTTCAAAACCGTATGGACTAAAAGTTTGTCCATCAGCAATAAATTTCTCTCTTACCTGTTTTTTTGCATCTGCTTCTGAAGCTCCACTATTAACAAGATCGTAAATAGCTGACCAGTACTCATAAGCGCCCACCGTTGGATATTTCCCATATCGATCAAAATAAATGGAATCGTCCCCTACATGGTTAAATACGCCATCTAAAATCAAGTGCATTTTCCGTTTCTTTAATTCTTTGGTAAATGCATTAAATTCTTCCGGTGTACCAAACATTGGATCAACATTTTTGTAATCTGCTGCATCATATTTATGGTTTGATGCTGCCTCTGCAATTGGATTCAAATAGAGTGTGTTAACACCCAGTGACTGGATATAATCTAATTTCTTTTGAATGCCTGAAATATCCCCACCGAAGAAATCATTAGAGAAAATGGCATCACCTTCATACCCTTCTGTCCCATCTAATCGAGGATTATCAGGCAAGTCATTCCACTTTTTATGCTCAATAGGTTCATCACCACGGGCATTTTTCTTTGCTTCGTCATTCTTTTTGTTCCCATTGTTAAAGCGGTCTGGAAAAATCTGATATACAACCGCTTCCTTCATCCAATCTGGTGTTTTAAATGAAGGGTCATATACGGTAAGCTGGAATAAAGATGCGTTTGAATCAGAAGCCGTACCTTTTCCACCTTCCTGAACGTCTTCTCCATACTCTTTTTGTCCTTCGCCGTCTCGGGCAATAAACTTATATCCATATACTCCCTTATCTTCTGGTTTAATGTTTGCTTCCCAAAACTCGACCTGTCTCCCCTTTTGATCCATCCAACCGGCATACTCCATATCTACAGTGATGGTATTACCAGTATTATAGTTTTTTAGCTGCACCTTAGCCCCAGTTAAATCTCCTTTCTTCGCTTGTAGTCGCAGCTTGACTTTGTCACCCACTTTTACAGCACCAAATGGTGAGCGGAATGCTGTATCCCATGTATTATGGTAGAGCTTGTCTCCTTGGACACTGCCGTCAGGTAATCCGGGATCATAATCAGTGTAAACTTCTTTTGTATCATGGTTGTAAAAGAACGTCACCGTTGCCTCCTTTAAGATGTTTAATACAAAGTTATTAGTAGGATAGGCAGGTACCTCCCAGTTGGTTCCAAGGACAATTTTAAATTCATGCTTCCCCTTAGGAACCTTTGCGGTGTAAGTGTATACATTATCATGGTCCTCATCTTGCAATATAGCAGTAGACTCAGCTGGTTTCCATTCTCCTCCTGCATTAAGTTCTGGCTGTATATCGCCTACTATTCTAGGTTTTTGATCATCCGGCAATTCTATCGGTACCGTTACACGATGGGTGCTATCATCATAGAGGAACGTAACCTTCTGTTCCTTATCTAGAGATAGCTTGTAGTTATCTCCCCCAGGAACTCCATTCACTCCATAGTTTTCATCCCATGCACCATTTATAGCAATTTTATACTCATAGCTTCCTGCGGGCAGTGTACCAGTTAACAAGTACTTTCCATTCTCTTGTAGCGTCATTTGTGTCGCAGGATCTGCTGGGTTCCATTCACCTGAACCGCCCAGTTCATCCTGTAGGTTACCGACAAGTGTTATTACTCTTCCGTCAGCCTTCGTAGGCAACGGATGAAAAAAAGTCGTGCCTGCAATCGTTTGCACAATTAACGCTAAAAGTGCTAAATAACTGATTACCTTCCGTGATCTACCTTTCATGCTTTTTCCTCCCCAAAATATGATAAAACAAGGCAAACGTTTGCACAAAATGAAATAGAAAACGCTTACTTAATGCTATTATCTCATCTCCAATATTTCCATAAGAATAGGCCTTTCCTACTTTTTATATCCACTATTCATATGTCTTTAATCCTATTTTTCTGATAATTCAATAATTTGAATAATAATAGGGTCAGACATAATAGGTTTCTGACCCTTTGTACAATTAACTGCGTTCCTCTAATAAGACCTAGATAAATTGTTGCTAATTTATTTTTCAGTAGGAAATCTATGTTAAACTATTCTTCAAATAAAAAAACCACCAAACTCCCTCCATTGTATGTGGGGAATTTGATGGATTAATACTTACCTAATCTTCTATGTTAAACTTTTCAATTGTTTTTTGACCGCTTTCCTTTTCTGAATAGATATACGAAATCTTGTCACCTTCTATTATCGATGTTAATTGTTTGATCGCTTCATCGGATAATTGAAAGGCGGTTTTATTTCCATCAACGTTTACTTCTATTGTATGAGGATCCATTTGTCCTACATACTGACCTGAACCATTAATATAAATAGAATTCTTTACTATAAATTCTGCGTCTGTCTGTGCCTTTTCCTCTTTTGAAGTTAGAAAAACTTCCAATCTATACTGACCATTCAGAAGATCAGATATAGTAAATTTTTGTTCCATTTCTTTTTTATTATCTAAAGTGATTTCTTCCGTAGCTTGTGTTACGGAAACTTCCTCTGAATATTGTTTAACTTTTTTTCCATTCTGATCGTATACAATAAAGTCAGCCTTTATCCCACTAGAAAAAGTTAGTGTCTGTTTTTTGCCGGATATATTTTTAACTGTATATTTGACCATCATGTCATGGTTATCCTCTTTTATTTCAAGTGAAGGAATAAATTTTGCCGTCACTTTTTCTTTCTTTTGATTTTCCGTTTTCGTTCCACCATTGATGCCATTCGTCTTTGTACTTGTTCCACAGCCTGTTAAAAGTCCGAATACTATAGCGGTGCTTATGACAAAATATATTTTTTTGTTTGCCATTTTCTTATCCCCTTATTTATCATGTTTTTTGTTTTCAGCACTATAGTCGCAAAAAACAGGAATAAAGTTACACTTCTACGAACAAATGAGTTTTTACAGACAAAAGGTCCCATCATTATCCGATGAGACCTTTTTTTACTTTCTCCATTTTTTAGGAGAGGATTCTCTTTTCACCTTCAATAGCTTTTATCGGATCAATATTCTGGGTAAATTCTAGTGTACCCATGTAGCTTCCTTTCTCATCCCGTACAGCAAAATAACGTATATATACGTATTTATCTCGGAACTTGATCCAGAAATCCTCACTGTCTTTTATCCCAGCTTTAAAATCTGCCAATAATTCTTCTACCACATGCACACTTCGTGGCGGATGACAATTCTGAACTGTACGTCCGATGACAGCTTTTGTACGGGCGAAAATTCTTTCTTTTCCGTGGGAAAAATAACGGACGACATCTTCATGATCAATAAATGTAATATCAACTGGTAAGTGGTTTAAAAGCAGTTCTAATTGCTTTAAAGATAAAATTCCTGTTTCCATCTTAACATAGCCTTCGGTTATAGCATTCTCGGCTAAGGCTTTTCTCTCTGGTTTCCATTCTTCATCAGGGCCTGTTAAACAAAAGCCTATCTCATCACTTTCATGAGCAATTTTTATCCACTCATCTTCAGATAAATTTTTTAAAGCCATTGGAAAAAGGAGGTTCTCTTCCTTATAAATCATTCCAGTTACTTCTTCGATAACAAAATTCAGGACCCCAAGGATCTCCTGCCTTTCACCTTGATAGCTGGCTAATTTTTGTTTTGCTTCTTTAATAGCATCGCGAATAAAGTCATCAATTCTCCACATATTTGTAGTCGGTCCAAAGATACCGTACTTTTCTAAATAAGGAAATAGTAAGTTCTCTTTACGACTATAGTGCTTATCAATGTCTAATAAGAGGTTCAAATCCTGTAGTAGATGGTAAATGTTTACAGATGAATCGTCTCTTACAAACTCATCCACATGGACTTGAACTTGTTGTTGAAGCAGTTTTTCAATTTCTCTATTTTCCAGTTTAAACGTATGAACCGGATGCCCTGGTAGATCCTCTGGCTTTTTCGAATTATTTTCTATTTCAATTGAACCTTGAAATAGGGCACTATGTTCCTGATAGATACGCATTAACTTATCTTTTGGAATACTTCCCTCTGAACATTCATGTTGGAGCTGTGTGATTTCATCCAATGTAATTTTCCCTATCAACCCATCAAAATGAGCTTTTACTTCATCTAAATTTCTTCCGTTATGAAGGTCTTGGAAGATCCCTTTTAATATGGTAAGACGGTCTGTATTTTTAGACATTAGTTGTTCACGATTATTAATCATTTCACTCATTTCAGGACTCTCCTTCACTGTTGCTAAATACTGTTGTTAAAGGCATCGCATTAATAACTTACCATTTAGATATGAAGCTGAAAGTGATTAACATCATTGTTATAGTTATAAATGTGAAAACTTTAAGAACATAGCTCGTGATTTTCCTGATAATGAAAGACACTGCTCACATATTATGGCAGTGTCCTCTTTAAATACATTTTTTTAGCTTCTTTTTAATTCTTCTAAAATAGGATATAGTTCTTCCAAATGTTTAATTTCAAATGTAGGAATGACTTCATTTCTTTGTTTATCATGCCGGTTAATCCAAACTGTTTTTATCCCTGCACGGTTCGCGCCAAGTATATCGGTCATAAGGTTATCACCAACCATTAGAACTTCGTCCTTTTTCAAAGACATACGTGATAAGGCATGCTCGAAAATTGAAGGATCCGGCTTTCCTCGACCGAAATCACCGGAAATAACAATATGATCAAAATAAGGAATTAACTCAGGTGTTATAGCTAGTTTCGCATTTTGAAGATCAGGGGATCCGTTTGTTAATAGAAGAAGTTGAAAGTTTCCCTTTAATCCATCTAGAATTTTAAACGTTTCATCATAGACAAATGGGTGGTTACGCCGCTCCAGGGGAAAGCGTTCAGCTAACTCAACCCCTAATTCAGAATCATCGATACCCATTGCTGATAATCCTAATGTCCACGCATCTTTTCGATAGGTGGGTACAATTTCTTTCATTTTCTTAAACTCTTCCGTATCATCTAAAAAATCCCCCCATAACCCTTCAAAAGGATTAATCCCAATCATTTGTGTAAACGGAAACGTTTCATAGGAAGAATATAAGTTTCTAGCTGCTTCACGAACAGCTTCCTCAAGTTGATCTGCAGAAATGGCATACCTTTCCACTGCTAATCTACATGTTGCTGCAAAGGCTTCTTTTACACTTTTTTGGTCCCAAAGTAGCGTATCATCTAAATCAAAAAAAATGGCTTTTATCATTTTGTCCTCGCTTCGATTTATGATTTTTTAATAGTTTATCATTAAATCCCTCGCACATGAAGACTAAAGTTTCTGACAACTAAATTCATAAAGAGGAATGAAACACCCTCTACCCTCATATTTTTTTAAGATGGGAAAGGAGGATACAATATGGTCAGCACTGAAGTTAATAAGAAAATTGAGAGTATCACTCATCCGAAGGTACGTAATATTGTAAGAGTTTGC
Source organism: Bacillus sp. SORGH_AS_0510 (assembly GCF_030818775.1). Lineage (NCBI taxonomy): Bacteria > Bacillati > Bacillota > Bacilli > Caryophanales > Bacillaceae > Bacillus > Bacillus sp. SORGH_AS_0510. Next base: position 2,456,543 of record NZ_JAUTAU010000001.1, on the reverse strand, counting down.
GTGGAACAAGGGTGTATGTTCAGACCACATCCAAGCAACCCTAACTTAGTACATTTATTTGATCCTGAACGTGGGAAAAATATTATTGGTGATATTAACCTATTAAGTCCAAGAGGGTACTTTACACTGGAAGTAGCGGACGGGCGTTTTAAATCCTTTAGAAATGAAATATTGGATTTAGATATTAATCATGCAAACTTTGTAGAAAAAGTACTCAAACGGTTGAGTCAATAATAGAAAAAACAGGAAAAAAGGCAATGATTTCATTACTTAAAATCATTGCCTTTTAGTATGTAGATTTAATCTTACCTTTGATTTTCCGCTATAAAATAAATTTTTTCGAATTCTTCGGTGGAGACTGGTTTGCTGAAAAAATACCCTTGTGCTTCTGTGCATTTTTGTTCAAGTAGAAAATAAACATGTTCTTTTGTTTCCACTCCCTCAGCGATAACCTGTAGTTTTAAGTTATGGGCCATCGCAATGATCGTCTTTACAATAGTCTCATCATTCGGGTCTGTTGTACTATCTCGTATGAAGGATTGGTCTACTTTTAGTTTATCAATTGGAAACCGTTTTAGATAGTTAAGGGAACTATACCCTGTGCCAAAGTCATCCATACTTACTTTTACACCAATTTTTTTTAATTTCACCAGCGTTGTTATGGCACGGTCAACGTCCATCGTCATACTTTCTGTTATTTCAAGCTCTAAATACTTTGCTTCAAGACCTGTTTCAAAAAGTATCTTCTCGACGATTTCAGCTAAGTTTGATTGAAAGAATTGTTTAGCAGATATGTTGACCGCGATCGTAATAGGTGGCAAACCCTCATCCTGCCATTTCTTGTTTTGGTAGCAAGCAGTCCTTAATGCCCATTCACCTAATTGGATGATAAGACCTGTTTCCTCAGCTACTGGGATAAACTCTGCGGGTGAGATCAGCCCCTTTTCTGGGTGTTCCCAACGAATTAACGCTTCCGCTCCTATAATCTGATTGGTATGTAGATTGAATTGCGGCTGGTAGTATAAGATAAACTCATTCCGTTCCAATGCTTTCCTCAACTTGATTTCTAAATCTAACTCGTATTGTGATTGGTCTACTAGATCATCGCTGTAAAATTGAAAGTTATTTTTCCCTAAGCTTTTTGCAAAGTACATTGCTAAGTCTGCATGTTTAATGAGCTTATCATATGTAAACCCGTGGTCAGGAAACATGCTGATTCCTATACTAGGTGTAACAAAGACTTCATGATAATTTAGTTGCAGCGGGTTAGATAAGCTAGTTAAAATACTTTTTGCTACTTCCCTTGCTTGGTCGACATTAGACTGTGGAAGAAGAATCGTAAATTCATCTCCTCCATATCTGGATATAATATCTTTCTCATCTAAGCAATCTCTTAATCTTGCGGAGACCTCAATAAGTAATTTATCGCCTATTTCATGCCCCATTGTATCATTGACGATTTTAAAACGATCTAAATCGAGAAACAATATGGCAAATACGTTATTATTTTCACTTGATTCTCGTATTAATTCATCTACCTTTTCCCTTAACAAATATCGATTGGGAAGGTCGGTTAACTGATCATGGTAAGCCATATGTTTAATCATTTGTTCGGTATTTTTTCGATCAGTGATATCAATAATCGTTCCAATTATTGCATCTTTTCCTTCATATTCAATTTTTGATCCGAATACTTCTAGAGAAACAATTCTTTTATCCTTACAAACTATTCTAAATTGATCAGTCATACTTATCATTTCATTGGTAAACAGCTTTTCAACATTTTCCTGAACTGATGGTAAATCCTCTGGTAAAATTAAGTTTGTTAGATTGAATCCAATGAATTCATTGTACGCATAGCCTGTCATCTCACATAATCGTGGATTCACATATACAATCTTACCGCCTTGTAAAATGTAAACCCCAACTTGTGAATTTTCTACAAGACTCCTATATTTTGCCTCGGCTTCTATAAGATTAATTTGGGCACTATTATGTTCAGTTATGTCTTTTATAATAGAATAGACACCTGTAATTTTTTTACTTAAATAGATGGGTATATTGGTTACGTTTATCTTCCTTTGCTTTCCACTTTTATCAAATACGGAACATTCATAATTAGTAGATTTGCCATTTACCGCTGAATTAAATTGAAATAATGCTTTCTCCAAGTCATTGGGCACAATAAGGGGGACAAATGGTTTATTAATCAAGTCATCAAGTGAATAGCCAAATATGGTAGATACAGCTTTATTCGCACTAATAAACATTCCATTTAAGTCGAAGGTAATCACTACGTCTGGGTTTTGTTCAAACAAAGATTTATAGTACTGTTCATTTAATTGAAGTTGTTTTTTTTGTTTAGAGAACCTTTTGGTGGTAATAATGCAAAAAATAACTACAATACATAATAAGAAAATAAAAAACACATCTAAGATGCCAATGGAAATCTCCTCCATCATTCACAAAAAACCCCCTGTTGCCCAATGGAATACCATGATTTTACAATAATATATCAATAAACTTTTGTATTGGTAACTATGTATAAAATTGTAAGAATAGTTCGGTTTACTAAAGTATAATGAAATTATGCTTATATAACAATAAATTTTTAATAATATTTGCAAAATTTGAGAATAGTTCAAAATACCCACTCTTAAACAAAAAAATAGAGGTATCTTTATTAAGATAACCTCCTTTAATATTTTGTTAACCGCTTCATAATTTCCGTCTTCCTTGCTTTATCTTTGATTCTCGTTAAATCAAGTGCCACCTCATGACCCTTATTTTTTGAACGCAGGATTTCTCTTATGGCTTGTTTCACGCTTTCTTCATCATCCCTCACCACGATAACATTTCGTAGCATTTTCTCACTCCCCTTTTATATAACTTTATTCTCCTCCTTTCCTAATAATCTCCTTTTCTTATCTTTTGTTTACACGAACCATCGCTTTATGTTCGAAATAAGAAGAAATTGATTGATTGATTAGAGCTACACTTATAGCAGTGACAATAAAGAAGCCAATTGGCACTAAAACAATCCAAGGCTGCTGAGAGTAAAGATAACTGATATCTCCTCCAATTACACCAGACCATTCATAGGAGATTGTACGAGGAGGCGTGTCATCATCCGGGTAGTGGGTTCCTCCAAAAAAGAGTTTCATAAATCCAAGATGGACAAGAAGCTGCAATGATTGAATAAATTGTTGACCAAATAAAATAATCCATTTTTCGTACACGTGAGGAATTATATGTTTAAAAAAGATATACCGTTTACTAGAACCAAGTGTTCTTGATACTTCAATAAAATCTTCCTTATCCACCTGCCGCATTTCACTCGATATATGAATAGTTAAGCTCGGAATAGTAATAACTACTAATATAAAAACCTGAAAGGATGCTCGTAACCAAAAGGGAGTATGAAAGCCGTCAAGTGGCATCCATAAAACACTGTACAAAATAAAATAAGCTATAATCGTTTGCGGCACAACCGAAAATGGTTCAAAAATAGTTTTAATGCTGTTATAAATTCGATTATTTGCAGAAAAAATGAAGGATGCTAGCACAATGGAACATACCATCCTAAGAATAACAATTGTGATCGTAATTCCTATAGTCCATTTTGCCCCCTCCACCATCAGATGACCGAGATCATATCCATATCGGTCAGACCCAAATACATATTGGGTAAAAGGTGCATAGGGGGGCGTATCCACAATATTCCCCTTTTCATCTGAATGAAATTTCACCTGTCTGATTTGCCCATCATTCAATAAGGTATTTAGAATACTACCTGTTAACAATGCTAAAAGAAATATAAAACTAATAAGGAACCGTTTTCTTTTTAATAAAAAGACCATGTTGGATATCCTTTCTAATCTGCTTACTTAAACAACCGATTATTGTGCATTTTTCTTTAACCTTAGCAATGTTTTATGTTCAAAATAAACTTGGAGAGATTGATTCATTAGTGCTACACATATGGCTGTGACTATAAAGAACCCAATTGGCACTAGGACTATCCACGAGTGCGGTGAGTAAAGATAACTGATATCTCCGCCAATCACACCAGACCACTCATAGGAAATTGTCCGAGGAGGCATATCCTGATCGGGGTCCCCATAGTGTGTGCCACCAAAAAACAGCTGCATAAATCCTAGATGAGCAAGAAGCTGCAACAATTGAATAAATTGTTGCCCAAATAAAATGATCCATTTTTCGTACACATGAGGAATAATATGCTTAAAAAAGATATAGGGCTTACTTGAACCTAAGGTTTTGGAAACTTCGATAAAATCTTCCCTTTCCACATGTCGCATTTCACTTGATATGTGAATTGTTAAGTTGGGAATGGCAATTGCGACTAAAATAAAGACTTGGAAGAATGCTCGTAACCAAAAGGGAGTATGAAATCCATCAGATGGCATCCACAAAACACTGAATAAAATAAAGTAAGCAATAATCGTTTGCGGCACAACCGAAAATGGTTCAAAGAGAATTTTTATACCGTTATAAACCCTATTGTTTACAGAATAAATGAATGCAGCCAACACTAAGGAACATAACAGCCTGAGTATAACAATTGTAAGAGTTATACCTATCGTCCATTTCGCTCCCTCGACCATCATCTGTCCTAAATCATAGCCAAATACGTCCGAACCAAATAAATATTCAGTAAAAGGTGCATATGGGGGGTGGTCCACAATATTTCCCTTCTCATCTGAATGAAATTTCACCTGCCTGATCTGACCATCATTTAAAATAGTATTCAAAATACTTCCAGTAAATAATGTAATGAGAAACAAAGCACTGATAAGGAATCTTTTCCTTTTCACCAAAAATACCAGCATGTTATTGTGTATCCTTTCTGCTATCAAAACTTACCCATTCATAAATCCGATAAATGAGAAAAAATGGTATGAAAATAAGAATACACCCGATAATAAATGGATCTGTAGCTGTTAACATCACTCGAAGCAAACCATTCATATTAAACAAGTAATCAATGACAAATAGTGTAGAAAGCATAGACCAGAAAATCGTTTTCGATGTCCCAAACATTCCGTCAGCTATATTTCTTAAGACATGGACATTTAGAATATACGAAAAGGTAAATCCCTTTGCCTTCGCCAGCATGACATAATGTTTCTCTAATTCTTCTTCAATGTAATGAATCAGTACTTTTGTTATGTATAAACTAATAGGCACACTTAAACTGATAACAGGCAGAAGAATGGCCTCTTCACTTAGCGTCACAACTCGTGCCAGTTTAATACCTGTTTTTTTATAAACCATGATAACCGCAAATTGCAGTAACAAAATAAGCATTAAATCTGGAATAGACTCGAGGATTTCTAGAAAGCTTTTAATATACTTTATTTTATTTTTGAAGAAAATAAGACCGACATACGCAATAATAAAGGCAATTACGCATGCTACCACAAAACTTAGAGCTAACATCTTCATCGAATCAAAGTATTTATAAAAAATAACAGGAAATACAGAGTTCTTCTGATCCCTCAACATAAAATCCCCAAACGTAAACAGTTTCACATTCAAGTCATAAGCAGCCTGCAGAAATTTTGTTCCATTAAAAGTTAAATTTTTAAATAATTCCGGGAATACAGATATTATTATAAGAACTTCAACCCCTACAAAGCACTGGATCATGAGGAAAAACAATCTTTTAATTATCCTTAACCCTTTCATAACAACATCCTTTGTTAAAGTTTTTAATTTCAAATTCTTTCGCTTTCCTAATAGACGTAAAATCCAAGTAGATAGTTACATGCTTTCAGGCTATATTTATAAAATTTTCAAAATTGTGGAATTCTCTTTTTTTCTAAGATATATTTGTTATTGCGGGAAATCATGAATGAAGGAGTTGAAAACCTTGTATACTAAGAAGATATTTTTACCCATTCGTTTCATAGTGATATTAGTAGGTTTTATTTCTGCTGTGAATTTACCTATCTTATTAACATTTAATCCTTATCAGTTAAAAATTGAATTTAGACTTAGTTTTTTTAAGGAATATGTAGTAAGTAACTTAAGTTGGTTTACACATACAAATGAATATCCTTGGATTTTACAGTACTTTGAAGGAGACGGCATCCATAGATATCTGTATACCATGTCGTTACTAGGTATTGCACTATTGATAGTAATCATTCTCAGTTTGATCATCGCAACAGGCATCATGCTCCTACCATTATCTATCCAAAAGCGGTTTAAAGGTTTTATAGACTTCTCCACGACAGTACCAGATTTGCTTATTATCGCTTTAATACAGTACCTTGTATTCTTTCTATTTAAAACGTACAATTTTAGGCTTTTTCGACTATATGGAGGTGTGGAAACAGAACCATACTTTGTACCAATATTCATAGTGATTTTTGTTCCAACACTTTTTTTATCACAGCTGATTTTAAAAGAATATTCTTCAGAAGAACTTCAAGATTATGTCTTGTTTGCAAAGGCGAAAGGTCTTCCATTAAGAACAATTTATATCAAACATATTTTCAGAAATATTATTCCATTAATTCTCATTCATTTAAAATACATAGTCTGGTTTCTGCTTTCGAGTATTTACGTGATAGAACACATTCTAAATATCAAAGGCTATAGCGCTGCTCTTACATATATGTACGGGACCAGGGTGGTTCTTTTTGTAGTAGGACTTCTCCTTTTCTCCCTACCTCTTGTTATTGTGAGCGCAGTTGGTTATGTAGTAAAACTTATTATGGTCAGAAAGGAAACACCTAGTATATGAAAAAATATAAAAAGACAATTTGGGGTTCATCTTTTTTATTATGTGTACTAATTGTAAGTCTTCTCTATCCTTTATACGGTCCAAGTGATTTCGATAAAATCTATTTCTTGTATGACAATAAAGGAGACCTAGTAGGTGTCCCACCCATACCTCCTTCATCCTATTACCTGTTAGGTACAGACCGAAATGGTGAAAGTATTCTTCTTATGATACTTTACGGTGCGAAATTTACCATTTTAATAGCATTGTGCGTAACCATATTAAGAGTCTTTGTTGGTGGAATATTAGGTATTATATTTTCATTATGGTTTAAACCTCTTTTAATGGTTGTTAAAGATTACCTTTTAGTTTATAAAATAGTACCGCCTATAATTATTACCCTAGTTCTTATGGGTAGGGTCTCTTTCTATATGAAAGATGCAATATATGGTATTATGCTATACCAAATTGTGGTCCTAGCTATTGTAGGAATTCCTTCTGTTATAGTGACTACTTCAGAAATTATCGAGGAACTAAGCAAGAAATCGTTTATCCTTACTTCTTACTTGATGGGCGGAACGCATTTTCATGTATTAAAAAGACAAATCAAACCATTCCTAACGTCTTATGGGGTATTGATCGGTATCCAGCAATTACTGAATACCTTTATCCTTATTATGTACCTTGGAATCTATAAAATTTATATCGGTGGAATTTCTAAAGACAATGTACGTGGATTAGAACTTTTTAATTCAAACTCAAAAGAATGGGCTGGACTTATTGGGCAAAACTTTGATGAGTTTTATCGCACTCCCTACCTGGTCTTTACCCCTTTAATATGTTATTTTATTCTTATTTTAATTGTAACCATGATAAAAAAAGAACTAGAAGAAGCTTGGGATATTAACTCATTAGCTTATAAAACAAAAAAGAAGAAGTTCAAAAAGTCACAAGAAAAACAAGGCTCGAGCAAAACCACAATTGTTGCTGCAGACTTTACCTTACAAAAAGAAATGACTTAGCATATTACTGAACGAGTGTCAGCGTCTCAACAGGGCTGAGACTCTTTTTTTACAATATTGTGGAAATTCGTCGAAAGGTAGTATATATTTATCCTTACAATTAAAAATATTAAGAAAGGAATGAGTGTGTGTGATTAAAAAAATTGCCTATCTTCCAGTTAGATTACTAGCGATGATAGCTGGTTTTATCTTTTTATTAAACATTCCCATTCTATTGGTCTTCAATGTAAATAACAAAAATATTGAATTTCATTTTAGCCAATACAAAGAATATGTGCAAAATAACTTATCCTGGTTGTTCCAATTCGAACAATATCCATACATATTAAGATTTTTTGAAGACGATGGAATGAAAAAATATATTTATACTATGACTATATTGTCTGTTTCCCTTCTGGTAGTAATAGTATTTGGGTTTATCGTGTCCACCACAATTATGTTACTACCTTTAACCGTTCGAAAACGGTTAAGCGGATTTATAGATTTCACTACTACAGCACCTGATTTACTTATCGTCTTCCTATTACAGTATTTAGTCATTTATTTATATAAAACATTTCATATTAAATTATTTCAGCTTTATGGAGGGAATTATACCGAGCCATATTTCATGCCAATTGTTATAGTTAGTTTTGTACCTACTATTTTCTTAGTACAATTTTTATTAAAAGAGTTTGCGAACGAAGAACAACAAGATTATGTACTATTTGCAATAGCAAAAGGTACGCCATTAAGAACAATTTATGTAAAACATATAATCCGGAACGTTCTTCCGTTATTACTCATTCATTTACGAACGATAATTTGGTTCCTTTTATCTAGTATAATAGTAGTGGAATACTTGTTTAACATACACGGGTATGTGGATGTGTTACGCTCTATGTATGGTACAAGAGCCATCTCATTTGTTTTTGGATTTCTCCTTTTTGCTGTACCTGTTATTATCGCTAATATGATTGCTAAGATAGTGATGAGCTCAAGAAATAGAAAAGGAACAAGTACGATATGAAATTTAAAAAATATAAAAAGACCGTTATTGGATTATCCATTCTAAGTATTATTCTATTTGCCAGTTTACTGTATCCATACTATGGCCCTGCGGATTTTAATAAAGTGACCTATCTATATGATAAAAAAGGAAATTTAATAGGGGTACCGCCGATTCCACCATCCTCTCATTACCTCTTAGGCTCTGATCGGAATGGTGCGGATATACTGTATATGATGATATATGGTGCAAAATTTACTTTATTAACTGCTTTTGGTGTTACCCTTTTTCGAGTATTACTTGGCAGCATATTCGGATTATTATTTTCCTTATGGTTCAAACGTTTGCTGCCGCTAGTAAAGGATTTTCTGGTTGTATTCAATTTAGTACCGCCTATTCTTATTACTTTAGTACTTATGTACCCAGTTTCAACTACTTATATTAAAGATTCCATTTATAGTGTAATGATCTATCAGATTATTATTCTAGTCATAATGGGGATTCCTTCCGTTTTGTTTATGACTGTAGATATTGTTGATGAATTAAAAAAGAAAACATTTATCCAATGTTCATATTTAATGGGAGGAGATCATTTTCATGTATTAAAGACCCAGTTTAAACCGTATTTGACTTCATATGGTTTATTGATGGTTATCCAACAGCTTCTAGGAACACTTGTACTTATGATGTATTTAGGAGCCTTTCAGGTATACATTGGGGGAGTTTCAAAGGAAGAAGTTCGTGGCTTACCACTTCTAAATTCCATTTCAAAGGAATGGGCCGGTCTGGTTGGCCAAAATTACCGTGAATTCTACATGTCACCATGGGTTGTACTAATCCCGCTTGCTTGTTATTTTATCTTAATTCTCATTATCAATATGATTAAGAATGAACTTGATGAAGCATTAGACATAAACGCATTAGGAATTATATCCAAAAAGAAAAAAACAAAAAAGAAAAAACAACTGAAAGATCAGAACTTAACATACTCCGTCAAAACAAGTGACTTTACCTTACAAAGAGAACTAAAATAAATAAGGGGACAGTCCCCCGGCGCTTTAGCGCAACGGGGGACTGTCCCCTCTTAATAGATAGAATACATATCCGTAGTAATCAGGATATTTTCTATACAAATCTATTTCGGTTTGAAATTCTGATAAACTGTTTAATATCCCTTGATTATTTTGATACTTTTCCCGGAACAATCTAATTCTTTCCTCTAATGGAGTATAGTAATGATCCCACCAGCCAGACTCCGGCAGGACAAACGTTTCAATAACTTCATAGCCCATCTTTTCCGCTTTTTGCTTATTCTCCTTGATGCCGTCCATCCCAGGATAGGCATTCCTCCAAAACTCTTCCACTTCTTTCGGTAGGTCATTTTTAATCCAGGAAAGCTCTGAAACAACAATTATCCCATTCTCTTAAAGGTATTTCTTCCATTCCCTTAAACCTTTTTCAAATCCGATGATGAAAATAGCTCCCTCTGACCAAATGATATCAAATTGTCCTTCATCATAAGGCAACGACTTCATGTTAGCTTTTTCAATAGTTATTTTTTGTGATAAACCTCTCTTTTTACTACCTCATTTAATCTTTCTAGAAATCCATCATTTACATCAGTTGCCAAGACGCTTCCTTCTGTTAAAGAAGCAAGTTCCATCGTTTGCATTCCTGGACCACAGCCAATGTCTAAAATAAATGGTTTCGACACGTACTTTTCAATAATTTTATATGCTTTCCTAGTTGATTCATTGTTTCCAGGACCTTCTCTAGGAATGTCTCTATGTAATTCATAGAAAATACTCACGACTACTCTCCTTTCAAATCATCTAAACCAGAGAAAAAAACCATCCAGTCATTTGGATGGTTCCAGAAAAAGGATTTCCGTAATAGAAATATATCAACTAAATATAAATTTTTCCAATGTATTAAAAGCTACAATTTTTCACTCTAAACGGACCATCATTCGATTTAGATAATTTCTTCTTTCAATTATATATTCTCTTATAACATCCATTTCATTATCGAATTGTTCCATTTGTTTACTTTTATAAGGGTCTTTTAAGACATATGGTCTAATCAATTGAAGCAATCGTTCCACCTTGGGAACCATATAGTCTAGAGTGAATTGCTGTTTCATTATTTTTTTTAGTATGTTTACATATTGCTTACGAAAGTGATCTACGTTTAAAATTCTTGCCGTTAATGTATTAAAACCATCTATTGGAACATAGTCAGCTTCCATAGTCTTTCCGTTAACATCCCTTCCCCATGTAGCATCATAATCCCACGGAAGAACTTCAAATAAACCCGTATCACTGTTCCTATATAATGCGTAATTATGAACAAAACCATCATAATTCGAAGTAAATATAACTCCAGCAACCCACCGAAGATACTTATTAACATCCACAAAATTTTGTATTTCTTCTTCAAATTCCCTTTGTCCTATGGTATTTATTTTAAAGATAAATTCTTCTAAATAATAATTATCTTGTTGATCTCCCCATTTTCTCTCATAGCCCAAACTTAGTGATTTTTTTGTTTCATTGTCTAATTCACTCATAAGGGAAAAGTTAGCATCACCATCAAGTGCATAAAAAATGCTTCCATTATTTAAGTTTCTTTTTCGTAGGAAATTTTCATCCACAGATTCAATTTCTAAGTATACCCCTTCTGGTCTTCCGTTCTGTGTCAAAAAAACATGTTGAGACCTTGGTGCTAAAACTTGAATATCCGAAAAAAAGTCAAAAGATAGTTTGTTTCGAATGAGTGAGGGGTCTTTATATTCAGCATTTAAATGCACGAGTTTCGATCCTCTATAGGTCGCTGGTTTATAGAAGCCTATCTGGTAGGACTTTTTGGGCAAATTTCGTATATGTGATCCCCGATAACTTAAATCAATTTCAAACCGCTTTCCTTCAATGGTTAACTGAGCTGGAACAGGTTCTTCAATCCAAATGTCCCTTTTTAGTTCCTTTAAGTCATTTGGGTTAATAAAAAGCTTATATTCTGGTACTTTTATAACCTCGCCCATTTTTATTCCTCCTTCCTTTATTCGTATGAATATCCAAGTAAAGTTGTCACGGTTGGATAGGAATTTTTCCTTTGATAGGCCTTTTTCTCATACAAAAATTGCTCCACCAACGTAAATTGGTAAAAGAAGAGTGAGGTTTTTAGGTAAAAGTTTAAATAAAATTCGTACTCCCTTTTCTATCTTTAAAGGAGGTGCTAAAATGAGTGAATTTTCATCAGAAAATATACAAAGGGCAGCTGATGAGGTAAGACATGGTGGTTTTGGGGATTTTATGTTCAGAGGACCAAGCCGTGACAGAGAGACTTCATCCTCTAGTCGAAGAACTACTCGCCATTCAAGTAGACACACAACTAGACGAAATACATCAAGAGATCGCTGTACTACAAGAAGATATCCAACCAAATGCTTTAAAATTAAATCTTGTTGGCAAAACAGTTCTCGTAGCAATCATCAAACGAAAACATATTGGGATAATGGAAACATGTGGCAATTAAGAGTACGCAGACGTTAAAACATCCATTTAGAAAAGAACTGAGGATGAATCCTTGGATGGATTCACCTCTTTATTTTTTTGCCGGAATTCTAAGGGATTAAAGGAATGGAAGAATTGGTTGATTTTACCTTTAAATAGAGTAAAATTAACTAGTTAATTCCTTTTTTATTGGAGGTGTATTCTAATTAAAAACATCCTAAAAGGCTTTATCGGTTTTCTTATATTAGATTTGTATTTTAATTTAATTTCCGTTCAGCTTGGAAATCCATATCTTCAATTTGGATCCATTTTCCTTTTCTTTCCGTTAGCTTTCTATATTTCAAAATGGGTGGGACTAGACGGATTAAAAGGAATCGGAATGCTATTTCAACCTGGATGGAAAAAGAACTTTTTCATCAGCTTTCTGATTGGCTTTGAGTTTTGGTTAATTATGTTCGGTACACAATTTTACATTGGCGACTTAGAGTTAGTAAGCATTCACGGGCCTGTAAATTTAATAATGTCCTTAGTGGAAGTCTTCATTGGTTATTTAGTTGGATCACTAATTATTGATTTAATTGTCAAAGGTTATCTAATCAATCTATTAAAAGGAAAGATTCATATTGTCTGGATCTTTATAATAAGTATTTTAATTTATGCACTTGATGACTATTGGTATGCTGGGTTTAGTCTCAGCAACATGATTTTTTCAATAATTTTAGGACTTTCATTAACTTTCGCATTCTATAGAACTGGGTCAATTTCGGCAGATACAGGGCTTCATTATGGATTAAATATTGCCTACGGTCTTTTCTTTGGTCTAGTTGGTAATTCAAAAGGGCGCTCTTTTTATCGTCAAAGAAACAGGGCACGAAACTGCAGTTTCCAGTCTCCTTCATTATATGGTCCCTGCTATTATGTTTCTATTTATTCTTAATACATTAAAATTCTATGTGAGTCCTGTTTCCAATGTAAAAAATAGAGAAGTACACGTTTCACATTAGCTGAAACTTTATGCTCCTTTCATCGTCATTATAATTATTAAGTATATTAAGGGGGGAACTTATGAAAATTATCGGGTTAATAGGTGGAATGAGTTGGGAATCTTCAGCGGAATACTATCGCCTGATTAACGAGGAAGTGAAGAGGAGATTAGGTGGTTTACATTCAGCTCAATGCCTCCTATACAGTGTCGATTTTGCTGAAATTGAACAGTGCCAATCTGAAGGGAATTGGGCAAAAGCGGGAGAAATATTAGCATATGCTGCAATAGGATTGGAAAAAGGTGGCGCAGACTTTATCTTGATTTGTACGAATACCATGCATAAAGTTATAGATCTCATTAAAGAAAAAATTAATATACCCATTTTACATATTGCAGACGCAACAGCAATCCAAATAAAAAAACATGGTATGAAGACCATTGCCTTGCTAGGAACCAGGTATACGATGGAGCAGGATTTTTACAAATCTCGTCTGAAAGAACAAGGGTTTACAGTACTAATCCCTGACAAGCCGGAAAGAGAAATGATTAATACTATAATATATGAAGAGTTATGCTTAGGGAGAATTCTCCCTTCTTCAAGATCTTCATTTAAAGAAACCATTAATCATCTAATTAGAAACGGTGCAGAAGGAATCATCTTAGGCTGTACTGAAATTGGTTTATTAGTTAAACAAGAAGACTGTAATGTACCGTTATTTGATACAACATCTATTCACGCTCTTGATGCTGTTAACAGAGCACTTGGGACAGATTGAGCCACCCATGTGATAAATGAATATTTACCATCAATGAAAGGAGTGAATAAATGAAGTTTAAGAAATTTCTAGTCGGTTTTACTACATTTGTACTAGGAACAGGTCTATTTTATGCGATTGGACATCTCTTTAAGATTGAATGGTTAATGTTCGAATATCAATATAAGGTTAGCACCAATGGATTATTCGTTAAAACAGGCTCATTAGTTCCATTTATTATTGGGATTTCCCTCAGTTTCATAGCAGAGAAAGTCTATGCTAATAAAAACAAAACACACTTTCATTAAGACAAAGAGCAGTCACCCATACAATTTGGGCACTGCTCTTCTATTTTTTATTGTTTTTCATGTTCGAATTCTTCTTCCAATCTTTTAATTTCTTCAACTGATTTTTCTAACGCAGCTTGAGGACCTTTAAAATGCTTTTTGTAATAACCCAAATCCATGATGATTAGAATGACAAACATGCCTCCTAACGCGTAGGCAGCCATTTGATTTGGAGGAATTACCATGATGATACAAATAAAGAGAATCCAAATTAAACTAATTACATTAATTGGTTTGCTCCATTTTCCTAAACTCCAGGGACCGTAATGTTTAGGTAAGAATATCCCTTTTGATTCAGCCCTTAATTTCAGAAAGATAGGAATGCCGTAAGCTACATATAAACCAACTACACTCACCGCCGTTAAAAACGCGATCGTAGAGTAACCTACGTCTGGATTGATGAACTTTGTGATGTAATCGATTAAGGCTAAGACAAAAGAAAGAATAACTGAGAGCCAAATGGCTTTTGCTGGAGTACGATATTTTCGGCTGATTTCTGCCCAGTGCTTGCTAAACGGCATACCTTTATCCCGCGAAAAAGCATACATCATGCGTGAAAACGAGGTGATTGATGAGAGACCGCAGAAGAACATAGCAAATGTAACGAGCCAAAGAACGATATTTCCAAATGTACCTCCTAATGCTTGGCTGATAACATAGATGAAAGCATTATCAGAGTTAACCGCTCCACTCGCATCATGAATTGAAAGTGTAACAAATGAAAGCATGATAAAACCAAATACAAAAGAAAATGCGACAGAGTTGAAAATACCCCATGGTGCACGTACCCTTGGGTGAACCGTCTCTTCAATCGTATGCGCAGATGCATCATAACCTGTAAAGGTCCATTGTGCTTGCAACAAACCAATTAAAAAGGCTAGAAAATAAGGTTTATCCGAGAATGTTGTTCCCACTTGGAATAAATAATCGATTGGCTGTAGCCCATCTTTTGTAAAAAAGGCAAGACTCACTACTAAAATGGCAACAACAATCATATGATACCAAGCCGAAAAATCATTCAATTTAGCAACAATTTTAATGCCAACATGGTTTAGGATTCCGTGTAAAAGGAGGACGATGCCAAAAACTATTAAGATGGTAGTATCAGTAGAAGAATAGTTGAAAATAGTTGCTAGGAGTGGGTCTGCAAATAAGGCGACAGAATAATCGATTCCTGCTACAATTCCGATTTGGCCAATTAAATTTATCCAGGCGGTATACCAGCCAATTCTCGTGCCCTTTAAAGCAGCAGCCCAGTGATATAAAGCCCCTGCTGTTGGGATTGCTGAAGCGAGTTCAGATAAAGAGGCCGCAATTAACAATACAAAAAGGGCAACGATGGTCCAACCAAATCCCATCATCCCAGGTCCCCCATACAGTAATCCATGGCCGTATAGAGAAACAGCACCTGTTAAAATCGAAATAATGGAAAAAGAAATGGCAAAGTTTGAAAATCCACCCATATCACGAAGTAATTCTTGTGCATATCCATAACGATTGAGCTGCTTTTTGTCTGCCAGCATTTGTTGATCTTTATTTTTCATAGCTTTTTCTCCTTTCGTGCTTAGACTTTTTCATCACTTCCAACGAAAATCTCATGTTCTTCCTCATTAAAAGCTCTAACATTTTTATTTGCTCTCAGACCAATGGCTGAACCAACTACAAGTGTAATGATCACCAAAGCGAATCCAATTACGACTTCCATTCACATTCACCCCCTTCTAAAAGGTTTGAACTAAGACCAAATTGGGTCAAGTTATTACTATGATTATTCCAAAAAAACTAATTATATTCACTATGAATCATAGATTACTAAAAAAGCAGTCCCCCCTAAGGAGACCGCTTAATCTTTTCAATAGTTATATTTTATCTGTTTGCAACATCTTTTAATTCTTCATGTGAAGTGACGTCTTCAATGGAAACGAATTCCTCGGACATTGGTCGTAGGTTTTTAGAACCTACTAAGAAATAGTAGACAAGTGCCACTCCAAAGATTGATAAAATAACATAACCTAAGGGAATTTCTACTCCAAACAATGGTAAAGATGTTGTTAGAACACTGTATTTAACAACACAGAAGAAAGAAAATACACCTAATGTAAGTGCAATTGCTGGTACAACTGGGTAACTTACTTTGAATGGTCTATCCATATTTGGTTCTTTCTTTCTTAATACAAATAATGAAACCATACTTAA
This sequence comes from Bacillus sp. SORGH_AS_0510, assembly GCF_030818775.1. Taxonomy (NCBI): domain Bacteria; kingdom Bacillati; phylum Bacillota; class Bacilli; order Caryophanales; family Bacillaceae; genus Bacillus; species Bacillus sp. SORGH_AS_0510. The sequence goes on along the minus strand of NZ_JAUTAU010000001.1, from coordinate 2,439,987 downwards.
ACAGTACATAGTAATCGCACCAAATACAGAAAGGATTATGAGTGCGTTGGCGAAATTTGCAGAACCTGCAGCAATAACACCAATTGCACCTGGTACAATTAGACCCCAGTGCGGTACGCCTCTTTTTGAAAGGTTAGAAAGGAATTTTGGTAAGTAACCTGCTCTCGCCAAAGCAAACGTCTGGCGGGAGAAACCAATAATAATTCCGTGTAAACTCGCAATTAAACCGAAGAGACCAATAATTGCAACCGTGATTGGAATAATACTACCTTCACCATAAACACTTGATAAGGCTTGTGGAAGTGGATAATCTGCAGGTTTGCCGGTCCCGCCTCCAAGTCCCGCTGTTACAAATAAAGTTAAAACCGTTGCAATACCAAGTGTTAAAATTCCTGAGATGAATCCTTTCGGGATATCCTTCTTCGGATCACGAACCTCTTCTGCAGCCATGGCGCCTCCTTCGATAGCCAGGAAAAACCAAATTGCAAATGGAATGGCAGCCATAACCCCTGACCAGCCATTTGAGAAGGCCGTTTCATTAAAAATATTAGATGTTTGTACATGTGGTAACCCTGCTACATAATAAATTGCTAAACCAATAAGTGCCATAATGGTAGCTACCAATTCAATAATTGCAGCTCCCTTTACCCCAATGAGGTTGACTAAAATAAACAAAACAAACATTCCGACTGTTGCATAGACGGCATTAATGCTAGGAACTAAGAAATTAATGTATGCACCCACTGAAACAGCAATTGCTGGTGGAGCAAATACAAATTCAAGCAAACAGGCTAACCCTGTTACAAACCCCATAAACGGCCCCATTGCCTTTCTAGCATAAGCCGAAGGACCACCCGCATGTGGAATAGAGGTTGATAACTCAGAGTAACTAAAAATAAACGTCGTATAGAAAACAGTAATTATGAGTGCGGCAATAGCAAGGCCAATGGTACCCCCTTGCTCAAACCCGTAATTCCAACCAAAATACTGACCAGAGATAACCATACCCACTGCTATACCCCATAAATGGATAGGCGTCAGACTTTTATGCAGATGGTTCTTTTCTTTCTCCAATAAGATCGTCCCCTTTTAAGAACATTTTTAAATTTAGAACTTCCACAATTGTTAGGTCTTTTTCTGAAAATTTTTCGTAGGAGAATGTAAACCTTATTTTACAATATTAATAGACTTGAACTACTTGTTAAAAATAGTCATAACATTTCGAACGGATTGTGCAGATTTATCTAATGCAGATTTCTCTTCAGGAGTTAAGGGGATCTCAATAATACTTTCTATTCCATCTCCTCCAAGAATGGTCGGAACCCCTAAATAAAGATCATGATAGCCATATTCACCTTCTAGATAAGCGATGGATGGTAAAATGCGCTTTTTATCCTTAAGTATGGCCTCCGCCATTTGGACCATTGATGCAGCAGGAGCATAATAAGCACTTCCTTGTCCAAGTAAATTGACAATTTCACCGCCGCCCTTACGCGTTCTTTCTACAATTGCTTCAATCCGATGCGGTGGGAGAATTTTGTCCAGTGGGATTCCTCCAGCATAAGAAAAACGCACTAAAGGTACCATATCATCCCCGTGACCACCAAGTACAAACCCAGAAATGTCCTCAACTGATATATTCAATTCCTGTGCTACAAACGTATTAAATCGGGCTGTATCTAACACACCTGATTGACCAATAACACGATTCTTTGGGAACCCAGTAGTTTGATAGCAAACATATGTCATCGCGTCAACTGGATTACTTAGAACTATGATATAACTATCGGGTGCATATTTTTTTACATTTTCTGATACCTGCTCGATAATTTTAGCATTCGTAGAGACTAAATCATCACGGCTCATTCCTGGCTTCCGAGGAATACCTGCAGTAATTAAAACTAAGTCTGCATTTTGAATGTCCTCGTAATTGGAGGTACCGATAATATTTGCATTAAATCCCTGTACTGGGCTTGCTTCTAACATATCAAGTGCTTTCCCTTTGGTTGGATCACTTTGAGATGGAATATCTACTAGAACCAGGTCACCTAATTCTTTCTGAGCAAGCATCAATGCAGCCGTTGCACCGGTAAATCCTGCTCCGATTACTGCAATTTTTCTCCGTTTGAAAGCCAATTTCTTCTCCCCCCATATTCTTTACTCATAGTAGATTTTCAGATTAATCGTTTAGTTGATTGGAGGTTCTTCTTGTGTAGAATCAACTTTAGGTGAAATCGATTTTGCTTTTGTATCCTTTTTATTTGTTTTCGATATTTCTTGATCCTTTTTTGGCTGCTCTGCAAGAATCACTCCTACACCATCATCAGGACGTGGAATCACATGTGCGGAAACCAACACTCCTGCCTTAGCTGCTGCATACTTTCCCGCATCAACGGCAGCTTGCACGGCTCCTACATCGCCTTCCACTAAAACAGCCACAAGGCCTGCATCTACCTTTTCTTTCTTTATGAGCCTGACATCGGCCGCTTTTACCATTGCATCTGCAGCCACGATGGAGGCAATTAACCCTCTCGTTTCAATCATTCCTAATGCCTTTGCCATGCTCGGCACCTCCCGTAACGTCTATCGAATCAATTATACCGATAATAAGGGCATCGATAGGTAGACTAGTCTCTGCTGCCATATTCGTTGCAGCACTACCTAAAGTTACCATCACTTTATCCCCAACACCTGCACCTATTCGGTCTACAGCAATAAAGGGGGTTTGAATTGGCGATCCATCAGGAAGCTCTGGCTGCACAAATAAAAATTTCAATCCAGTTAAATGGTCTTCCTTTCTAGTCGCCCATACATTTCCGATTACTGTACCAACTTGCAAAAAAATCATCTCCCATCGTTAGTCAATTACCTTGATGGTTTTCCCTAACTCTCTTGCGGTATCACGTGCTAAAGGGGTTACGATTGTATGCTTATAAATCGTAATTGTGTGGTCCTTCCATGTTTGTACATCTCTTTGTGATAAAAGCTTATTTTCAAAGACGACTGGTTCATTAAATTGCTCAATAGCAATTTGCTTTTCGGGTAGTTTGACAAAACTTTCCTTCTTCACTTCGTCCATTTCCTCATATTTCTCTAAAATCCCCATATCTCCGCTAGTAATCAGACCTGCATTCGCTTCATCTGTATCAATATGCATCTCCAACTTATATCTAGCTGATACACGGATAAGTACTTTTTCAAAGGATACAGGACGTTCATCGCCCGTTTTAATCCGTACATATTCTCCATTCTCCACTCCAAAATTCAATGCATCTTCAGGTGTCATATGGATGTGTGCCTGGGCTATAATAAGACCTTCTTTTTTAAAAATACTTCCTTTTGGGCCTACTAGTGTAATAGAAGCCGATTCTTTAATATTTCCAGATTCACGAATCGGAGGTTTTACCCCCAATTTAACCGAATCTGTTTTACTTACTTCTACTTGAGTGAGCGAACGGGCAGGACCAAGAATTCTGACCTTTTCAATAGAACCCCTTGGTCCGACAATCATCACCGTTTCATTTGCAGCAAACTGACCTGGTTGTGATAAATCAGCTTTTTTAGTTAATTCAAATCCTTTACCAAATAGCACTTCTATATCGCTTTGACTTACATGACAGTGTCGGGCAGAAACAGCCATCGGAATGTTACGAGTCACCGAATTTTTATTCAAAAATTGCTGAATGACCTCTTCCACGATCATTTGAATGGCCTGTTTATTCATCACTTATGCTCCTAACCTAGTAAGCTAAAGATTAGAGTTCAGCTTCTAATTTTGGTAAAATGCTTTCCAATTCATTGTGTGGACGTGGAATGACGTGTACAGATAAAAGCTCTCCAACACGTTGTGCAGCTGCCGCACCAGCATCTGTTGCTGCCTTTACCGCACCTACGTCCCCGCGAACAAATACAGTTACAAGGCCTCCTCCAACCTGAACTTTTCCAATTAGGTTGACGTTTGCCGCTTTTACCATTGCGTCAGCTGCCTCAATTGATGCCACTAACCCTTTTGTTTCAACCATTCCTAATGCTGTTAACTCTCTTGCCATTGTCCATTCCTCCTATTAGTTCATTTGATATTTTTTTAAAACTTGATTCACCATTTCAGAAATCAATTTTGGGTCTACGTTTCCTGCAAGATTTACTTGTTTTAAAACCTGTTCAACAATTTCTGATACATTTTCCTTTGAGTCTGATTTTGTTTGACTAGGATGATTTCCTGGCTTTGGAATGATCACCTCTTTATTTCCATATGCCATTCTTTTTATATTGATTAAATGCTTGGCAGATACATTGTCTGAAGTAATATTGCCTCCAAAAGAGCCACAGCCAAGTGTCAGTGATGGCACGAGACCAGTTGTAGCACCAACCGCCCCTATCGAGGAGAGCGTGTTTACCATCAACCTTGACACTGGCATTTCTAGGGCAAATTCCCTTGCTACCTTTTCATCATTCGTGTGCAGAGATAAACTATGTCCTCTCCCGCCAAGATTTAGCAAGCTTAAGCATATTTTTTTTGCCTGATGATAACTATCCGCTGTATATAGTGCTAGGATGGGTGAAAGCTTTTCTATAGAGAAAGGTACATCCTTGCCAACTCTTGTTTCTTCAGCCACTAAAATCCTTGTATCTGAAGGAACAGAGATTCCTGCCATTTCCGCAATTTTTAGTGCACTTTGTCCAACAATAGTAGGATTTAATTTTCCAGGAAGCGGTGAAATGACTTTTTCTAATTTGACTTTTTCTTGATCATCCAACAAATATGCGCCATTTTTCTTTAGTTCTCTAATCGCCAACTGCTGGACATTGCGATCAACCACCATGGCTTGTTCTGTTGCGCAAATCGTACCATGGTCAAATGATTTGCTTTCCACAATCATTTTCATAGCTTTTGCTATATCTGCTGATTTTTCAACATATACCGGAACATTGCCAGGACCTACCCCATAAGCTGGTTTTCCTGAGCTATAAGCCGCCCGGACTAAATCTTTTCCACCCGTTGCGAGGATTAAGTCAATGTCACGATGTTTCATTAATTCCGTCGTTGCTGCCATTGTGGGTTTAGAGATCCAGCCGATAATCCCATCAGGTGCTCCTGCCTCTTTAGCGGCCTTCAAGCAAATTTCCAATGCCGCTATCGTACATTTAACTGCTCTAGGGTGTGGGCTAAAAACTATTCCATTTCTTGTTTTCAAGCTAATTAATGCTTTAAAGATAGCCGTCGAGGTTGGATTGGTCGTTGGAATTATACCAGCGATTACTCCAAATGGTGCCGCCACTTCCACTACCTTGTTAGCATGGTCCTCTTTAATAATGCCAACTGTCTTTTCATTCTTGATAGATTGGTATACAGCCATTGAACCGACATCATTTTTCATACGTTTGTGTTCAATAATACCCATTCTAGTTTCTTCAACAGCAAACTTTGCTAATTCCAATGATTTAGCAAAAGCAGCCTCCGCTACCCGCTTCACGATTTCGTCGACTTGCTCTTGTGAAAACGCCATGTACTTCTGTTGCGCTTCCTTTGCTTTTTGAAGGGCATCCCGCATTTCTTGGATTGATTGTAAATCATGGTCAAACTGCACCTGGGATACACACCTTTCTTTAAAAATAGTAGTTAATTACATTTGTCTTGGATTTCTGCTGATATCAAGAATAACCTCACGGAATGCATCGGCTGCTGCCTGACAGGCTGATTGCGAACCGGTCAGAAGTCCCCCTCCAAAGTTCGTTTCTGATGGCGGGCCAAAAAATTTAACTAACTTTACGTCTGCTGCCTTTAACGCTGCATCAATTCCATAAACTGCCTCGAGTGGCGGAGCAATCAAGTAAGCAAGAGCTTCCCCTTGCTTAATTCCAGCTTCTTTCGATAAATAGCTTCCCGTCCTTGCTACAACATGGGCATACAACGCATGGCTTTTATCCTCATTTACCGCTTCGAAAAAAGCATCGTTTACTGCTGTCTGGATGACCGCCTCCATTCCACTTTTCACTTCATCTGGTGTTGGACCAGCTAGGATGCCAATCATTTCACCTGATAATGGTCCAGAGGCATGTGCTGCACCCGCATAGAATGAGCGTGCATAAACTACCTCTACATCCGCTCTTTTTGTAGCCTCATCTAATGCAGTATAACCAACATCATCAATGGTGGAAGTAAAAATGGCCAGGCTACGATGATTGGGCTCTAGTTGGAACTGCTCAGCAAGGGCGGAGTCTACGTTTGGGATAATTCGGACAGCTAATATTTCTGCATGAATTCGCTCTAAGGTCACAAACAAGTCCCCCCTTATTGTTCTTTTTGAACTAGCGAAACTCCACTAGCTTGATATTTTAATACTTTTTGAATGACTGTACCTAGGTAGGCACCGGCTTCAACCGGCGGTATTCCACCTTTATGAATATTTGATACAACCATTCTGTCCGCCTCAATTGTCCCTAAGCGGGGTTCATAGCATAGATAGGCACTAAGAGATTCCGCACTCACAAGACCTGGACGCTCTCCAATCAAGTACACAATCACTTTTGGCTTTAACAGCTCTCCAACATCATCCATGGCAGCTACTCTTCCTTTTTCAATGAAAAAAGGCGTCCCAACATCAAGGCCTAAACCTTGTAGAGCTTGATTAAGAGATAAAAAAACATCCTCTAAGTTTTCATCAATCGCCTTTGAACTTAAACCATCTGATACAATGATTTGAACAGTCGGAGATTTTTTGCATTTTTGTGTAATCAGTTGCTTAGATTCTTCAGAAAGCTTGCGCCCAAAATCAGGCCGTCTTACATACACTTCTTTGTCAGCCACCTTTGTGTTTACTTTAAAAAGCGATAAACTTTCTAATAAACCAGGATTTACATCACCGTACACAGCATCCACTGCAGCTGCATGATCGTATCGAAACTTCAACCAGGTATTCGTTTTAGGTCTTAGTCCCGCTCTCCCCACCCCAATTCTTGCAGGTGTTTTACTAATCAAAGATGCTAATTCATCCTTATCAAATGGAGATTCAATTCCAATAACAGGTTTTGATTCTATGTTAATTTCTTCAATTTCATCTTGTAAGGTTCGATGCATCTTTTCTTTAATTGGTTGACAGTTATTACTCGCTGAAGGGTGTGATTGACTATCTGCATTATGATTCCAAAACTTCACCTCTACTTCTGATGACGTCTGTTCATCGGTCACCACAGTTTGTGATTGTAATTTTTCATATATTAATTTGGTAATTTGTTCAACTAACTCAGGGTTCATTCTAAACACCTCCTACCCTCGAAAAAATAGTTGGATCTCCTGCCTTTTTACTTAACTTACCATTTTCAAAAATCCCCATCTTTTCAAGCCACTCTTCGAACAATGGAGCAGGGCGCTTATTCAATGTTTGTCTTAAGGTTGCCACATCGTGATAACTTAAGGACTGGTAATTCAACATGCAGTCATCACCCATTGGTGCAGCAATGATAAAATTCACTCCCGCAGCAGTTAAAAGCACACCTAAATCCTCAATATCATTTTGATCTGCTTTTATATGGTTTGTATAACAAATATCTACTCCCATCGGAATCCCATGCATTTTACCCATAAAGTGGTCTTCTAGCCCTGCTCGGATTACCTGTTTATTGTTGTACAAATATTCCGGCCCAATAAAGCCAACCACTGTGTTTACGATATAAGGATCAAAGTATCGAGCAAAGCCATAATTACGTGATTCTAAGGTCAATTGATCGATGCCATAATGTGCCTCTGCTGATAACTCAGAGCCTTGGCCCGTTTCAAAATACATACGCTGTGGCCCTGTTCCAGTTCCATATACTTTAGCCATTTCATTGGCTTCTTCTAAAAGGGAAGTAGTAATACCAAATGAACGGTTAGCGGCTTCGGTTCCTGCGATACTTTGGAAAATCATATCTGCAGGAGCTCCTTGCTGGAGTGCTTTCATCTGAGCAGTAACATGGGCTAGCACACAGTTTTGTGTTGGTATTTCCCATTTTTGAATGAAGTCATGGGTAGCATGTAGCAGTCTCTTAACACTCTCTACTGAATCATCCACGGGGTTGATACCAATGACCGCATCACCAATTCCATAAGAAAGACCTTCTTTCATGGATGCCATCATTCCCTCAACATTGTCTGTTGGATGGTTAGGCTGTAGTCTTGAAGCAAGCACCCCTTTTTGACCAATCGTAATATTACATTTTGATAGAATCTCAATCTTGTTTGCTGCATGAACCAAGTCTAAATTGGACATGATTTTCGCAACTGCAGCGATCATCTCACTATTTAAACCTCTGCTTAACCGCTTTAAATCTTCACCAGTGGTTGTATCATTTAGGATATACTCCCTAAGCTCGGAAACGGACCAATTTTTAATCGATTGATAGATTGGTTCATTAATTTGACCTTCAATAATGCGTGAGACCTCATCTTCATCAGGAGATAGTAGCGGGTTCTCCCTAATATCATGAAGTGTTAGGTTGCTTAATACTTCCTTTGCAGCTATTCGCTCTTGTACGGTTTCTGCTGAAAGACCTGCTAAGCGGTCACCTGATTTTTCTTCGTTTGCTTTTGCGAATAAGTCCTTTAATGAGGAAAATTGGTAGACTGTGCCGAAATAATTCGTCTTTAATCTCACCTCAAAGTCCCCCTTTCTTCATTCTGGAATGTTAAAGTTTTTATTATGACCGGAACAACATCCGATTCTAGTACGCGACCAATGTCTAAATAGTCACCATTTTCAACGGTAATTTGATCTATGCAAATGACCGATTGCGAAGAATCTTTCCGATTAATCGTTTGTCCAAGTACTTTTGCATAATCTCTATCTAAAACAAGGACCACAGGCTGCGATTGATTCGGTTTTTGCTTCAGCCCTTGTAGGATGCATTCTGCCCATTCGTCAATTTCTCGAAAGCGTAAATAGGGTAGATTCGAAAAATAAAGGGCAAAATTCTGACCTTCCTTCTGGGGATCATATAGTTCAATTGCTTCTATCAGCTTTTTCGAAATAGAATCCACTACCTCGTTAAAATCTTTGTCAAATCGGATTTGAAAAACCGGCAAATTCTTAAGTGGTAATTGGCTACTATCTACCTCAATGGTCGCCCCGCTGATTTCCGTTGTTTGCAACCCCGCACCTAAGACGGTTGCCCTTACAGTTTCCTCCGGCTTGACCCATGACCATTTATGTAAGACCACATTTTCTTTCAAGGAAGCAGCCAGTACCATGCCTATGTCATCATATTGGGCTGGGTTAGCAGACTCGTCTTCATAACGATAGATACATTCACCAACTCCTCCTGAAAACATAATAGCCTCTACATCTTCCTGCCAATTAGGTTCATGACCTAATAAAAGGAATTGGTCTTCTTTCGTAAGCGACTTTTGTAGCATCCTTCCAATCACATCAGCCATAAAATTAGTAATTCTTTTTATTTCATTTAACCTTATGGATTGTCCCTCATTTATGATTGTCCCCCAATAATTCAGTAGATTCTTCACAGGGGGTGAAATACTTTTGATTTTTGAGTCATGAAATTCTATTAGTCTACCGCCAATATGGAGTGTACAAGTGCCACAAAGTTGCCCTGATTTATAAACTGCTATATTTGCTGTTCCGCCACCGATATCAATATTGGCAGTAACTTTTCCTGATGATTTCGAGTACTCATAGGCACCAGAACCCTTTGCAGCAATGATCCCTTCTAGATCTGGTCCGGCCGTGGCTACCAAAAATTCACCGGCATGATCCGATAGCTGGTGGATCATTACTTCTGCATTTGTCTTCGTTGCTGTTTCTCCCGTGATGATGACAGCCCCGGTTTTAATATCTTTAGGCTCAACCCTTGCTTTTTTATATTCATCTTTTACTAATGCCTCAATTTTTTCGATATCGATTGAAGTTGGAGATAGAAGTGGGGTTCGATAAATGGGACTTCGATAAACGACCTGCTTATCAATAATCTCGATGCGAGGAACATGTGCCCCGCCAGCCATATTCATCAATGTAAACTTACTAATCACTACTTTCGTTGTACTCGTTCCGATATCAATTCCAGCACTGATCATCTCTTCTTTATGTGGGCTAATAAATTTCATATCCCATCTCCCCAAAAACAAAGACGCCCCTTTTAAACCATCTAGAATTAGATCGTTTAAAAGAGGCGCCTTTGCCTGTAAATTCATTTGTAATCATAATATAAATTAATTTCTGAACATTGTAAAGGCTTTCATTTAAAAATAATGAATGGAGAGGGTTGTTTATCAATATATGCCTTCATTTCCTGTACTGTATTCATAGTAACTAGAGCTCTAATTTCATCAATCCCTTCATTATTAAGGGCTGAAGTAATCACAATAGGTCCTTTATTACCTACTACCTTTTTTAATAATTCAACTGCACCTTTAACATCTGCTTGCTCCGAATCACTCTTTGTAACGACCCCAATAGGCACCTTATTAATCCCCATACTAAACCCATGTGGAAAAATCAATTTTTTTTTCGTACTATCTTGCAAATATAGGACATGAGTAACCTCCAATGCAGTTGCCATGATATTTTTGTAAAAAAGAGGATTCTCAGTATATTCGCCAGGCGTATCAACAACCCAATCATAATATAAGAGGGATTGAGTTTTTACAGCTTTTACTTCACGACCAAGTAGTGCGTTAGTTAAAGTAGATTTTCCTGCACCTATTGATCCGATTAACATGGCCCTATTCTTTTTAATCAATTATACCTCTCCTTTTCATTACGATTTGGTAATTTGAGCTGGTGTGTAATGAAGGGTTTCAGACAGAAAGCGATTGATTTCTCTCATAGCCATATCTACTTCTGACACATTCCCCACAATAACTAAGCTACCTGTAAAACGATCCAGAAATCCTAATTTGACATTTGCGGCTTTCGTCGCTAAATCCCCTGCAATAATAACTGTTTCACTCGGAGTTAAAGTAAGAATCCCTAGTGCTCCTGCTTCCTGTATGCCTAATTTCTCAAACATATCAGGATCGGGATTGGCAATTAAATGACTTAATGTTACCTGCTTGCCTGGGACAAATTCTTGTATAAATCGTTTTTTCTCTTCACTCATAAAAAACACCTCTCCATTTTCAATCATTGAGACAAAAAAATGCTTAATAGACTTTATTTTTAAAAAAAATAAAATCTATTAAGCACCTTTGCTCACGATTATTTACTTGTAGTTCATTCGTTTAGCTGGGATATTTCAAGAGAATATATTTTGCTACCTTTTCAATAGGGAGCTGCTTTTTCATACTGATATTTCTCATTTTATTGTAAGCTGTTTCTTCTGGTAAATTCAATTGTTTCATTAAAATTCCTTTTGCTTTTTCAATTAATTTACGATTCTCCAGCTCTTTATTCATTTCTTCTACTTTTTGCTTGAAAAGGTTTGTGGTTTCTGCCTGCCGTAGTGCAATCTCAACTGCAGGAATTAAATTAGCCTCAGAAATAGGTTTTACTAAGTAGCCAAGAATATTGGCTTGTTTTGCTTTTTCAATATATTCCTTTTGACTGTAAGCTGTTAAAAGTATGATTGGAATATTAAATTTATTCGAAATAATCTCACTTGCTTTTAACCCATTCAACTTTGGCAGTTTTATATCCATGATGATTAAATCTGGTTTTAGATTAAATGCTAATTCAACAGCTTTTTCTCCGTCCGCTGCTTCGGCAATTACTTCATAACCTGCATCCTTTAACATGTAGGAAACATCTAATCGAACGAGTGACTCGTCTTCTGCTACCATAATACGTTTTTTCAATGTTAATACTCCCTTTCTAAGGGGAATTCTACTGTGGCAGTCGTTCCCTCACTGGTTCCTACGATAGTAAATTGACCTGATAAATCATGTTCAATCATCATTTTCACAATATCCAAACCTAAGGAATGCTTATTGGAGGAAGGACAACCTATTCCATTGTCCTGTACCTGAACACAAATGTTCGGACCTAGGTGCTCAATGGTCACCTTAATTTTTCCATCAGTTAAACCAGTAAACGCATGTTTCACACAATTTTGAATAAGTTCATTTATGACCAATGCAACAGAAACAGCCAAATTTGACTTAATCAACAGCCTTGGACCTGAATATTCAATTGAAATATGTTTACTATCATGATCATTACTAAAAACCAGCATATTTCCTATTTTTTCAATTAAACTAAAAATCTCCACATCATCAATGCTGGAATTTGATAGGATAATCTCATAAACAGAAGCAATACTTAAAATCCGATTGAGACTTTCAATAAAATGGACTTTGCTTTCTTCAGGAACTCCTCTTCTCATTTGAAGTCGCAAAAGACTGGCGACCGTTTGGAGGTTATTTTTCACACGGTGGTGGATTTCTCGAATTGCTACAGTCTTTACTGTTAGTTCTCGTTCCTTTTCTCTGAGTTCAGTCAAATCACGAAAGATAATGAATGAACCACTGCTTTTATCGTTTTGAACAAGATTAATCTTTTTCATCTGAAAGACTTTATTTTTAATCTTCACCTCTTGAATGACTAATTCATCCGGTAGAATACAAACCTCGCGTAGATCAGGAAAATAGTCAATAAAGGATGTTCCATTTTTATATTCTTTGGAACATATTTCTAATAATAAATTCATGGCGGACGGATTCGCATATTGAATGTGCAAATCAGGGCCAATAATAAACAAAGACTCTTCAATTACTTCAGGAATAAAAGGACTATTTTCAGCCATCCCAAGAAGGAGCTCACTTAGTGTCTCATTCGCTTCTGTTAACGTTTTCATTTTGTTTTGGTTATGCAACTTATCACTTATGTCCTTTTCCATAATTAATGTCCCTATTACCCGGTTATCATTGCCTTCAATTGGGACTACACTCTGCTCTACTTTTTTACCTTCTTGTGTTAATGCATGGTTTAAGAAAATAGGCTTACCTGTTCGAAGTACATAAAAGACAGCAGGTTCAAAAGTTTCATAAGCGAACTTGCCAACTACAGGATTTTTATACACGGATTTCGCTGTTGTTGGTGAAGCTTCAGCTACCACAATCGCATGTTTTCTTTCTCTCGTAGGACAATCAATAAATACATTTGCTTGGTTTAAATCTGCAATCAATGGTAGGTTATGAACCACTTCGTTTATCTTTTGAATATCTTCATCTGTAAGATCTGTATGTATTTTACACAGGGAATACACTGCACTTATTTCGTTTTTCGTCATCCATATCCCCCCTGTATCTATAAATATGCAAATATATTAAATATTTTATATATCATTATATTTAGTGTCAAATAGCAATATTTTGATGATTTACTACAAGTATAAGTCAACAATAAAAAGTTAATTAGGGTCTCATTGTTAAATATATTTTTTAAACTTGGCAATAATAACCTCGATAAAGATTGAAAGGATGGGATGGTTGATGTCATTAGAATGGTTTGACAGAGTATGTGGAGAATTACAGGAGCATCTCGAGTCTATTTGCGAAGAATATGATCAAGTTGGTCAGATGACGATTGAAAGAGCTGCCAAACATCCAAGGATCGAATTTTTCGTCGATACTGCAGATGTTGATACCGAAGAACTTGACCGTGACTTTTTCTGCACTTTGTTTTTTGACCCGCAAAACGAAGAGTTTTATATTGATACCTTCGACGTAGACAGCGGTCATACTGCGAAGATCATCCTTTCAGACATCGAAGAAATTATTCAAGAGGTCCACGAAAGTCTTCATGATTATATGAACGACGAAGATCATTACACTGATGAGGGGATTTTCCTGAATACTTCAGAGGGTTGTGTTGACGAGGAGGAGGAGTTCGAGAGTAAAGTTGTCTATGAAACGATTGACGATGATAACGATGATGAATACTATGAAGCAGAACAACTGAACGAAGACGATATATTTGAAGAAATTGACGTAGAATGGTCCACTCCAGAGGTAACTGCCTTCAAGCATGAAGATGAAGTGGAAGTTACATATCAATTTGGTGTGGTCCAAGAAACCGGAGACGGTGTACTTAGACGTGTAAACCGAATATGGACAACGGATGAAGAATTAATTAAAGATGAATCTCATTTTATTTTTAGTAAAGAAGAAGCAAGTACCATAATTGCAATGATTGCTAGCCACATGGATCAGTTAAGCGAGTTTGATTTTTGATACCTAATACTTGGGGATCATGACAAAATAGTCATGATCCTCTTTTTATTCAACTGTATAATCTATTTCAATAAGGTCCCAGGCGGTGACGATTCCTAGAGGTGCCTCGTCTGCTTCACCATTCTCTGTTATAATGACACCTTCAAGCTTCCGCTTCTTTTTATGGGCTTTTTCGAAAATATTCTCTACATCAAAGATGTTTATATCTTTAGAAACGATTTCAATAGGTTGTTCTTTTTCATATTTCATTATGTCGGAAACATGAATATCGGATAAATTCACCAGATTACTTTCCATATTTTGAGCCATCCATTTTACAATAGATCCTGCAGTTAGGAGACCAATGCATATCTTGTTCTTATAAATTGGAAATTTTGAATAACCATATTTTTTGATGGCTGCAGTTACTTTTAAAATGCTATCCTGATAATTAAAGTAGACAACATTTTTCGTTGCTATAGACAGCGCGTAATTAGGACGGCTAAATACGTTGGCGATTTTTTCGATATGAGAAACCACCTTTGCATTTGGCTCTGCAATATAAAAGCCAACCTCCATTTTTTCATGAACAATGGCGTTTCGAAGTCTAGCATATTGTTCTAAATCTTTTTTATAGGTATCAATCATTTGATATTTTTTAGCGCCAACTTTGACTAAAACTACGAATCTATCATCTTTTATTTGTACAATATCTTTTAGTGCCTCATGTACTTGATTAAACGCTACCTCAAAACGTTCCGATAGTAACGGACCCTGTTTCTTATTCATATAGAATTGCTCTCCCATTTATGTTGCTCGTATATATTTATTTATCCAACATTTTAATTGAAAAATCAATAATTTTCATAAAAAAGCGGTAGCTAACTTGCAACCGCTTCTTCTATTGGATATTTTCACATTCGTCCTTTATTATTTCAAATTTCAAATTATTGATCTGCTAAAATGGTAACAATCTGATCCTCAATTTTCTTTCCCTTTTCATTCTCCACCATATTGTTTAAAAGAATTGAAAAGATAAATGTTTGTCCACTTTTCGTTGGCACATATCCAGAAAGTGAACTTACTGTTGAAATAGTTCCTGTTTTAGCTTTCACTTTCCCTTGGGTACTCGAACCTTTCATACGATTCCTTAATGATCCCCCAATCATTTTGTCAGGAATACCTGCAACGGGTAATGCTTTCTGAAAACTAGGAAACCATTCTTCCTTCTGGACTGAAAATAGGAGTTGAGATAGTTGGTTTGCTGGGATTAAGTCAACATGGGAAACACCAGAGCCATCTCGAATAACTAAAGTTTCCGGATTGACCCCGAATTTCGGCATCTCTGTTTTTAGCACGTCCAACCCTTTTTCCCAGCTGCCCTCTCCTTTTACCACCTTCCCCATTTCCTTCACTAAAGATTCTGCATGACCATTGTTACTTAGCTTCATGAAAGGAACTAGTAATTGAGACAATGGCATAGAATGATGGATGGTTACTATTTTTGCGGTGTCAGGCACCTTACTTGTTTTGATGTTTCCACTCACTGTAATCCCATGTTTTATTAAAGATTGTTTTAGAAGGGAAACAGCATAACGGGTTGGGTCCCAAACCCCTACATACGCTTTTTCTGTCTTTGCTTTTGCAGGAATAGTCCCTTTAATAATAACTATATTTTTAGCATGCTCCCTCTGAATGGTCAGTTTCTTTTTTTCATTCTCTGCAACCGTTTTTGCAAGATTTATTACCTTTACATATTTAGTTTGTGGTGTCATTTTTATATTTGGAGTGTCTCCATCTTTCATTCCAGGCTTCACTTCTATTTTGACTGACCCAGCGTCAAAATCAGATGTAGGTGAAGCTGTTAAGGCAGAAATTTGTGCACCGTAATGTTCAGTTTCGTCACTCCATGGCAAGTCTAATGAATACCGTACGTTATCGTACCACGAATCATCGCCCACCAAATTTCCCTTTATTGTTTTAATTCCCTGCTTTTGAATACCCTCTGCCATTTTATCAAAATCGGATATTAACAGTGTTGGATCTCCTTTTCCTTTTATATATAGATTTCCTTCTAGGGTCTTCTTTTTAACTGGCCCACCTACATACACTTCCGTTGAGAAGGTATAGTCCTGGCCAAGAACATTAAGCGCCGCTGCTGCTGTTAAGAGTTTCATATTGGAAGCAGGCCGTAATCGAACATTGCCTTGATAATCATAGATAATTTGACCAGTTGTTGCAGAGCGAACACTAATTCCAGCAATGGCTCCTTGTAAAGCAGGATCTTTCATAAGTAGTTGATTGAGCTGTACAGTGATGTTTGCAGTGTTGCTCATTGCTTTTACCTGACTAAGAGGAACCGAGGCACCCAGCAACATGATGATTAATAATAAGTATCTTACTCTTTTTATCAAGCTTGGTTCAACCTTCCCTTTTTCCTAGAGTTTGTGCAAAAAGAACCAGTTTTATGTTTAAAAGGAATATTGAACCACTATACTTTCTCCTTCAAAACATTAATATTATTCTTCATATATTGCCAATTCTGTGGTGCAGGCAAACTTATTTGCCAAAAAGTAGTACCGGCTAACTGATACATATCAATTAATCGATATTTCTCTATAAAACTACGAATATCCTCAAACCAAATAATATGCTCCTCCGCTCCCTGATAGTAACGAAACCAGGGGGATTGGCTGACAGCGTCGAAATCAATTATAGAGCCAGTTGAAATGGCTTGATTCTGGGCTGCAAGAACGGAAAGAGCTCGGGTTCGATTAGTTGGAACCATCTTGTCATACCCATAAAGGGGGATAGCAATTTGTAGTTTAGCTGGACCCAACTGTGTAAGAGAGTACTGAATCACCTGTTCCATCCAATTAATCGGAGCAATTGGATCGGGCGGGCCCCCTGGATAACCATAGTCAATCGTCATCACAGCCATAATATCTGCCACTTTCCCAATTGCTGCATAATCATAAGCACCAATTATGCGGTTGGTTGGAATATCCGCTATCTTTGCATGTACATTCACATGCAAAATAAGATCACCCAATGCGAGCTTTAATTCTGTTAAGAAAATATTAAAATCGTTACGTCTGCCAGGTGGAATAAATTCAAAGTCTATACTTACCCCGCCAAATCCTCTTTGTATCGTTAGATTTACTATACTTGCAATCAAATTGGTTCGGTAAACAGGATTACCTAACACCTTCCCCGCCAAATCAGAGCTAAATTCATTGCCCGTATAATTTCTAATCATCAATAACGGAATAATCGCCAACTCCTTACATCGTGTCACAATCTCAGTATCATCTACCTGATTAAAAGCATAACCTTCTTCTGTAAAAGCATAAGCAACAACCGCTACATATGTTAGTTGTCCTGCCAATAAGTTTATGGTCATTGCATTTGCACTTTTTGACGATGGCACCAAGAATCCAAGTGTGGCTATTTCTAATTTTACTTGTGAAGGGATTTTTAACACTTGCCCAATAATAAGACGATTCGGGTCCAAACCGGGATTTGCAGACAAAATACTTGTAATTGTTGTTTTATAATGTTGTGCAAGCTGCCAAATATTATCCCCTGCTTTTATTCTATAGGAACGGTTTGTGAGCAGAGTATCGGGTAAATATAGAGCAAGACCAGGCACAATAGAAGTAGCGGATGGCAGCCCATTAAGCTCTACTATTGTTTCTACCGAAACACCATAAAATGTTGAAATGGTCCACAAGCTTTCGCCAGCAGCTACTACATGAACAGCCATAATATCACTCTCCCTTATTTACCATCATATGGTCATAAAAAGTGAATATACTTTCCTCCAAACAAAAAAACGAACTCGCCACTAGACAAGTTCGTCTTCCTCTAATATTGAATTGTAGGGGCTGTCTTCTTTAGTTTTGAGCCAGCCCCTTCATTTGAAACTACTATTAATTATAAGTTATCACCATACTTATATTTCCTGTATCTTGCAGCATGGCATGCATCACAGGTTGGGAAAGCATGGTCCCATGGAAGCTTTTTACCACAGTTTTTACATTTCTTAACAAACTTTTTTATTTCTGTCTTTAACCGATCTTGGACTCGATCACTCACTTCTTCCCTGAGTCGTTCCCAATAAATTGCCTCAGTTCGTTCACCCAAACGATATAAAAATAAGAGGTGCAATCCGATCGCTTTGTAGCTTAGTTCTAGTTCTTCAAGGCTCCTTTCTTTTACAATCGGTTCTGGAAGTTCCAGTCCATGAATAATGCTATACATAGTATCTTCCCATTGTCTGATAAGGACTTGTTCATTTTTTGAAAAAGGCAAGTGTAAAAATCCATACAAATCCAATAATGAAAGCCTAGCTTCAATTTCGGTTCCTGCAATTAAATGATATAACGCCTTCTCCTCTGAAAGTGAAGCTTTTTTCGTACCTTTCGGACTTTCAAATTTCTCCCATAACTCAAAAAACGTTCCTAAATCATGGTAATAGCGCTGAAATTTTTCAAAAACCGAATTAGTAGGAGCGATGGCAAACGTATGGACAGGTTCATCCTCTTGTAGAAGCAGATTTCTCATTTTTTTTATATCAGCTGTAAATGCCACCTTACCGACATCATAGATTCCTTTTCTACCCGCACGACCAGCAATTTGTTTCACTTCCTGGGAAGTGAGCAGTCGCCTTCTTGTGCCGTCAAATTTTTCATTTTCTAAGAATACAATCCTGCGAATGGGCAGATTTAAACCCATCCCAATGGCATCAGTAGCCACAATGACCTTTGTTCTTCCATTGATAAATTGCTCTATTTGTTTTTTTCTCGTTTCGGGAGGCATACTGCCGTAAATCATACTGACTGAATGGCCATCATTTTGTAATCTTGATGCCGTTTCGAGAACTCGCCTCCTTGAAAAACAAATGAGAGCATCCCCTTTTTTCACATGTTTGATATGAAATTCTTTTTTTTCAACTTCTAATGGGGTATCCCGGGAATACTCATTCACTTCAATGTCCGAATCTCCCAACAGCTGGAGCAACATGGACTTAGAATTCCTGCTCCCTATGATGTGAACTTCCTCAGCATTAGCTTTCGTGATCGCTTTATACCAGGAAAATCCCCTGTCCTTATCCGTAATCATCTGTGCTTCATCGATAACTACTACCTCATAAAACTCTTTTTCATGAAACATTTCTACTGTACAGGATATATGTCTCGCATCAGAGACGATTTTTTCCTCTTCGCCTGTTTTTAAGGAACAAGGTATTCCTTCTGAATTTAACTTATCATATACCTCTAAAGCTAATAACCGAAGTGGTGCTAAATATAGCCCACTACTTGCCTCTTTCATTTTCTCTAGGGCATGATGAGTTTTTCCAGTGTTGGTCTCGCCAATGTGAAGAACATAACGAATATGACGATTCAGTGATGGATCATACTCAGCCCCAAATATATCCTTCATCATCCGCTCTTCTGTTTCTTTTTTCCGTTTAAGCTCCTCCTCTTCTTCTATTTTCTTTTTTTCCCTTGCCTGAATGTCTTTTTCAAGGATTTCCTTGTGTACTGTACTATCAAAAGGAATATCAACAAGTTTGATTAAGTCTGAAAGGTATTCCTCTTGAATGTCTTCTATAAAATAACCTTCAACATCATAAAGCAGCTGTGAAATACTTCCCTTTACAAATGAGGCAGTTAACTGTTCATGGGCGGTATCCAAAAACCTATTTTTTAGTTCTGGTGAGAGCACTTTTAAAACTTCCTGTGGAATTAGCTCTGTTAAATAATCAGATATTAAACTTTCATAAACAAAAAAATAAGTTTGATATTCATAAAAACTTCTGCCCCAATGAAGTGTTTTATGAATATCACCTGTTAATTCTTTAAAGAAAGTAGCTACAGTAGTATAGGAAGCAGGATTAAACCGACCTTCACCGACTAGTTTTTCTTCGAGTGCAAATGTATCAACCTCTTGAAATTTCGTATTGTTTTCAATGTCTGCCCTTAATTGGCGGGCAACAAAGTAACGAATATTTAGGTAGAACCATTCGTAGTTCTGTTCAATAATGTCACTCGCAGCTTCTTCAATTTCCATCCGTATCGCTTGCTTTTCTTCTTCTAGCTGTTTTTGCTCTTGTTGTCTAAAGTAATTTTCTTTTGCATGATGATACCCTTTTTCCCACATTTCTTCCTTTCCAACATATGTTTCTTTAACCCACGCAAGTGCATCGAATGGTTGATACATTCTCATTTCATCTCTAAACAACTTATTTATTAACTTTCGGTCTATCCCTTGTATCTCATAGCCTTTTTCACTTAGATATGATTTTTTTTCATTTTTCGGAACATCATTTGTTGATTTATTTAACCAGACATTCACCCATATCTGTTCAATATAGTGACTTCGTTCAGTTAAATACTGCTCAAAAGACGGCAACAAATCCTTTGTTTCTAAATAACGGTCCATGTCTTCTTGAATCTTTATTTTAGTGTGTTCAATCGCTTGAGGGTAAATTGTAAGTAATTTACTCAATTAGACGCCTCCTCTTTATATTTTGATTTTCCTTTTTTCATAAAGTTATGTATAATGTGAGTATAGATGATCATATAGTAAAAAAGACCGAGAGTCCTGAGACATGCTCGGTCATGCAATAGTTGATTCCCTAAAAGGGGATCGGCATAAGGGCATAATCCACCACTTCTGCTTGCCGGCTCAAGGGTGGGTTATTTTTTTTTGTGGAAAGACAGAACAGTGACAATCAGACTAGCAAAGGAAATAGCTAACGTCAATGCTTGAAAAACTGTCAAAAGCATCACCCCCTTTCAATAGGAGAGTGTGCCGTCCACCCTTGAGAAATCTATACTATTGCATTTTCAATTATATCACTAAACAATATACCGAACAAGCGTTCTTTAAATATTGTGTAAATCACAGTACTTATCGACTAGATCCTCGATTTGATCCAGTTCTGGAAAATTACCCGAGAACTTAAATTGAATTTCTTCAATAAAGTCATTTCTTTTATAAACATGTATGGCCCCATTTTGTTGAATCACACTGTATTCAGGTACAAAGCGATACCCATTCCGCTCAATAGCTCCCATGTTCATACCCCTTTGATTGTATTTTTTATATTATTTGCAAAAACTGTTAGTCTAAACAGCTTTATAGCTTACAAATTAAAAGAGGATGGTGCAGCTGGCACACATCCTCCTCTAAAATTTATGCAGTTGTATACATTTCTTTTTTATTTGATTCATGACGAATGGTTGCTTGTGCAGCAGCTAATCTAGCTAATGGTACACGGTATGGTGAGCAACTGACATAATCTAAGCCTGTTCGGTAGCAGAAATCAATCGA
This sequence comes from Bacillus sp. SORGH_AS_0510, assembly GCF_030818775.1. NCBI lineage: Bacteria > Bacillati > Bacillota > Bacilli > Caryophanales > Bacillaceae > Bacillus > Bacillus sp. SORGH_AS_0510. Next base: position 2,418,506 of record NZ_JAUTAU010000001.1, on the reverse strand, counting down.
ACTCTTTTCACCACCATGTTCACCACAAATACCTGTTTTTAACGAAGGTTTTGTTGCACGGCCTAACTTCACACCCATTTCAACAAGCTTTCCAACTCCATTTTGGTCTAGGACAGCAAATGGATTTTCCGGTAGCACTTTGTTTTCAATATAAGCCTGGAGGAATTTTCCTTCCGCATCATCACGGCTGTATCCGAACGTTGTTTGTGTTAAGTCATTTGTTCCAAACGAGAAGAAATCTGCTTCACCCGCAATTTGATCTGCTGTTAGGGCAGCTCGTGGAATTTCAATCATTGTTCCAATTGTATAGTTGAAATTTTTTCCAGTCTCTTCTTGTACTAGTAATGCTGCTTCTACCACCAACTGACGCATTTGTTGTAACTCATTTACATGACCAACTAATGGAATCATAACCTCAGGTTCGACTACCATTCCCTTTTCTGCTAATGCTGCTGCCGCATAGAAAATTGCTTTAGCCTGCATTTCGTAAATTTCTGGATAGATCATTCCAAGACGACAACCACGATGTCCAAGCATCGGATTAAATTCATCTAATTGGCGAACCTTTTTTAGTAGTTTTTCCTTTTTCTTTAATTCCTCAGATTGAGGATCAATTAGTTGAAGCTTTGTCACATCTACTAAAAGCTCCTCTTTATCTGGCAAAAATTCATGAAGTGGCGGATCAAGTAAACGAATGGTGACTGGGAACCCTTGCATCGCTTCAAAAATCCCTTCAAAATCACCTTGTTGCATTGGTAAAAGATGATTTAATGCTTCCATTCTTTCCCCATAATTATCTGCAAGAATCATTTTTTGAACAATCGGAATACGTTTTAAATCCATAAACATGTGTTCTGTACGGCATAAACCAATACCGCCTGCTCCAAATTCAAATGCTTTCTTAGCATCCTCAGGGTTGTCGGCATTCGCACGAACACCAATTTTCCGCTCTTGGTCAGCCCATGCCAGTAAAAGCTGGAACTCATCTGATAGTTCAGGATCAATCATTGGAATTTCACCGAGCATAATTTCTCCGGTTGAACCATCAATAGTGATAATATCACCATAATTGATAACGGTACTGCCAACTCTAAATTGTTTTGCCTTTAAATCAATCTTTAAGGCTTCACATCCGCAAATACAAGCTTTTCCCATACCACGTGCAACTACGGCTGCATGGCTAGTCATCCCGCCACGGCTGGTTAAAATCGCTTGGGAAGCAACAATTCCATGAATATCATCAGGAGTTGTTTCCGGACGAACGAGAATTACCTTTTTACCATCATTACCTAACTGTTCTGCTTCATCCGCATCAAATACTACTTGACCAGTCGCAGCACCTGGTGAGGCTGGTAGACCTTTAGCTAAGATATTTTTCTCAAACGCATCGTCAATGCGGCGGTGGAGCAATTGGTTTAATTGATCAGGGTCAACACGTAAAAGGGCTGTTTTTTTGTCGATAATACCTTCTTCCACCATTTCAACAGCAATCCGAATCGCAGCCTGTGCTGTCCGTTTACCATTACGAGTTTGTAAGATAAATAGTTTGCCTCGCTCCACGGTAAATTCAATATCCTGCATTTCTTGATAGTGCTGTTCCAATCGTTTACACGTATCGGCGAATTGCTTATAAACTCCTGGCATTTCTTCTTCTAGTGTGGCAATTGCCTGTGGTGTACGGATTCCAGCTACCACATCTTCTCCTTGAGCGTTGATTAGATATTCACCGTAAAGAACATGTTCTCCAGTAGAAGGATTTCGTGTGAATGCCACACCTGTACCGGAATCATTCCCCATATTTCCAAACACCATACTTTGAATGTTAACTGCTGTTCCTAAATGATCAGGTATTTTATTTAAGCGACGGTAAACAATTGCACGTTGATTATTCCAAGAATTAAAGACGGCATTAATGGCAAGGAATAGCTGCTCCTTTGGATCTTGTGGGAAGTCTTTTCTGGTACGTTTTTTAACAATTCCTTTATATCCATTAATAACCTCTTGCCAGTCTTCTGCTGTTAACTCTGGGTCAGAAGAATATCCCTTTTGCTCGCGCGTTTCTTCTAATAATTGTTCAAAGTAATACGTATCAATTTCTAGAACCACATTACTGAACATTTGAATGAATCGACGGTAAGAATCATAGGCAAATCGAGGATTATTCGTAAGCTTTGCCATTCCTACAACTGTTTCATCATTCATACCCAGATTTAGAATTGTATCCATCATTCCAGGCATTGAAAAAACGGAACCAGAACGGACAGAAACAAGGAGAGGATTTTCTGGGTCACCTAATTTTTTTTCCATTTTTTCTTCTAAACGGATAAGAGCTTCTAGTGTTTGTTTCTCTACAATAGTAGGAATGGTTTTACTAGCTTCATAATATGCATTACAAGCCTGTGTGGTAATTGTAAAACCATATGGAACAGGTAAGCCGATTCTAGTCATTTCTGCTAGATTAGCACCCTTACCCCCAAGTAATTCTTTCATATTCCCATTACCTTCATGAAATAAATAAACGAATTTGTCCATTATTAAAAGCTCCTCTCTTTTTTTAAAACTTCTAATATTAAACCTGCAGTTTCTTCAACAGCCTTATTTGATACATCAATAATCGGACAGCCTACACGCTTCATAATTTTTTCCGCATGATCTAGTTCCTCTAAAATTCTTTCAAAGCTAGCATAATTGGCTTGGGAGGCTAGCCCTAAAGCTTTTAGACGTTCTGTCCGGATTTCGTTTAATTTATCAGGTGAAATGATTAATCCAATACAATTTTTTCTTGGAATTTGAAATAATTCATCTGGCGGCGGTACCTCTGGCACTAATGGAACATTTGCCACCTTAAAACGCTGATGTGCTAGGTACATTGATAATGGCGTCTTTGATGTTCGTGATACACCGACTAATACAATATCAGCCTTCGTGATTCCTCTAGGATCACGACCATCATCATATTTAACGGCAAACTCAATAGCTTCAATTTTCCGGAAGTATTCTTCATCCAGTTTTCTCATCAATCCTGGTTGATGATGTGGCTGTTTGTTGAATCTACTAACGAAAGCATTCATCAATGGCCCAAGCAAATCTACTGCTAATATACCCTCTTCTTGCGCTCTGCTATCTATATATGATTTTAAAGTAGGAACAACAATGGTATAGGCAATAACGGAATTAGCCTTTTTCGCTAATAAAATGACATCTTCTATATCTTCAAAATCTTCAACATAGGAGCTTCTGCGAATGTCTACATGTCCTCCGTTAAATTGTGTTGCGACTGCTTTTACTACAAACTCAGCGGTTTCCCCCACTGAGTCAGAAACTACATAAACCACTTCTTTTTGTACCAAAATAACAGCCACTCCCTTAGTCTGTTTTTTCTTCCATTATTTCTAAATATGCTCTTGTAATCGTGGTTTTAGTGATTCTCCCCACTAGCAAATATGTATTCTTTTGTTGATCCTTTTCTTTTACCACAGGTAATGAATCAATATGATTATGAATCATTTTTTTTGCTGCCTCTAGCAAGGTTTCCTCTGGATCTATGGTGATGATATTAGGCATTCTTGTCATAATGACACTAACAGGCAGGTCATGTAAATTTCTATTACCTAGTGAAGCCCTAAGTAAGTCTTTTCGAGAGATTACTCCTGCTAACTGTCCTTCAGAATCTACAGCATAAAGTGTCCCCACATCCTCAAGAAACAGCTGCACGATTGCATCGTAGACAGAAGTTGATTTTTCGACAACAATTGGATGCGCTTTATAATCATTTACTTTTTGGTGAATAAACTTTTTGGCTTGTTGTTTTACTTCAAAATTATCATTAAAGTAATACCCAACACGCGGCCTAGCATCTAAATTTCCCGACATTGTTAAGATGGCAAGATCGGGTCTTAGGGCTGCACGCGTTAGCGACAGCTTCTCTGCAATTTCTTTTCCAGTAATTGGTCCACTTTGTTTCACAATCTGTAGGATTTCATCCTGGCGTTTAGTAAGTTTAATCATTACCACCCCCATTTACACACCAATAAATATGCTATATTTATAACTTAAATTATAAATGTGTTATACTTATTTGTATATAGTATATTACATTTGTGTGAAATACGAAACAATTACTTTCATTTTTTTTGATAAAAATAAAAAACCTGCTTTCATAGCAGGTTTGCTTTACATTTGGCAATTAGGGCAATAGAATGTTTTTCTCGAAGATATTATTTCATTTACTATGTTTGCTCCACACCGGTTACATCTTTTCCCTTCTCGATCATATACCTGACATCTCATATTAAATCCACCCGTTATTGTATCTCCTTTAAATACGGGATTATCCATATAACCACCATACTTTATACCTTCCTGAAGAACAGACCTTAATGAATGATAAAGCCGTATCCGTTCTGGTTCCTTTATGTGATCAATGTCTTTTAAGGGAAGTATTCCTGCATGGAAACAAATTTCCGCTGAATAGCAATTTCCAATCCCAGCAATAAACTCTTGATCAATTAAAGTGGTTTTTAAACGTCCATGCTTATGTTCAATGATTTCTAAAAAGTAATTCAAAGTTAATGAGTTTATCAAGGGTTCTGGACCCAAATGAGAGAGTTTCTCCTCAGCTTCTTGCTCACTATATAAATGTAAATATCCAAGCCGGAGACCAATAAAGTAAAGCTGGAAATCTCCAAAAGAAATTTGTACTTGAATGGTTCGTTTCGGCCTTTCTGACTCCAAACCGAAAAACATCCATCCACCTAACATTAAATGTAACAGGAGTACTTGACCAGTTTGCAACTGGAAAAGAAGATGCTTTCCACGTCTATTAATGCTTATTACTTTTTGTTGAAGCACTTTTCTTTTAAAAATCTCAGGGTTTAGATTAATTGACTTTTCACGGTTGATTTGAATATCTGTAATGTTTTTACCAGCTATTTTTTGATTTAAAAGGATTTTATAATTCTCCATCTCAGGAAGCTCTGGCATAATATCTCCCCTAACTTCTAAATAATTTTGTCCCGTATAGCCTCCCCAAAATAGCGAATAAAAACCATTCCATATATATGAGAGAGTTAATACTTTACAAACAAAAAAACTGACTCAAACGAGTCAGTCTTACTTACCTCTTAATCTATATCTCTGCCAAAATGTTCTAGAATGAATTGGGATTCTTCCTCTGGAGAAGCTTTTCCTTTTGAAAAACCTATACTACCATTTTGCAGCCTCAAGATATAATCGTGGTCACGATCTACAGTACTAAAATCACCTTGCAACCATTTTTCTAAGATTTGAAGTAATTCGGTTCTTGTTTCGAAATCACTTCGATCAACTATTTGAAAAATTTTTATTTACCGTTGATGGAATCATAGGGACCGCTCCCCATTTATCCTTGGCTACAATTTTTTGATAACACATCTGATTCATAGTTGCTAAAACGTCTGCTTCGAGGAATTTATCTTAATATCATAGTCTATTTTATCCACTTTTTTTGCAAAAGCGATTGCTTCTTTTGGATGTTCTTTTACAAACTTCTTTGCCTCATAGCTATATCTATTATCTATAATCATATTCGTTGTGTATCCACCAATGGCAATAACTAAGGCAATTATTGAAGCTATGATCCACTTTTTTTTTTAGATTTTTCTTTGTAAATAGCTTTTTTTCCTCAGTCATAGATGCTAATCCCCCAATATATGTATGTACTCCCATTATATCACTGATATACTTATTCGTGTTTTACTTAATCAAGAAATCCAACAAAATAGTAACAGGTTCTGTTTTGAGGTGCTTTTCTTAAAATACGTGCCGAAATGGCAATCGTATTGGCATCGTTTTTGTAATAGAATAAAGTAAAACTCGTTATAGTAATTGGCGAATAATAAGATGTCTTTTCCATAATTACGTAGGCAGCAAAAGTAAAATAAGCGGAGATTTTCCGCTTATGCAGAGAAAAATTCCCTATTTTCGCACTTTTCGAGTCAATAGGCGGAATTTTCCCCTCTATTTTAGCGTTTTTTACTAATAAATTCTAAATAAGCGGAATTTCTCCGTCTATTTATAAACTCGTTCTTAGCCTGATTCCCCAACCGATTAGTGCGGATCCTCTTTATCATAGATGCGGGAATCCAGCTTTAAAAGATCGATAAAATTGGTACTCAAATCGGTAGTGCAAATGACAGAAGTTTTGACCTTCTATATTAATTGTAAACAAAATAGTTGAAAGGCATTTAAAATAAAAAAATCCAACTAAAAGTTGGATTTACAAAAGTATGTTTTACAGGGGTAGTAGGAATCGAACCCACACCAAAGGTTTTGGAGACCTTCGTTCTACCTTTAAACTATACCCCTAAAATGGTGGAGGGGGACGGATTCGAACCGCCGAACCCAGAGGGAGCGGATTTACAGTCCGCCGCGTTTAGCCACTTCGCTACCCCTCCATGTATGTATAAATGATAAAATGGCGGAGGAAGAGGGATTCGAACCCCCGCGCGGTTTAACCCGCCTGTCGGTTTTCAAGACCGATCCCTTCAGCCGGACTTGGGTATTCCTCCATTTTAAATAGCGGCGGAGGGGATCGAACCCCCGACCTTACGGGTATGAACCGTACGCTCTAGCCAGCTGAGCTACACCGCCATATTGTTTATCAGTTTATAAGTGGAGCCTAGCGGGATCGAACCGCTGACCTCCTGCGTGCAAAGCAGGCGCTCTCCCAGCTGAGCTAAGGCCCCAAAATGAAAAATGGTCGGGAAGACAGGATTCGAACCTGCGACCCCTTGGTCCCAAACCAAGTGCTCTACCAAGCTGAGCTACTTCCCGTAAAATATATATGGTGCCGAGGACCGGAATCGAACCGGTACGGTAGTCACCTACCGCAGGATTTTAAGTCCTGTGCGTCTGCCAGTTCCGCCACCCCGGCAATTTGAGAGCGGAAGACGGGATTCGAACCCGCGACCCCCACCTTGGCAAGGTGGTGTTCTACCACTGAACTACTTCCGCATATTAGATTAAATGGTGCGGGTGAAGGGAGTCGAACCCCCACGCCTTGCGGCGCCAGATCCTAAGTCTGGTGCGTCTGCCAATTCCGCCACACCCGCATAATTAATGAAATGAAGTAAAAAACAACTGGTTTGATATGCTTCACATAAGAAAAATCAATGAAGAATGGTGCCGGCGAGAGGACTTGAACCCCCAACCTACTGATTACAAGTCAGTTGCTCTACCAATTGAGCTACACCGGCAAATAGTTTGGAAAAAAGTATTAGATTGTACACGCTTTCTATGTTATCGTCATCCTGACCTCAGAAAGCTTAATCAAGTAGTAGCTCGGTCAGTATGCTGAAGATTATTCAGGAAGCTTTTTCGGTCGTGCTCTACCAATTGAGCTACACCGGCAAATAGTTTGGAAAAAAATATTAGATTGTACACGCTTTCTATGTTATCGTCATCCTGACCTCAGAAAGCTTAATCAAGTAGTAGCTCGGTCAGTATGCTGAAGATTATTCAGGAAGCTTTTTCGGTCGTGCTCTACCAATTGAGCTACACCGGCAATAGTTAGAAATATATGGTGGAGGATGACGGGATCGAACCGCCGACCCTCTGCTTGTAAGGCAGATGCTCTCCCAGCTGAGCTAATCCTCCATATAAAAGATAGCCTGGCAACGTCCTACTCTCACAGGGACTTTCGTCCCAACTACCATCGGCGCTGAGAAGCTTAACTTCCGTGTTCGGTATGGGAACGGGTGTGACCTTCTCGCCATAGTTACCAGGCCTACTACACTGAATATTCTTCCTTGCGGGCTGCGACGAGCTGAAGATATGCATCTTCGATTATGCTATGGCGCAGGAGCAGACATTCAATGTACTATGATTTATGAAACTAGTTCAATGAACTGTGCTCATTGAGAGTTCATTCCCTCAAAACTAGATAATGTAGAAGAAAATTCAATAAACAATTGAGTTCGCTTTAAAACTTGGTTAAGTCCTCGAACGATTAGTATCAGTCAGCTCCACATGTTACCACGCTTCCACCTCTGACCTATCAACCTGATCATCTTTCAGGGTTCTTACTAGCTTGACGCTATGGGAAATCTCATCTTGAGGGGGGCTTCATGCTTAGATGCTTTCAGCACTTATCCCGTCCGCACATAGCTACCCAGCGATGCCTTTGGCAAGACAACTGGTACACCAGCGGTGCGTCCATCCCGGTCCTCTCGTACTAAGGACAGCTCCTCTCAAATTTCCTGCGCCCACGACGGATAGGGACCGAACTGTCTCACGACGTTCTGAACCCAGCTCGCGTACCGCTTTAATGGGCGAACAGCCCAACCCTTGGGACCGACTACAGCCCCAGGATGCGATGAGCCGACATCGAGGTGCCAAACCTCCCCGTCGATGTGGACTCTTGGGGGAGATAAGCCTGTTATCCCCGGGGTAGCTTTTATCCGTTGAGCGATGGCCCTTCCATGCGGAACCACCGGATCACTAAGCCCGACTTTCGTCCCTGCTCGACTTGTAGGTCTCGCAGTCAAGCTCCCTTGTGCCTTTACACTCTACGAATGATTTCCAACCATTCTGAGGGAACCTTTGGGCGCCTCCGTTACTCTTTAGGAGGCGACCGCCCCAGTCAAACTGCCCACCTGACACTGTCTCCCACCCCGATAAGGGGTGCGGGTTAGAATTTCAATACAGCCAGGGTAGTATCCCACCGACGCCTCCACCGAAGCTAGCGCTCCGGCTTCTACGGCTCCTACCTATCCTGTACAAGCTGTACCAAAATTCAATATCAGGCTACAGTAAAGCTCCACGGGGTCTTTCCGTCCTGTCGCGGGTAACCTGCATCTTCACAGGTACTATAATTTCACCGAGTCTCTCGTTGAGACAGTGCCCAGATCGTTACGCCTTTCGTGCGGGTCGGAACTTACCCGACAAGGAATTTCGCTACCTTAGGACCGTTATAGTTACGGCCGCCGTTTACTGGGGCTTCGATTCAGAGCTTCGCTTTTAAGGCTAACCCCTCCTCTTAACCTTCCAGCACCGGGCAGGCGTCAGCCCCTATACTTCGCCTTGCGGCTTCGCAGAGACCTGTGTTTTTGCTAAACAGTCGCCTGGGCCTATTCACTGCGGCTCTTCGAGGCTATTCACCTCAAAAAGCACCCCTTCTCCCGAAGTTACGGGGTCATTTTGCCGAGTTCCTTAACGAGAGTTCTCTCGCTCACCTTAGGATTCTCTCCTCGCCTACCTGTGTCGGTTTGCGGTACGGGCACCTTTTATCTCGCTAGAGGCTTTTCTTGGCAGTGTGGAATCAGGAACTTCGGTACTAAATTTCCCTCGCTATCACAGCTCAGCCTTTGCGGAAAGCGGATTTTCCTACTTTCCAGCCTAACTGCTTAGACGCGCATATCCAACAGCGCGCTTACCCTATCCTCCTGCGTCCCCCCATCACTCAAACGATAAAGAGGTGGTACAGGAATATCAACCTGTTGTCCATCGCCTACGCCTTTCGGCCTCGGCTTAGGTCCCGACTAACCCTGAGCGGACGAGCCTTCCTCAGGAAACCTTAGGCATACGGTGGATGAGATTCTCACTCATCTTTCGCTACTCATACCGGCATTCTCACTTCTAAGCGCTCCACCAGTCCTTACGGTCTAGCTTCAACGCCCTTAGAACGCTCTCCTACCACTGACATCTACGATGTCAATCCACAGCTTCGGTGTTACGTTTAGCCCCGGTACATTTTCGGCGCAGAGTCACTCGACCAGTGAGCTATTACGCACTCTTTAAATGGTGGCTGCTTCTAAGCCAACATCCTGGTTGTCTAAGCAACTCCACATCCTTTTCCACTTAACGTAAACTTTGGGACCTTAGCTGGTGGTCTGGGCTGTTTCCCTTTTGACTACGGATCTTATCACTCGCAGTCTGACTCCCACGGATAAGTCTTTGGCATTCGGAGTTTGTCTGAATTCGGTAACCCGATGAGGGCCCCTAGTCCAAACAGTGCTCTACCTCCAAGACTCTAACAACGTGAGGCTAGCCCTAAAGCTATTTCGGAGAGAACCAGCTATCTCCAAGTTCGATTGGAATTTCTCCGCTACCCACACCTCATCCCCGCACTTTTCAACGTGCGTGGGTTCGGGCCTCCATCCAGTGTTACCTGGACTTCACCCTGGACATGGGTAGATCACCTGGTTTCGGGTCTACGACCACATACTCATTCGCCCTATTCAGACTCGCTTTCGCTGCGGCTCCGTCTCTTCAACTTAACCTTGCATGGGATCGTAACTCGCCGGTTCATTCTACAAAAGGCACGCTATCACCCATTAACGGGCTCTAACTACTTGTAGGCACACGGTTTCAGGAACTATTTCACTCCCCTTCCGGGGTGCTTTTCACCTTTCCCTCACGGTACTGGTTCACTATCGGTCACTAGGGAGTATTTAGCCTTGGGAGATGGTCCTCCCTGCTTCCGACCGGATTTCACGTGTCCGGCCGTACTCAGGATCCACTCAGGAGGGAACGAAGTTTCGACTACAGGGTTTTTACCTTCTCTGACGGGCCTTTCCAGGCCGCTTCATCTACCCCGTTCCTTTGTAACTCCATGTAGAGTGTCCTACAACCCCAAGAGGCAAGCCTCTTGGTTTGGGCTATGTCCCGTTTCGCTCGCCGCTACTCAGGGAATCGCGTTTGCTTTCTCTTCCTCCGGGTACTTAGATGTTTCAGTTCCCCGGGTATGCCTTCAATACCCTATGTATTCAGGTAAAGATACTGTTCCATTACGAACAGTGGGTTCCCCCATTCGGAAATCTCTGGATCAAAGCTTACTTACAGCTCCCCAAAGCATATCGGTGTTAGTCCCGTCCTTCATCGGCTCCTAGTGCCAAGGCATTCACCGTGCGCCCTTTCTAACTTAACCTAAAAGGTTTATTACTCTATATATAATAGAGAGAAAACTAAAATGGCGATTACTCGATGTTTCTTGACTTTCTTCTTTACGATTATCTAGTTTTCAAAGAACGAGGCTACTGACTTCATTCACATCATGATTGAACATCAGTGCATTTGCATCATGCTGCCTTGCGACGAGCTGAAGAATTACCTCTTCGAATATGCTATGGCGCAGGAGCAAAGCAATTATTAAGACGTTTAAATCTAGTTGTAAAAGACCAACTAGTCAGAGAGAAATTGCACTCTCAAAACTAAACAAACAGAAAACAATCAAACAAACATGTTTTGTCTGGCTCATATGTCCAACTTATATCCTTAGAAAGGAGGTGATCCAGCCGCACCTTCCGATACGGCTACCTTGTTACGACTTCACCCCAATCATCTGTCCCACCTTAGGCGGCTGGCTCCTTACGGTTACCCCACCGACTTCGGGTGTTACAAACTCTCGTGGTGTGACGGGCGGTGTGTACAAGGCCCGGGAACGTATTCACCGCGGCATGCTGATCCGCGATTACTAGCGATTCCGGCTTCATGTAGGCGAGTTGCAGCCTACAATCCGAACTGAGAATGGTTTTATGGGATTGGCTAAACCTCGCGGTCTTGCAGCCCTTTGTACCATCCATTGTAGCACGTGTGTAGCCCAGGTCATAAGGGGCATGATGATTTGACGTCATCCCCACCTTCCTCCGGTTTGTCACCGGCAGTCACCTTAGAGTGCCCAACTGAATGCTGGCAACTAAGATCAAGGGTTGCGCTCGTTGCGGGACTTAACCCAACATCTCACGACACGAGCTGACGACAACCATGCACCACCTGTCACTCTGTCCCCCGAAGGGGAAAGTCCTATCTCTAGGAGTGTCAGAGGATGTCAAGACCTGGTAAGGTTCTTCGCGTTGCTTCGAATTAAACCACATGCTCCACCGCTTGTGCGGGCCCCCGTCAATTCCTTTGAGTTTCAGCCTTGCGGCCGTACTCCCCAGGCGGAGTGCTTAATGCGTTAGCTGCAGCACTAAGGGGCGGAAACCCCCTAACACTTAGCACTCATCGTTTACGGCGTGGACTACCAGGGTATCTAATCCTGTTTGCTCCCCACGCTTTCGCGCCTCAGCGTCAGTTACAGACCAGAAAGCCGCCTTCGCCACTGGTGTTCCTCCACATCTCTACGCATTTCACCGCTACACGTGGAATTCCGCTTTCCTCTTCTGCACTCAAGTCCCCCAGTTTCCAATGACCCTCCACGGTTGAGCCGTGGGCTTTCACATCAGACTTAAAGGACCGCCTGCGCGCGCTTTACGCCCAATAATTCCGGACAACGCTTGCCACCTACGTATTACCGCGGCTGCTGGCACGTAGTTAGCCGTGGCTTTCTGGTTAGGTACCGTCAAGGTACCGGCAGTTACTCCGGTACTTGTTCTTCCCTAACAACAGAGCTTTACGACCCGAAGGCCTTCATCGCTCACGCGGCGTTGCTCCATCAGACTTTCGTCCATTGTGGAAGATTCCCTACTGCTGCCTCCCGTAGGAGTCTGGGCCGTGTCTCAGTCCCAGTGTGGCCGATCACCCTCTCAGGTCGGCTACGCATCGTCGCCTTGGTGAGCCGTTACCTCACCAACTAGCTAATGCGCCGCGGGCCCATCTGTAAGTGTCAGCCGAAACCGACTTTCAGCTTTCCCTCATGTGAGGAAAAGGATTATCCGGTATTAGCACCGGTTTCCCGGTGTTATCCCAGTCTTACAGGCAGGTTGCCCACGTGTTACTCACCCGTCCGCCGCTAACCACCGAAGTGGTTCGCTCGACTTGCATGTATTAGGCACGCCGCCAGCGTTCGTCCTGAGCCAGGATCAAACTCTCCAAGAAAGTTGATTAGCTCATTTTGTTACGTTGGCTAACTTCAATTATGAAGTTAAATGTTATTGTTTGTTGACGTTTTTGTTTGTTTAGTTTTCAAAGGACAATCTCGCTATTTTTCTATCAATCTATAATTCAGCGACATTTATTATATTAACATAATGAATGTCGTAAGTCAACTTCTATCAAACTGTTTTTTAACAAGAAATTATCGTGTTCAACAATTTAAAGCAGCGACAATGACTATAATACTATCCTTGAGTTTATTCGTCAACAAGAAATTTTCTATAATGGTTAGGATATATTTTTTAGGAAAAAATACTTAGTAAATCGTTATCGTAAAGGAGATGTGTAGTTTATGCATAATTATTTATATAAAAAGGACGAAGAAAGCGGAATTACTATTCCAATAAATCAAGAATCACTAGATAGCTCGAGTCAAGGAGAAAAGCTCCCTGAATTTGATGTAATCGGAACAGCACTTAATGATATTTAATCATTTAAAAAGCCCTTTACAAACTTTTTACTTGTAAAGGGCTTCTTCGTTATCTTTTTAATGCCTTCAAAACGATTGCTTCGCCTTGAAATGAAATCACTTGATCGTCCTCTGTCACAATCCGAAATTTCTCTTTAACTTTTGCAGATGCTCCAATAATGTAATCAGATAATTTTTCTTTTTCTTCATTAGATAAATTCATCCGACCGCACCACGTCTCAAAACGAAATGTTTTATCAAAGCGGTGCCATTCATAAATTTCAAAACCAGCTAATTCAAGCATTTGAAGCCATTCGCTTTTCTTCCATGCTCTAAAATGGCTGTAATCTCTCCATTTTTCGATTGTATTATAGAATTCATCAAAGATATCTTCTTCTGGAACAACATTATCATCGAGTAAAAATTGTCCATTTGTTCTTAGTACACGATATACTTCATTAATAAATTGATTTACATTCGGAAAATGATGTGGTGCAATTCGACAGGTTACAATATCAAAGGATTCATCTGAAAACGGTAAATCTTCAGCATCCCCATGTAAAAACTGTACATTTTGGTGCCCGTTTCCTTTAATAAAATTTTCTGCTACAAGCAGCATTTCTGGTGTCAGATCGAACGCAGTAATATTTTTCACAATGGATGCAAAGGCATTAGCAGTGTGTCCACCACCTGTTGCAATATCAAGGAGTACTTCCTCCCCTATTGCGGATACCATTTGCAATAACTTCTGTAAGTCCTTTCCCTCTTTGTGAATAGTACTGTTCACATAAAAGTCTGCACTTCTTCCAAACTGCACCTGTACGTCTTTTTTTACATCCATGTTAATCCCTCCATCATTTTCTTTATACTTTGACTATAAAATAGAAACTTAATAAAGAAAATGACGGTTATTTTATAATTTACGATAAGAAATAATTATTAAGTTTATTTAATTTCTAATACAACAGGACAATGGTCACTTCCCAGGATATCTGAATGAATGTCAGCCATCATTAATTTTTCAATCAATGTTTCTGACACAATAAAATAATCAATCCGCCACCCTATATTCCTTTCACGAACTTTATTCATGTAAGACCACCAAGTATAAGCTCCTTCTTTATCGGGATAAAAATGACGAAAGCTATCTACAAAACCAGCAGAAAGTAAAGCTGCCATTTTGTCACGTTCTTCATACGTGAAACCTGAATTTCCAAGGTTAGATTTTGGATTACGTAAATCAATTTCTTGATGAGCTACATTTAAATCGCCACATAAAATAATCGGCTTCAATTCGTTTAACTCCTTCAAGTATTGCAAAATGCGATCCTCCCAATCCAATCGATAGGAAATTCTCGCTAGGTCTCTTTGTGAGTTAGGCGTATAAACATTCACCAAGAAGAAGTCATTAAATTCCAAAGTTAGAATTCTTCCTTCCCCTTCACTTTCATCCGCTCCCACTCCATATCTTACAGACAGTGGCTTCATTTTAGTGAATACCGCTGTTCCCGAATATCCCTTTTTTATGGCATAATTCCAGAATTGATGGTATCCCTCCAGTTCGAGGTCTATTTGACCTTCTTGAAGTTTTGTTTCCTGTACACAGAAAATATCTGCATCAACCCTTTGAAAATAATCCATAAACCCTTTCTTCACACAAGCTCTTAGCCCGTTTACATTCCAAGAAACTAATTTCATTTCTTCTCCCTCGCTGACATCTTTTATCATTTTTTTGTTTGTAGATGTCATTTTACCAGCTTGGTTATAATAGGGAAAGTACAATGTATTTGGCATAACATATGAAAAAAGGCACCCACAAAGGTGCCTTTCTCTCATGGTACAAAATACTGTTCAGCTAATTTACCAGAAAACAATTCAGAAACAGGAACAATTTTAATATTTCGCTTCTTGAATTCTTCAACAGAACCGAATATACCAATTGAACAAACCTTCCCCGTCACACCTACGTGACCAATGGCAATTCCTTTTCCTTTCATTTCTGTTACCCTTGCAAGACGGATCATTTGTTTATGCACGTACGCGGATGAAGATATATCATCTAGAAATACATCTCTTTTCAGGAGTGGCACTCCCAATTCTTTTGCAATCTCTGGAAATTTTGATTTTGGGCTTGTTCCACTGTCGATGATAAACAGTTTTCTTTCTTTGGCTACCTCAACAATCGCTCGGACAATCTCTTCATTCTCAACAGCAAGTGAACCCATGTGATTATTGAGTCCTACGGCATATGGTACACTTTTTGTCGCTTCTATAACCCTTTTTCGAACCTCTTCTGGTGAGAGATCGACCGTAATTGGTTTAGGGCCAAGCCAAGACCTTTTCCCTCTTTTCGGTTCCATCGGTAAATGAATCATAACTTCAAAACCATTTTTATGAGCCCACTCTGCATGTGCCTTAGAATTTTCAGTAAAAGGCATAACTGCAGCTGTAATAGGAATGTTTCCTTCTAAAAAATCACGAACACCACCGGTGCCCCCGCCAAAATCATCAATAATAATTGAAGCCTTTAATTGTTTTTGTGTTTCAATAATTTTCGCTTCTGCGTTGGACTGAAACATAAATATAATTGTAGTCATAAGAACTAGAACAAGCTTTTTCATAGCAACCCCCATAAATGAACTTTGAGTTTAATTTGCCCGTTCAAACGGTTCCTTACAACACCCTAAATATATTTTGTTAGACAAAAATAAAAAGGGCTATTTCTAGCCCTCCCTCAATCAATTATTCTTCGTCATATACTTTTACTTCTACCATTTTGTCACCATTTCTCATTGCCTTTGCCGTTTCAAGTCCAGATGTCACTTGACCAAATACTGTGTGAACACCGTTTAGATGTGGCTGAGATTCATGAACGATAAAGAACTGGCTTCCGCCTGTATTTCTTCCTGCATGAGCCATTGATAACGCACCAGGAACATGCTTATGAGGATTTCCTTCTGTTTCACAGTTAATTGTATAACCAGGTCCACCCATTCCTGTTCCCGTTGGGTCGCCTCCTTGACTTACGAAACCAGGAATTACTCGGTGAAAGACTACCCCATTGTAAAAGCCTTCATTTGCTAATTTTTCAAAGTTAGCAACTGTTCCAGGAGCTTCATTTGGATAAAATTCAAGCTCCATCTTTTCTCCATTTTCCATCAATATGTATCCTTTTTTAGCCATTAAAAACACTCCTTTATGTGAAAATCATTTTTATCATACACTTTTCGAAAAAGAAAAGAAAGTTTGGAACTTCAATTTTCCATCGCCTATTTATATTTTTACTCGCTTTGTGTTAAAATATATTTACCCCTTCCGAACATTCGCTTGTTGCGGGACACTTAACCACTGTACGGACGGAAGGGGCTGGTGCCATTCGTTGGCATCAGAAAAAGCCGGGACAATTGTTCCGGCTTTTTTTATCCTCTATATTTTTCTAACCAGTAGTTTATGGCAGAACTCATAAGTAATAAAAGGAAATATTCAATAAAAATGTAAAGATGGTTCCAATGTACAGAATGGACAAATACCCCACATACCTCTGCAAATTTTTCAAAAATGGCGACCAACAAACTTAAAAAGAGAATTATACCTATCCTTCCCCATTTATTTACCTGACTTTCTGTCAGAAGAAAAAGGTACACAAGGAGAGGCAGCCCAATGAACGAAGAAAGAATATTGATTGAAAAAGTATCAGACAGTGGTCTAAATGGATATTTATAAAATTCCATTGTAACAAACAAGAAATTAAGTAGATTTCCGAGAAGAGTAACCAATATCACTGGAATAATAATATTTTTACTCAAAAAATTGAATCGCCTTTTTGAAAAGGACTGTAAGCTCAAGTTGCTCAAGTGTTTTACAGTATTCATTTAATATCTCCCCATCTATCTCTTCATTATTTTCAAAAAAATTACTAACCACATTCCAATCTTTAAACCAATCCCCTATCTCTGCTTTTTCATGTGTAACATTTTTCCAGGCATATACTAGGGAGGGACTATAAATTTTGCTTGCTCCTTGTTTAAGTTGACATGATTTTAATTTCAGCTGGTAAGCAGTTCCTGGTGTTCCCTCATTTACATTATTAAAAATATGTGGCCAATAATCTTTTCTTGAACCTGTATGGGGATGATCTTTTGCCCATTCAATTGATTGTGTTAATACTTCCTTCTCTTTAAAGAGAATTTTATAAAGCTTTTTTCCAATTATTATTCGCTTATTTAAGGATTCAAATTGATGAACAGTTAGACCCGACAGATTTTTTTGACCAAGAGGTAAAAGGATTTGATTGTACGAAAGTAAGTCTTGTAATAGGAATTCAAATTTTTTAAAGACTGTATTTTGAAAATACTGATTTTGAACTACCCTGCTTTCTAGATAGTTTTGTTCGTTTATTATTAAGGCTTTTGTCATTATTAAAGGATCTTTACTCCTCCAAAAGTAATCCCATATGGTTACCATAAAAACAGATACTCCGAGAAAAGGTAATAAATAAAACAATGGTTTATTTTGCTTTACACTTTCCTCATAAATGAGCAATTGGGGATAAGCATCTTGAAAAATCAACCAATTACTTCTTTCTAAAAACCTAAAAAAAATATACCTATCATTTTGAGACATCAATCGAGGTAAAAATTCCCCTTGCAAGTCTGTCATATTCCAACCGCCGTTACGTGAAACCATATGAGCAAGAAATGCCCAATGAATTTCAGGATATTGAAGAAAAAAATTAAGATAGGCGTTTGTTCTTATTACATTGTTAATGTTTAATCTTTGAGTATTTTCTTTAACTTTTTCTATAAGAGCTTGATCCCTCCTTCCTAAATTGGAATTGTTCATTATTAACGTTTTTTTCTTTAATTCTTGTATGAGTGTTTCGATTGGTGTTTTCTTTTGATTTTGATTAAATATTTGTCACCAAACCTCCCTTACGAATTCTCCTACCTATGTGAGAATATCTATAGATTAGTAAAAATTTTAGGGAGAGGATTGTGAATTTAGCATGACTGATATAAGAAAAGGTATGGATTGGCTAATAGATCGATTAAGACAAGATCAATCTCCCGATGGTTCTTGGAACTATCCCTTTGAGACGGGCATATCCACAGATGCTTATACCATCATTTTATTACGGACATTGGCATTAAATGATGAGGAATTAATTCAAGGATTGGTAAAAAGAATTTTAAGTAAACAAGAAAAAAGTGGAGCCTGGAAACTTTTTTATGATGAAGGAGACGGGAATCTTACGGCAACCCTTGAGGCTTATTATGCTTTGTTATACTCAGGTTTGCTCACTAAGGAAGATAACCGACTGATAGCAGCAAAAAAATATATTCTATCTAAGGGCGGGTTAGAAGAAGTTAATATGTTTACAAAAGTCATGCTCGCCATAACCGGGCAATATAAGTGGCCATCCTTTTCCCCGCTCCCCATTGAAGTCATCCTACTACCCTTTCACTTTCCAATTAATTTTTATTCATTTTCTATTTTCGGCAGGGCAAATCTTGCACCGATCATGATCTTAGCTGATAAAAAATTCACATTAAAAACACCATTTAGCCCTGACTTATCTCATTTACATTTGAAACGTAACCAAAGTAATCATTGGAGTCCTACCACAGAATATCGTTCCTTGTTCTCTTTTATCGAAGAAGGGGTAAAAAGCTTACTAGGGTTGCCTGAACAGCTTCACCAATTAGCCATTGAGCGAGCAAAAAAATATATGATTGATCGAATTGAACCAGACGGTACTTTTTATAGCTATTACAGCAGTACTTTTTTAATGATATTTGCTTTACTAGCCCTTGGTTATAAAAAGAATGACCCTATAATCATCAAGGCCGTATCCGGTCTGAAGGCAATGAAGTGTGAAATAAACGGAATGCCACATATGCAATATACTACTGCGAATGTATGGAACACCTCATTGATTAGCTATAGCTTGCAATCAGCAGGAATTGATACAAATGACACAATGGTTCTTAAGGCTAATCAATATCTTCTTGAACGCCAGCACCATAAATTCGGAGACTGGGTAATTCATAATCCTAGAACGATGCCGGGAGGATGGGGGTTTTCAGATGTTAACACAATTAATCCTGATGTTGACGATACAACCGCCTCGTTAAGAGCCGTATCGAGAATGGCACAAGGTGAATTAAGTGCCTGGGATCGAGGGGTGAACTGGTGCTTGTCAATGCAAAACGATGACGGCGGATGGCCAGCCTTTGAAAGAAACATCGATTCAAAATTACTTCAATTTCTACCGATAGAAAAAGGAGAATTTCTTATTGCTGACCCTTCAAGCGCTGATCTTACTGGTCGCACTCTTGAATTTTTCGGAGCTTATACAAACCTTTCTAAAGAACAAACCACCATTAAACAAGGAGTACATTGGCTTCTGCGGAATCAGGAAAAAAATGGCTCATGGTATGGAAGATGGGGTATCTGTTACATTTACGGTTCCTGGGCAGCAATCACAGGTTTGCGATCTGCTGGAATATCCTCAAGCCATTCCTCAATTCAAAAAGCGGTTGCATGGTTACACGATATTCAGAATAAGGATGGAGGATGGGGAGAGTCCTGTCTTAGTGATAGTAAAAAGACCTACGTCCCTTTAGACATTAGTACATTAACCCATACTTCTTGGGCATTAGATGCCTTAATTGCCGCTTCAAAAAAAACAACACCAGAGATTCAAAATGGTATCACCTATTTGCTTAAATCATTAGAAAAAGAGGATTGGACTACCGCTTATCCTAAAGGGCAAGGAATGGCGGGAGGGTTTTATATGCACTACCATAGTTATCGTTTTATCTTTCCACTCTTAGCATTATCACATTATCAAAAAAAATTTGAATCCTAAACATAAACCATCGACGGTTAGAGGAAAACGTCGATGGTTTTTAATTAGATATAAATTGATTTACCTGTTTATAGATTTCAACAATCTCATCCATTTTCATTCTAACTAGTCCGCTTGATGATGGTGCGACAAAATCAGTAATCCCAGCTAGAACTGACTCCTCTTGTGCACCCCATGGAATTTCTTTTCGTCCGCTATATTGCTGATAAACACCCTTACCAACAAAGCAGACTAGTTTCGGCTTTAGTTGTTCAATTTTACTTTTTAAGATTTCTCTTCCCTCTTTATATTCATCCTTGGTGATTTCATCAGCTGCTTTCGTCGGCCGTTGGACAATATTGGTGAATCCATATCCTATTTCCAAGAGGTCAGCATCTTCATAGGGATCATATTTACGTGGGGTAATTCCTGCTTCGTACAAAATTCTCCAAAACCGGTTATTTGGATTGGCATAATGATGCCCTACCTCACCGGAACGAATACTTGGATTAAAACCCACAAACAGGATTTTTAATCCTTCCTTAATATGATCATTAATCGGTTTCATAGAAATCTCCTTATACAACTATCTTGATAGTACTCATTTTATCATATTATTTATAATTTTATTTTATGGTATCTGATTGGATACGGGGATATGAAGTAATAATCGTAGCAAGTAGACCTACAATGGTAATGACCAATAAAGAATAAAGAAGTCTAATATCTTGAAGTAGAAAAAGCCCAGTAAGTATAATCATGCCATCCATCATAACCATAATGACACCGACATTAATTCTTGACCATTTAGAGATTAATAGTGCAAGCAAATCCATACCGCCAGGACTAATATGATTTCTTAACATGACCCCAACACCAATCCCGATAATGATTGCCCCAACTATTACACTGCTTAATAGGGGCAAATGAAATCTTCCGTTTAACGGGAGTAAACATTCAATCATAATGCCTGATAGGACCGCACCAAGCAATCCATTAAAAAAATAAGCTCGATTAGTTTTGTAGGCAAACATGTAAATAGGGATGTTTAGAAAAATAAAAATAATTCCTGCTTTAAACCCAAAAATATACTTTATTAATAGGCTAACTCCAAAGAGCCCTCCATTAATTAAATGAAATGGAAGGATGAATCCATTTATACCAATCCCTAACATAGTACTTCCAAATCCAATAATAACCAATTTTTTTAACATAACATCATTCCTTGTCCAAATCCTTTACTAACACTTATATGATTAGTATGAAAGAATCATTCAAAGGAACTTCTGAATTAGAAAAGCACAAGCGCCTTGGTCAGCCCCGACAGGCAAATGTTCTTCGGCAAGAGAAGTCCGCCTTTTGACTTTTCTTGCCGAAGGTTATTTGACCCGAGCTGTAACAATCATCGCTTTATCAAGCCATGATTGTTACAAGATACTCAAGGTAGAATATTCAGGATGAAAACTGGCTAGGTGCTGGAGCTGGACCATTCTCGAAGTCGAAAAATATATTTTAAAATACAATGAAAAAACGAAGCCAAATTGACTCCGTTTTTCTTTACGCTGCTGTAGCGGTTTTTACATTTCTTTTAAGAACTTGTTTTAAAAATGAGATTACGATCGTTAAAAATGGTAACCCCCATAAAAAGAATGCATAGGGAAGGTACTCAATTAAAGGAATTCCCACAATCGTACTGCACATAATAGCAAGCACACTCCAAGGAATCATCCCCGGAAACAGCATAGTGGAATCTCCCATCACTCTAGCTAATTCTTCTTTTCCATACTTTTTTGTCCAATGCGGTAAAAAGGACCTCCCTGTTAATATAATCGGGAGTGTTTGATTTGCAGCAATGACGCTGATTAGTAACGTGGCCAAGAGTGTTCTTAATGTATCACTCATTAAAGAATGGGAAGATTGAAGCCATTTATCTAAATAAGGCTGAATGACATTTAACTTTTCTATTAAGCCATTATAGGCACCGGCCAACACAAGAAATAACAGTAGCTCATAGATATGCACGAATCCTCCACCGAGGCCTTCTACTCCAAACCAAATTCTTGGGATGATTTCTGAAAAAGCTACCCCGTTAACAAAAGCAATCATCACTGCTGATAAAATACTAAATAGGAATGCGTATATGATACTTAACCGACAAACGACCATCCCTATCAACACAAGGGGTGGAATAAATGTAAACACAGAAACCTCGCCCAAAGAAAAGGAATGGTGATGAATGGCTGACTTGTTGGTATGTAAGTAATCTAGTACACCATATAAACTAAAACAAATGACTATAGCAATAATTGATGTCACTAACATAGCCTTCCATTGATTACTCACCGTCACCTCCACCGTATGTGATAATAATTGATGACTGCTTGAAAATGGCGACGTTCGGTCACCAACAAAAGCACCTGAAACCAATGCTCCTGCTACTATTTCCGGCGGAAGTTGAAGGACCACTGCAGTACTTAATATAGGAATTCCAATTGCACTTAATGTTCCAACTGTTGTACCAAGGAGCATCGAGAATGCCATCGCAACTAGAAAGGTAAGGAGAAAGAAATGGTGGGGATGTATTATATAGAGTGCGACCTTCACCATTTGGTCAATTGTCCCAGCTAAGTACCACGAAGGTAGTAAAACACTCACCAAGGATAAAATAATAATAACTACTTTTGTTTTTTGTATTCCCTTCAAACTAAACATAAGGGTTACTTTAAATGAATATTTCTTCTTAAGAGCTAATAGAAATAGAACTAAATAGCCAGGGGAAAAGCCTACAACAAGGGGTTCATGAAAACTTACCGACCAGATAACACCTAAAATAGTAACAAGGAGAAGCGTAAAAACCTGTAGAGAAGAGAATTTTGAAGTCATTTTATTACCCCACCTTCAGAAAAAGAAAATATGACTAATTATAAGAGATATTTCGCTAACCGAAAAGTCCTAATCATATAAAAAGAGCCGTAATATTACGGCTCAAGACATTCCTCTTGGAATTTTAGATATTTAAACCACTTCATCAAGTAAAGAATATAGCTGGTCTCGTTCATTTTCCTTACTTTCAATATCCATATAAATTTTTTGCAGTAAATCAAGCTCAATTTCTTCCTCGAGCTGTCGTTTAAGTTGATGGAGCTCAAATTCTATTTGCTCAATTCTCTCTTCAATGTCATCGACCTTCACCTTTTCTTGTCTGGCCGGTTGTATAAATTGTTTAGAAGCTTTTTGATTGCTAATAGACGTAGAACCTTGTTTCTCTACAAGTTCCCTTAACTTTTCTTTTGCCCAATCGTAGTTTCCATCAAAAAAGTGTATAGTTCCGTTTTGAAGCCAATAGATTTTATGAAACAATTTATTAAGGAAATAACGATCATGAGATACAGCTAAAATGGTTCCATTAAATTGTTCGAGTGCCTCTTCTAGCACTTCACATGAATCAATATCCAAGTGATTTGTTGGCTCATCCAATATCAGCAGATTGATATCTTGATACATCAACTGCGCAAGTCTTAGTCGCATCCGCTCCCCGCCGCTAAGCTGGTTAACTTTACGAAATACAGCTGGCCCGTAAAACAAGAAGCGGGCTAAAATATGCCGGGCATCCCCTTCATTAACCACTACTTCAGACCGAAATACGTCAATTACCGTTTCATCACCAATGTTACTAAATACATGCTGTGATAAGTACCCTACTTTAACATTACTTCCAACTTTAACAATTCCACTGTCAGCTTCCATTTCCATTAAGATCATTTTCAGAAGAGTCGATTTGCCTGTTCCATTTTCACCTACTATTGCCACACGGTCCTTATATTGAACAAGCATATTTACTTGTTCAAATAGAGTTCGATTCCCAAAAGACTTTGATATTTCCTTCAAAACAATTGCATCCTTGCCACTTCGGTCATTAGCTTCAAAATCAATCGCCATTCTTTTCACATCTATTTTTGGACGTTCTAGTTTTTCCATACGATCAAGTGCCCGTTGCATATTAGTTGCACGTTTATGAAGTGCAGCACTTGGAGGATTGGAACGATTAGCCCAAACACGAAGCCGTTTAATGGCTTCTCTCATTTTCTTCATTTTTCGTTGTTGTTCTTGATACTCCTGAAACTCTCTTAATAACCGCTCTTCCCTTTCCCTTACATAACCGCTGAAATTCGTATGATACAATTCAATCTCTCCATCTTCCATTTCAAGAACTTTGGTAACAACCTCATCTAAAAAGTAACGGTCATGAGAGATAAGAACAATCGTTCCTATGAATTCTCTTAAATACGATCCAAGCCATTCAATCGCTTTTAAATCCAAATGATTAGTGGGTTCATCGAGTAAAAGAAGGTCGGGATTGATGAGTAAGCTTAAACCAAGTCCGACCTTAGTTTTTTCTCCACCGCTTAGTGATGAAAAATCTTTATCAAGCAGGTTGTTTATATTTAGACCGTTTGCAATCCGCTCTAGTTGAGCGTCCATTTCGTAACCGCCATTTAACATAAACTCATCCTGCAAGCTTCCGTACTGATCCATTAATCGTTGCAGTTGAACAGGAGTATTTTTCAGGCCCATTTCTACTTCTAGTTGTTTAAGTTTTGCCTCAATGTCTAATAATTTTACAAAAGCAGTTTTTAAAACCTCTTTGCCAGTTAGACCATTAAAATCAGGGATCTGTGCAAGATATCCGATTTTCAAACCTTTTCTCCAATGAATCACCCCTTCATCCACCGTTTCTTGGTTGGCCAACAACTTCATTATCGTTGTTTTACCTCCTCCGTTACGGCCTACAAGACCGATCCTGCTTCCTTCTAAAATCTCAAACGATAAATCCTTAAAAATTTGATTACCACCAAATGATTTTCCTATATGATTAACGCTACAAATTATCATGTTCAATCTCCTTTTAATTAAATCTAGTTGAACACATCCTTTAACAAAAAAAGCCGCGGGAAAATAACCATCCCGCGGCCTTAAAAATAAGCATGAAAAAAAGAGTGCGGGCGATGCACTCTCTAAATACCTAAAATTGGTGGTAAAGAGATGTGTTATCGTTCTACTGTCATTATGCAGTTTCTAAAAAAGGGCAGACTTCCCCCTTTGAAAACTACATCATGAAAAATCGCGCGACAAAAATAAAGCGCTTCAAGCCATTGCACGCGAACAAAAGTAGAACGTTTCATCTCTTACCACCTCCGATTCCAATCAAGTTATTTCCATTTTAATTTTTTTCTTCATGAATTGCAAGCCTATTTATCAGATTATTTCGGAAACATAAATTAGTGAAGGTACTTTTTAGTTGCTCCAAATCTTCTCCGATACACAAATTTTCGTAAATCATCGTCCTTAAGATTATTATCAAAAATTAAAAATAACAATGCTTGGTAATCCGGATACTGTTCTTGTACGAAAAGGGCGAACTCCTTCCGTTCGCCCCATAGCATTTTTTTAAACTCTTCCTGATTGACAATTTCTTTTAACTTTTTCTCATAAAAGGCCTTAGTATCTTCCCATTTTTCTTTTCGATTCTCTAAAATGTCACGGGCAAAAACAGGCAATTTCTCAATAACATAATCGATATAGCCTTCAGACCACATGATCATTTTATCCTTTTCGTCTAGTTCAAACACCATAGTCATTAGTTCTAGGTCATCGACTTCTCCGCTGATGGCGTATTTTCCTACCCTATTCACTTTTCTCACCTCAAGACCATTTGATTGGTCTTATTGTTCCTCTAATTATGCACCACTATTATTGACTAATTTTGCATTCAAAGTAATAAGCTTCCCATCACGATATACTTCAAATTTAATCAAGTCACCTGTTTGAACCTTTGAATAGAGATATTTTCTTAAGTCTGACGAATTCCCAATTGCAGTTCCATTCATTGATACAATAATATCTTTTGGTTGGAACCCAGCCTTTGCAGCTGCAGAATTCGGATCAATATTCATTACAATAACGCCCTTTTTCACATTATCAGGAAGGTTTTGCCAATACATCTGTGGTACTTGGTCTAAATCCGCCAAACCAACACCTAAGTATGGCCGTTCAATCTTTCCATTTTTTATTAATTGATTCACAATAGGAATGAGGTCATTACTTGGTATAGCAAATCCCAAACCTTCGACTCCGCTTTCAGAGATTTTTAAGCTATTAATACCAATGACCTGTCCTTCTGGATTAATTAAGGCACCACCGCTATTCCCAGGATTAATGGCTGCATCTGTCTGAATAACATTTGTATCCCATTTTCCTGCAGAAGTTGAGACGGAAATACTCCTGTTTGTTGCACTCACTATACCTTGTGTAACTGTTCTAGAAAGATCTAAACCAAGTGGATTTCCTATTGCATATACCTGATCACCTGGGCGAAGAGTAGATGAATCTCCAAAATCAGCGGTTGCTGTGACATACTTGGCATCAATTTTTAATACCGCAAGATCGGTAAGGGCATCCGTACCGACCACTTCTGCCGTTGTTTTTTCACCATCAAACAATGATATTTCGAGTTTTGAAGCCCCTTCTACTACGTGATTATTAGTAACGATAAAGGCGGTATCTTTATTTTTTTGAAAAATAACTCCCGATCCAGAACCACTTTCTACACTTTGTGAAGAATTGGAATTTCCGTAGAAATTGTTTTGCTGTTGTTGATAATTGACGATCCCGACAATTGCTTTTGAAATCTTTTCAACTGTATCGGCTATAGAATTTGATGAAGCAGCAGTAGGCTTAGCGGTCACTGGTTTAGCTGCCGAAATAGCTTTTCCATTCTGCGCTGAAGTATTTATCTGTTGATCTTCAACATTAGGATATAGGTTTTTTATATAGTCGGTGTGTGGTAGGACGGCAAGGGTTAAAACCGAACCAATGATTCCTGCAGCTAAAGAAGAAGCAAATCCTTTTACATTGCGTTTTTTATGAGTACCTTTTCCTGTTTGATGGGCTGAACGAGTTTGCTCGTTAACTGTTGGAACAACCTCTTCATCTAACATTTCAGTCTCTGATGTATTATTCTCTGGCATGCCATTTTCTTGTTCGTTTCGTTCTACACCAAATGTTGCATCAACTGCATTCGAGCTATTATCTAAAAGGTTTGACTCACTAGTAATTGAATTCTCAGGCACTTCTGATGTATAAGATCCATTTCTTTCAAACTCATTTTCATTCATACGATCCATATTGTTCGATCTCCTTTACAATTGCTCAATTATTCCTTAACTTGTCTTTACTTTAACCGACAAATCTTAAGAAATTATTAACATTCTGTAACGGGATTTGAAAATTAATAAGAAAAAAAATGAACTCCATTAGAAAAAGCTGCAGATTCAATCTGCAGCCCTTTTAGACTATTTTTTGAAGTCGAATCACGAATTTTGTACCTTTTCCTTTTTCACTAAAAACCTCAATATCCCCGTTATGAAGCAGGACTAATTGCTTAACAATGGAAAGACCTAAACCAAATTGCCCATACGGGTTACTTGTTCTTGAAATATCTGCTTTATAAAAGCGGCGCCAGATGTTTTCTAGTTCCTTCGGATCAATTCCAATTCCAGTGTCCTCTACCTCAATAATAACCCCATTCGAATCTTCTCTGCCTCTTAACCAAATGGACCCATTTGTGGTAAATTGAATACTATTTTTAGTGATATTAATTAAAATTTGAACAAGGCGATCATAATCTGCATTAACCATAATATCTGGATCAACTTCGACAATAAGCTGGTCGTTTTTCTCTTCTGCCTGAAGCATTAATTGCTCCTGAATAATTTCAAGCACTTCTAAAAGCTGAATATCTTCTCTGAATAATTCAATTTGATTGGAGCGAATTTTCTCATAATCTAGGTTTTCATTAACTAACCGGATTAATCTTTTTGCCTCATGACTTACAAGGTTAACTCCTCTTTCTTTGTCTTCCTCGGGAATCATGTTATTTCTCAACCCTTCAATTACACCACTGATGGTTGTTAAAGGAGTCCTCATCTCATGTGAAACATCAGCCATGAATTGTCTTCTCCTATTCTCAAGACTTTCAATCTCTTCCATAGATGTATTAATCTTATCCACCATATGGTTAAAGTCATTTGCTAATTCACCAATTTCATCAAAGTTGGAAGACTGTACATGTACATGATAATTTCCAGAGGATACAAGTGATGTTGCTTCACGCAACCGTTTAATTCGATTGACATGAATTCTTGATAAAAACCAGCTTAATAAGAACGAAACTGCAGATGCAATTAAAATTGTATAAAGTAAGAATTTATTGATTTGATGGATCATGTCACTGGATCCACTGATAGGTGATGTTAATAAAACCCCACCTACAAACCTGTCATCATCAATGTATGGGTAGACAACGAACGTTACCCCCTCTTGCCCAAACCTTTTAAAATCACTTTGTACGATAAGAGTTTGTCCTTCAGTAATTTTCTTCCACTCATTATTCGATAATCCTTTGATAGCTGGGCCGCGTTTTCCTACTAAGTATAGATTTCCATCCTCGTCAAACATGCTAAAACTCATTTTTCGTGCTTCCAAAACCTTGCTGTATTGATTCATAATGTCTTTTGTTGCGTAAGGCGTTTCCTTCATATCTGATACAATCGCTTTTCCATAAGAGATCAGTTCTTCCGCCTTATTTTGGTACACCAAATTTTCTACATAATGAGCAAACAATAGACTAAGAATTAAGAACGCAACAATAATAATGCTAATATAGCTAAAAAATTGCTGATAGAAATATCTAAACTTGATCGGTTTTGATTGATTCATCGAACTTATACCCTACTCCCCACACAGTATGGAAGAATGGCTGTGAAGTGGTTTCTACCTTTTTGCGCAGCCGTTTTATATGAACATCAACCGTTCGTTCATCACCGTAGAATTGATAGCCCCAAACACTTTCGAGCAGTTGCTCTCTAGAAAAAACTTGTCGGGGGTGTTCAACCATAAAGTACAACAAATCAAATTCCTTCGGTGTTAAGTTTGTTATTGGTGTCCCATCAACAATGACTTCCCTAGTATCTTTATTTACTTTAAAATGATCTGTCTGAACGGTGTTCTTTTGCTCTGTTGGGATTTGCGTTTGAAAGCGCCGGGTAACAGCTTTAATTCTCGCCATTAGAGTGAGTGGACTGAAAGGTTTAGTCACATAATCATCTGCACCCA
Organism: Bacillus sp. SORGH_AS_0510; assembly: GCF_030818775.1. NCBI lineage: Bacteria > Bacillati > Bacillota > Bacilli > Caryophanales > Bacillaceae > Bacillus > Bacillus sp. SORGH_AS_0510. The sequence continues at coordinate 2,389,221 of NZ_JAUTAU010000001.1, read as the reverse complement.
TTTCAAGACCTAGTACCTGATCGGATTCACTATCCTTCGCAGTTAACATAATAATCGGAACAGTAAACTTCTCCTCGCGGATTTTCCTGCAAATGGTTACACCATCCATACCTGGTAACATCCAATCAACAATTAGTGCATCCCATGTGCCACTTTTAAATCGGTTATAGCCTTCTATTCCATCATTAACAAACTCACCTTCAATTCCTTCTTTTGCAAAAAACATTTCAATCATCGAGCAGACGCTTTTACTATCTTCAATTACTAAAATTTTCAAAATTATCATCTCCTTACTAGAAAGAAGTACTCTGTTCAGATTCTTCCCCATCTATTGAAGTACAGTACATATTATTAAATAAATGATTCCTACTTTTTAGTTTATCTCAAATTTTAAGCATATCAATATTTAAGACCATTGTTCCCGACTAATTAATACTTTGTTCATATTTTATTAATATTTTCATTTAATAAAAGGCTCTGTTAAAATTGTCTGTTGATTTCCTCTCCAGGCACTTCGCTTTCCGTGGGTGTTTCCGCGAGCCTCCTCGGCGCAAGCGCCTGCGGGGTCTCCCCTGAACCATACTCCCACAGGAGTCTTCGTGCCTTTCGCTCCAATCAACAGAGTTTATAAATCAACACTGTTCTTAAAAAATTGCTTAATAAAAAAAAAGAGGCTTGAATGACAATTCAAGTCTCTTTTCCGATAGGATTATAAAACTTTTGCTGTTGCGCCAGTAAATAATGCCTCTGCGTTCTTACCAAGCATTTTATCAATTTGTGTTTCTGTTACCCCGCTTTCTCTTAACATCGGAAGGATGTTTTCAAAGATATGCCCTGGGTGCCAATTCTCCATGATCTTCGACACTTGCTCATTCATAACTGGAGGCCGTCCTAGCCAAATATTAACGGAATCGTGTGCCAGTAAAATTTGTTTTTCGTAACCAGCATCCAATAAATCCATTAACGTTGCCACTCTTTCTTGATCAAACGGTGCGCCAACCATTCCTTGGATTCCAAAACGGTCAAACCCGATTCTAACTCCTTGATCCATGACTTCCTTATGATATTCAGGGTTAGTATTGCCGCACATATGACCAATAATAATTTTACTCGGATCAGCTCCTAGTTCTATTAACATTTTCGCCTGTTGAGGTCCCATTGTTCCTTCTTGTGTATGGGTTAAAATCACGATGCCAGTTTCCTTTTGAACCCTTGCTGCAGCACGAAAGAACATATTTTCATATGCAGTAATCTGGTCCTTGCTCGATGCAAGCTTAATAATACCTGGCTTTATTCCTGTTCCGGCAATCCCCTCTGTAATCTCCGTTTTAAACATTTCATAGATTTCTTCCTCAGCAGTGCCTAATGCCTGTCTGAACTTGAAGTAAGGAGGAGCACCCTCTCCTTCATAATAATAGCCAGTTGCACAAATAATTTGTAATCCCGTTGCTTCTGACACTTTTTTTAAGAAAAGTGGATTTCTCCCACATTCATTTGGTGTCGGGTCAACAACTGTTTGAACACCGAAACTCTGCATCTGTCTTGCTACAGCAATCGCTTGTTCTAAAAACTCCTCTTCTTTAAAAGGACCTAGTGTCACATCACCTTGGAATCCTGGGTATCCAAAAATAAAGTGTTCATGAATAAGTGTCTTTCCAAGTCTATCTACGGAAATTGGACCTGTAACTGTTTCAACATATTTCATAAATTGGTTCACCCTTTCAATTTTCTATTACAAATGAGAAAAATTTATAGATTCGTATGGTTAGACTAGGTGCTTTTGATTAGGGTTCTAAGATAAGTTTCCCTTGTGTTTGCCGGGATTGTAATAGCGTATGGACCTTAGATGCATCCTCTAATGGAAATACCCCGCCTATAGTGAGTTTTAGTTTTCCTTCACCTAAAAGGGTAAGCAGTTCTACTAAACTCGGCTGTAATAATTCTGGTTTTCTCATAATCTGTGGCAGGAAAAAACCAATGACAGATTGATTTCTTGCCATTAACGTGGATGGATAAAAACGGCTTTGTTCCCCGCATGCTGCCCCGAATATAACAAGTCGGCCAAATGTAGCTAGACATTTGACGGTTTTATTAAAAACTTCGCCGCCTACCATTTCAAGCGCAACATTTACCCCTTTACCGCCTGTTGCCTCAAGTACCTGTTCTACCCAGTCAGGTTCAGTATAGTTTATTAACACATCTGCCCCCATTTCACGTGCTAACCCCAATTTTTCCTCAGAGCTTGCAGTGGCAATTATCTTTCCAGCCCCAAACAGTTTCGCAAGCTGAACAGCAATGGTACCAACCCCCCTGCAGCGGCATGAATAAGGACACTCTCTCCAGGTTCTAACCGGCCCATTGTTTTTAAAATATGATAGGCACTCAAGCCTTGGAGTGGAAGTGCAACAGCGGTATGAAAATCAACTTGTTCAGGAAGTGGGATCAATGCCCGTTCATCTGCTAATGCGAATTCAGCATATCCTCCTGATTCAATCAAAGTCACAATCCTTGTTCCTGGTTTTACCTTTGTTACTTTCTCGCCTACTTCGGCAACAATTCCTGCAATTTCTGCTCCAGGGATGAATGGAAGAGGTGTCTTTACTACATATTGACCTTCCCTTCTTGCTGTATCAGCATAGTTGACACCAATTGCCATAATATCTATTAGTACATCATGACCCGTAGGTACTGGCTTTTCAATATTTACTAGATTTAATACTTCTGGCCCACCATATTCCTTTAATTGAACTGCCTTCATAAACTCATCTCCTACTTCCCTTTAAAAACTGGTTTTCTCTTTTCTTTAAAAGCCGCAATTCCTTCTTGATGGTCCTCTGTTTGTACCATAAGTGTCTGAACCAAGCGCTCCTGCTCAAGAATCTCCTCTAATGTGGAGGTAAAGGCTTGATCAATTAACTTCTTTTGCTTTCCATATGCCCTTCCAGGTCCATGTGCTAACTTAAGGGCAAATTTCGTTGTTTCCTCCTGAAGCTTTTCTGCTGGAACTAGGTAATTAATTACGCCAAGCTGATATAGGCGTTCAGCTGGAATTGGTTCCGCAGTGAAGAAGAACTGCTTTGCTAATTGTGGCCCAATGAGCCTTGGTAGCAAATAAGAACCCCCGCCATCAGAAATTAGCCCTACCTGTGAGAAACTTAAAGCAAATTTACTTTCTTCAGCCGCAACAATTAGATCGCAAGCTAGTGCTAAGTTCACACCCGCACCAGCAGCAAATCCATGAACAGCTGCAATTATTGGCTTCTCCGTTTCTTTCATTAATAAGATTAACTCGTTAAGCCTACCTATATGCTCGTATACTTGCACTCCCTTTGCCTGACCCATTGTTTTAACGTCCCCGCCCGCACTAAAAGAACGGCCGGCACCTGATAGAACAATTACTTGTACGTCATCATCCTGCTGGGCATGCAAAAGTGCATCCTTTAACCCTAAAATCATCTCGGGACTAAACGCATTTAAACTTTCCGGTCGGTTTAAAGTTAAAGACAATATTGGTCCTAATTTATCTACGATTAAATGTTCTTTGCTCATTTTCATCTTCCTTTCGTTTCTGATTCGGTCCTCATTATTTACAATTCTTTTATTTTATTAGCCAGCCCCCGTCTACTAACAAATCCGAGCCCGTCATATACGAGGCTTCAGAAGAAGCAGCAAAGGCTATCACACTAGCAATTTCTTCAGGATTTCCGACACGCTTTAATGCTGTGTTTTTTTGTATTGCTCTTACAAATCTTTCATTTTTCAAACCTAGCTCTGTGAGAGGAGTTTCAACAAAACCAGGTGAGACTGAATTAACTCGAATTCCATAAGGTGCAAATTCTAATGCAAGAGAGCGTGTAAAATTAATTACTCCTGCTTTTGCCGCACTATAATGAGGAATTTCTGCTCCCGCCTGATGGCCGGACAACGAGGCAACATTAACAATTGCACGATTATGTTCCTCACGCTGAGCTCCCTCAATTATGATTTTTCCTAATTCCTTTGATACTAAGAACACACTTTTTAGATTCATATTTTGAACATTGTCCCATTCTTCTTCTGTAACCTCTAAAATCTTTGAATGGCGTGATCCACCTGCGTTATTTATAAGGACATGAAGATCTCCATATTGAAGTTGAACGTACTCAGCTAATTCTGCTACATCCTCTGCATCTGTACAGTCAGCAGTGAATATTTCTGCCATCGGAACTTTACATGTACGATTGATTTCCTCAGCTGTTTTTTCGAGTTTCCCCCTTGTTCTTCCTACTAATATGACTTTGGCTCCTTCGGACACAAGGCGAGTAGCAGCAGCCTTACCAATTCCACTTCCAGCCCCTGTTACTACTGCGATTGTTTGAGAAAACATCAACATTCCCACCTCCCAATGATTAACTTGAGACGAGCAACCGATTAAAGTTTACCTTCAGCCACATGTGCAGCGTGTAGAATAAGATTCTTTACAAAGTGGTTAAAGTTGGCAAACCGAATATCGTGTGTCTGGCCCTTCTTGAAGCGATAATAGATTTGTTGACCGATGACAGCCAGTTTAAAATAAGCAAATGTCAAATAAAAATTAAAATTGGAAATATCACGTCCGCTTTTCTTAGCATACAGCTCAATGAATTGATCTCTTGTGAAAAAGCCGTCATAAACAGCAGTGACAGGCTCTCGTCCTAATCCTTTGATTAGCAAGTCGGAATCATCACTTTGATTCCAATAACTCATGGCAACTCCAAGATCTGCGAGCGGATCGCCAACTGTGGTCATTTCCCAATCAAACAAACCGACCATTTCTGTTAGCTGCGCATTAAACATGGCATTATTGAACTTATAATCATAGTGAATAACCGTCGCTTCATGCTCTTTTGGAATGTGATCTACCAACCATTTCTTCAAGGAATCAACAACAGCTATATCATCTGTTTTCGCCCTTTCATACCTGCCAATCCAACCATGCACCTGTCTTTCAATAAAACCCTCAGGCTTACTAATTAATGATAGGCTCGTTTGTTTATAGTCGATATCATGTAGTTTTACTAGTTTATCAACCATTACTTCAGAAAGGTGTTGACAAAGTTCCTTTGTCACCTTTACTCCATCTGGGAATGAGCTGTCAATTACCACTCCATTTTTTCTTTCCATAAGGAAAAATGGACTTCCCACAATTTCATGATTATTGGAGAATAAATACGGCTTTGGAGCAACTGAAAAAATCGGACTTAACTCGGATAGTATTTTAAATTCTCGCTCCATATCATGTGCTTTCGGTGCAACAGGTCCTAGCGGAGGACGTCGTAAGACTGCTTCCCAATCACCCATTTTTAATTGATAGGTTAAGTTCGAATGCCCAGCTGAAAATTGTAAAATCTCAAGCCGACTAGCTGGTAGACCAACAAACGTTTCATGTAAGAACTTTTCTAATGCAAAAAGATTCAATTCTTCTCCTTTTCGGACAGGAATTATGTCCTTATTCATTTGGCGCGTCATAGGATTCCTCCTTTCATTTCTGAAAATTCCGTCTCTTTATTACATATGAAGCCTTTAAGAGTGAACGAAATAGCTTTTAAGTTCGTTTTTTAAAAAGTCGGGGAGGTGTTGACTTTTTTGTTTTTCAAAGTCATAGTAGACCATTATTGCATTTCCCTTAGCTATTAGTTGGTTAGTTTTTGAACAGATAATATCATGTTCTAATTGAAAACTTTTGTTCCCAATTTTTGAAACAAACGTTCTAATTACTAAGGATTGATCAAAATATCCTTGACTGATAAAGTCACATTTAGTTGATGCAAGAATAAAATTCCAATTACCAACATCCATTTTATAACCTAAAGATTCAATGAAACGGATTCGTGCTTCCTCCAAGTAAATAAAATAACTTGTATTGTTTATATGTCCTAGGGCATCCGTCTCTCCAAATCTTACATTAACCATAATTTGATGCATGATGATCCTTTTCACCTCACTTACTTGTCAATAAAAATACGCTTAATACTAACCGGTTGGTATTCAAAGATTTCTAAAAAAGAGGGGTTCTTTTAGCAAGATTACCCTCTATCAATCTTTTCTTCAATTTTCTTGAATTCCCTTTAAAATCATTTCGACAAAAATCTCTGCGACTTCTTGGTCTGAGACTTTCCCGTTTGGATTAAACCATTGGTAGCTCCAATTGGTAATTCCAAGTATCCCCATGGTCACAATAGACGCATTTAAATCCTGTCGAAACTCCCTTTTAGCTATTCCATCTTTAATTAGTGCTTCAATATTCAAACGAAATTGATCCCGTTTGGGAACAATCAAGGCCAGGCGCTCTGAACTTAAATTTTTCATTTCCCTAAAGAAGATCTTTGCAGCCGCACCTTGCCGTTCGATATTTGTAATAAGCATATGCACTATCTCATATAATTTCTGTTTACAGTTTTTTGATGTATCACTCAAAATTTGTTCCTGATGGACAAGCAGCTCATTTATATACCCAAGATGGATATCCATGAGCAGTTCCTCTTTACTTGAAAAGTAATAGTAAAATGTCCCCTTTGTCACACCAAGAGAATCAACGATATCCTGTATTGAGGTTTCACTAAAACCTTTCTTTTCAAACAACTGGATGCTTTGTCCTGTGATTTTCTCTTTCACCTTTCTGTCCCCGCAATCTGTAAAAAATGTCTAATTGAAATTATACCATACTATCATTCGCTCCTTTATAGAATGAATAAATATTTGTTTTTACTTATCATTCATTCATGAAAATATTTATATCTTTTTCACTTCTTCTCTCAGAGCTCGGCGAAGGATTTTACCTACACCAGTTTTTGGTAACTGATCGCGAAATTCAACTATACGAGGGACCTTATACGTAGCAAGATTTTCCCTGCAATAATGTATTATTTCCGCTTCAGAAGAGGATTTACCTGCCTTTAGAACGATCACTGCTTTTACATCCTCTCCCCTGTATGCGTCAGGAACACCTATACATACAGCCTCTTGAACTGCTGGATGTTCGTACAATACCTCTTCAATGTCTCGAGGATAAATATTGTAGCCACTGGCAATAATCATGTCTTTTTTTCTGTCGACAATATATAGATAACCATCTTCATCTACCTTGGCAATATCTCCCGTATACAGCCAACCATTTCGTAGTGTATTTGCGGTTTCTTCTGGCATATTCCAATATCCTTTCATAATTTGAGGACCTTTAATTATAACTTCACCTAGGTCCCCCACAGGTACCTCTTCAGTGCCAGTGGCTAAATCAACAATTTTATACTCTGTGGAAGGCATACCAATTCCTACACTACCGGGTTTTCTCTCTGCAAAAGGAGGATTACAATGTGTGGTTGGTGAAGCCTCTGACAGACCATAACCCTCTAAAATCTTTGAACCTGTTTTTCTTTCAAAACTACGAAGAAGTTCAACTGGCATAGGTGCACTTCCGCTGTTACATGTTCGAATACTATCAATGCCATATTCCTCTGCCCTAGGGTGGCTTGTTATCGCCACATACATAGTTGGTACACCTGGGAACATAGTAGGCTGTTCATTTTTTATCGTATTTAGTACTTCTTCTAAATCAAAACGCGGAAGCATGATTGATTCCGCTGCTATATAAATGGAAAGATTCATACAAGAACTCATTCCAAAAACATGAAAGAGAGGAATAACGGTTAAACACCTTTCTTTTCCTAATACCATTTCATGTTTAAAAAATTCATAACATTGGATTACATTTGCTAGCACATTTTTATGTGTCAGCATAGCACCTTTGGAGCGTCCTGTGGTACCTCCAGTATATTGGAGGACAGCTACATCATGATCCGATTCAAATTCAACGGGAACGATATTTCCATTCCCTTCCGTTAGGAATTGTTCAAAGCTCCTATCTGGTGTAAAAGTATTCGCTGAAGGCTGTAAACTAACCACAATAATATTTTTCAATCTTGTTATTGACTGAACACTTTTTACTCTTGAGTACAAGGCATCAAGAACTACAATCGTTTCTGTTCCTGAATCGTTCAGGATATATTCAAGCTCACGTTCTACTGACATAGGGTTTATTTGGGTAACAATTGCCCCAGTATTAAGAATTCCATAATAGGCGATGACATATTGCGGGCAGTTTGGAAGCATAATAGCCACCCGATCGCCTTTTTGAACTTGATTTTGTTGGAGTGCCGAAGTGAAGGCGCGGGTTAATGAATATAGTTGACCATACGTAAACTTTTTCCCATAAAAGGATAGAGCATTATGTTTTGGGAATTTGGAGGCTGTTTCTTGAAGAATATGTCCCAAAGGTTTATTGGGAATGATAACATGTTTTTCTATCGTTTCAGGATAATGCGCAAACCAAGCTTTGTTTTCTTTCATTCCTTCTCCTCCATTAAATTTTATTATCCTAGTTGAATTACCTGATTAAACTTACATATTGCATAAAACTAACAAACTAAAAGGTAAGACCGCCACCATCAACTGAAAGTGTGGATCCAGTAATAAAAGAGGCCTCATCTGATGCTAAAAATAAAACCGCATTGGCTACCTCATCTGGAGTACCAATTCTTCCAAGCGCGTTTGCACGAGAGATGATCGGCCACTTTCGCTCATTCTGTCTCCAGCCTTCGATTATTTTTGTATCAATCACACCCGGGGCGATTGCATTTACCCTAATATTATGTTTCCCATACTCCAATGCAGCATTTTGTGTCAAAACCACTACACCTGCTTTAGATGCATTATAGGCTGACATATATTTTTGGCCCTTAAGCCCAAGTAAACTAGAGGTATTAATAATGGCTCCTCCACCTGATTTTGATATTTCTGGAACTGCATATTTAATTCCAAGGAACACACCCTTTAAGTTAATATCGACTACTCGATCCCATTCATCTTCAGAAAGATCCACACTTCTAACCTCGGAATTTCCAATACCTGCATTGTTGAACATAATATGTAAGCTACCGAATGTATTAGATGTGATTTGAATTAATTGTTTGATTTGTTCCGGTTCGGCCACGTCCGTTTGAACAAAAATAGCCTCTCCGCCTTCCTTTTTTATAAGGTTTACAGTCTCTTCCCCAATAATTGGATCAATATCAGCTACCGTAACCCTAGCACCCTCTTTAGCAAAACGGACGGCGGATGCACGTCCGATCCCGCCTCCGCCGCCAGTAACGATAGCAATCTTATTATTTAATCTCATACGTACCAGCCCTTTTCACTTTCTATGTTCATAGAATAAAATTATATTATGTTTACTGATATTTTCTTAATTCGAGCCTTGCAAGCTGGGCGCGATGGACTTCATCTGGACCATCAGCTAACCTCAATGTCCTTGCATTCGCCCATTGAGCTGCCAAGGTAAAATCGTTAGAAACCCCTGCTGCACCTAATGCTTGAATGGCTCGGTCAATGACACGCAAGGCCATGGATGGTGCAACCACCTTAATCATGGCAATTTCAGTTTTTGCTTCTTTATTACCCACAGTATCCATCATGTAAGCAGCTTTTAAGGTAAGCAATCTAGCTTGTTCAATTTCAATCCTAGAATCAGCAATCCACTCCCCAATCACTCCTTGTCGAGAAAGTGGCTTTCCAAAAGCCGTACGAACTTGAACGCGCTTACATAATTCCTCAAGTGCCCGCTCTGCAGCCCCGATTAATCTCATACAGTGGTGGATTCTTCCAGGTCCCAGCCTACCTTGAGCAATTGCAAACCCCTTTCCCTCTCCCCATAGAATATTATCAACCGGAACTCTTACATTGTCATAGGTAATCTCCCCGTGTCCATGTGGGGCATGATCATACCCAAACACTGGCAACATACGTTCAATTTTTACACCGGGGGTATCAAGAGGAACTAGAATCATAGATTGTTGTTCGTGCCGGTTGGCATTTGGATCGGTTTTTCCCATTACAATCGCAATTTTACAGCGAGGATCACCAGCGCCAGATGACCACCATTTCCGTCCGTTTATTACGTATTCATCGCCGTCTCTTTCAATCATAGCTTCAATATTGGTCGCATCCGATGAGGCAACCGCTGGTTCAGTCATGGAGAAGCAAGACCTGATTTCCCCTGCTAGCAGTGGCTTTAACCATTGTTCTTTATGCTGCTCTTTCCCATACCGAACAATAACTTCCATATTCCCTGTATCTGGTGCACTACAATTAAATACTTCTGGTCCAATTAATGAGCGCCCCATTATCTCACAGAGAGGGGCATATTCCATGTTAGTAAGACCCGCACCATATTCACTTTCCGGCAAAAATAAATTCCAAAGACCTTCCGCTTTCGCCTTTTCCTTTAGCTCCTCCATAATTGGCGGAACCGCACTCCAACGGGACTCTTGTTCATTTAATTGCTGTTCATACACACGTTCATTAGGATAAACATGCGCCTCCATGAATGCTGTTAACTTTTCTTGCAGGTCTTTTACCTTTTGAGAATAGGAAAAATCCAATCTCTCCACTCCCTTCCTCATACTAACCAGTTAGTATGTTATGAGTTTAATTATACTCCTAAAACTTAAATATTCAAATTCTTTTCTAAATATTCTAATAAATTTATAAAACATATACAACAATTTAAATTATTTAAAAAAGCCGAGAATTTCTCGACCTTGTTTCGAATCAGTATCTCTTAAACGACCTTTTCTGCTTATTCATCACTTCAAACGATTTCTCAATAATATCAGTTAACACATCACCTTTATAAATTCTGCCAAGCTTCAAGCCTTGTTGATAGTACTCGACAATTTCATCGAGTTTTGCTGAGGTTTCTTTGGTAATTCTTACATTCAATTGTATTCTTTCGTTTTCAGACATGATAGCCACTCCTATAAAACTATTATCACATTGCTAGCAATTATCTATTATCCTTTATCAATGCTACTATACTATATATCTACAAATTTTTCATTACTTTCACAAAATATAAAGAGTACTGGATTTCCAGTACTCTACTTGTTAATAAAGTGGCTAAAAAAGTATTTTGACATTAATAATTACCTATCTCGCTCTCAGGAGATTGAATAATGACTGGATGTTTACCCGGATCAAGCCATTTAAGGATGTTAATAACACTATTTTGTCCCGTACCAGTACAACCTAGTGTATAGTTATTAGCCACGTGGAAAAATATAGCTTAACCCGCCCCTGGAATTCTTTCTACTGTATTGTAATTAATGACGAATCCGTAATTATAGGCAGAAATATTCATTTTTTCCGCACTTGACCAACGCCCAAGATTTTCTGAATCCTTTTGCCAAGTATTATATAAAGTAGATGCAGGATCATCTACCCACACATCATCATTTGTGATTTGCCGATAGGGTAGTTTTGTCCCAGGGTTTGGATAACGTCCGAATGCTGTTCCTATCGTATATTTTCCTCGAGGAGACTTTTTAGCCCCTTCTTTCATTGTTGCAGCAAAGCCTTCTTTCCCAATATACCCTGAGATATTAAGCTTTTCATACCACTTATTATCGAATTTTTCAAAGGTTCGTATCTTAGCATTATAAGTAGAATATCCTAAGGTGGTTACGAGAATTAACTGATTATTATCCTTAATACTTGTAAACTGATCAGCAATAGTGCTTGGAATCCAGCTACCATTTTGATTAAAGTAATACCATTTGTCAATAAAAATCCAACCTATTTGCATGGCTCCCAATTGATTTAGGTAATACCAATGATTATTCTGCAGAATCCAGCCCTTTTGCATATCTCCGTGTATACTCAAAAAATACCACTTACCGTTATCTAGTATCCACCCCTGCTTCATGGAGCCACTATCGGCAAGATAATACCACTTCCCTGCTGAAAAAAGCCAGCCCGTATGCATTTTTCCATCTTGGTCAAGGAAATACCATTTCCCCTCGTTAAACAGCCAGCCAGTTTTCATTGCCCCACTGCTTTCAAGGTAGTACCATTTTCTATCAATATTTAACCATCCACGTTGCATAACCCCATCATTTCTCATAAAATACCATTTGCCATTATCGTATAACCAGCCTGTATGAAGTGTTCCATCAGTCTGATTAAAATAATACCAATTGTTTTCAAGAGTAATCCAGCCTTTTACCAATTGATTATTCTGATAATAGTACTGTTTTCCATTCTCTTCAAACCAACCATTTTTTACACCTTCTTCATTTGCAGATGTAGTTAACGGACTAATGAATATGGTTAGCAAAGTCAATATTAGCAAAATTCTTAATCTCAAATTCTTATTACCCTCCTGATTATAAATTTTAAAACAGTAACTATTATTTTATAGGAATGACCATTATTATTACACCTACGAATATACCATTTTCTTTACATAAAAAACTTGGCTATCTATTCGATAGTCAAGTCTATTTCTTTTCTATTACTAAATGGATAAGGACTGTTTCGGATTAGTGTTTACAAAATGATTTGTGAGCCATGTTTCTAAATGTTGCTTTAATTCTGGATGAAGGGGGAGCTTTCCTTCTGCCACAATATCCTTTTTCATCGTAAACATAGTAGAAGTATACGTGATAAACTTGCAGGAGTGGCCCATGTTTTCAATAACATGATATTGTGCATCTCCTTTAACATAATGAGGCAAATCTTTCAGAACCCCTGGATTTGCTTGAACATCGCGTAAACCCGTAATAGCAAGAACAGGACAGGTTACCTTAGACAAATCCTCTCTAACATTATAATTAAAATGTTCTCGCATCCACTTGGCATTCGTCTTAACAAAGTTTACTTTCATCACGTCATCTGTTGAGTGTAGGATCTTTTCTATAAATTTTTGTGCTTGGGGTTCCACTTTGTTTTGTGTCCTAAACAAACGTAATAAAAACCCTTGAAACCCTTTCGCATTTTTGATATCCTCCACTGCAATATCCCGTTGTCTTTTTAGAGCTTCACTTATTCTTTCAACTGCACCTGATAATAAAATTAAACCCCCGAGATTTTCACGTGCCGCAACAGCTGTTCCAATTGTACTGCCTTCGCTGTGACCAAGAAGGATCACACTTCCAGATTCTACTTCAGGAAGGTTTTTTAAATAACGGATAGCTGCTTGTGCGTCTTCGACTAAGTCCCATACTCCTGTTGTTAAATAGTTACCTTCACTAGCTGCCACACCCCGTTTATCATACCTTAGAGTAATATAGCCTATTGACGTTAGAAATTCAGCCAATTGTCCGTACAGTTTTAAATCTAACTTATTATTTACTTTTCCATTCCGATCTAATTTTCCTGACCCTGCTAATATTAAAATTGCCGGACATTTTTCAGAACGGACTTCAGGTATAGTTAATGTACCCTTTAGAGCTATCTTACTTTGAATCGTAATTTCTTTTTCAATGAATTTCATTGTTAATTCCCCCTATTATCTATTGATTGTTCTGGAATAATAATTGTGGCGACTGTTCTTCTTCGTCGATCTTTTTCCGGTTTAATTTGAGTAAACTTAGAATAAACTCCTACGATTTCTTTTATAAATTGACTAAATTCCTCTTCATTTAAGTACATAGAAGTTTGACGAAAAGATACACCATCGACAACTATATCGAATCTATCTTGATTTAAGTACCGTTCATATTCTCCCATTAAATTCGCCATAAACTTGATAAATAAGCCCATATGTTGATCCTTTGAAAGGGTGTTTACTTCCTCTACCCCCAAAGTCATCTTGCTTGGATTATTGATTGAATATACCTTTTCCACTGTACCGCGAATCGGTATTTCATCAACAATGTGAATGACCTCTGCTTCCACCAGTTTTTTTATATGCCTATACAATGATGCTTGTGGAATATCAGGAAGTAACTCCCTAATCTGCTGTGCTGTAATTTGTTGGTTAATTAAACATTGAATTATTCTCATTCGAACGGGATGTAAAATTACGTCTGCCCTTGATTCATTTTTCATATGAAATACTGCTCCTAATTTTATTATCATTATCAATAATGATAATAAATGATTTTTTTTCAAATGTAAATAGGTTAATGGAAAAATAAAGAAATTATTCCCTATTTTACTTTTAGCTTTTTCCTTGCTTTTTACATGGAATGGCAATTTTCTACTAATATTAAATTGAGGAGGGTTGCGGAAATGATGTTGTCTTGGATATTAGGTGTTTTTTTGGTGGCTCAACAAGGAAATCCCCCAGATCACTTAGGTATTACAAAGGACGGCCACCATGTTACAACAATTAATCGAATGGATTTTTCCAATCCATATATTGACTTGCCAATAATTGATTCCATCAAATACAACCAGTTTTTAGACCAGATGGATAAGCAATTTTCTACACAGCCTAAAGATGCATACATAAATAAACATGGATTAATAATTTCTGAACAAGTTGGATTGCAGATCAATCGACAAGCATTTACGGAACAATTTTATTCCTACTATTTTTCTAGGCGTCAGAGCACATTAGAAATTCCATTTAAACCTATTTATGCAAAAGTAGATAGCGAATTACTTGGAGAAATTCGTAATTTACGTATTGGACGATATGTCACTACTTTTAATCCAGGTAATAAGACGCGAACTACGAATATTAAGCTGGCAGTAGAGTCAATAAATAATACGGTGGTTTTCCCTGGTGAAACCTTTTCTTTTAATAAAGTGGTTGGTAAAAGGACTGTGGCAAAAGGCTATCTACGAGCACCTGTCATTATAAGAGGAGAGTACTCCGAAGACATTGGCGGTGGAATTTGCCAGGTATCATCTACTTTATTTAATGCTGTTGATAATGCAGGTCTAAAAATCGTACAGCGCTTTTCTCACAGCAGAAAAGTCCCTTATATTCCACCTGGCCGTGATGCCACCGTTAGCTGGTATGGACCTGATTTTGAATTTAAAAATCTGTATAACCAACCTATATTAATTCAAGCTCGCACATTGGGGCATTTGTTGGTGATTAAATTATATTCTTCAGAAAATATACAATATACTCCACGTAAAGTACCCCAACCACCCTATTAGAGCATAGAAAAAGTCCGCAAAATAAGCGGACTTTTGTTTATTCCTTTTTATTTAATGCGTTTGAAAGTAACTCCTCAGAGAATTCAGTTAACGCTGCATTATCCATTAAATTAATATTTGCTTTAGGTGAAATGTTTGGCGTAAAGTTCTTTAAAACATTTTGAATTGGACGTGTAATACTTCTTCGTTTGCCACGGGTAACACCTAAAACAGCAGCACTTAATCCTAATCCTAAAAGGGATGCCCACATGGTTCCTTTACTCTTTCGTTTAGGCGTAAACAAGTTGAAAAACGGTAGTCTATTCATTTTTCGCATTATCAGCACTCCTTCAACATGGTATGGAAAGTAAAATCTCCCCTCCATTTGCTTAATTTGTGCTGTTTCTTTTTGATTATGCCTAGGAAACAATTCGTTCTTTGTCATTTCTTGACATGATAAACAAAAGAACCTCTCAACTCCTTTTAACATAGTATGCAAAAAAGATAATTTGGGTGGTGTCTATGGGAGGCTTAACATATTTTGATTTCTTGGCTAAGTTTGGCGTTGGAGGTGCCCACCCAGGTGGAATCCTTTTAACAAAAGATATTCTATCTGGAGAAAATATTACAAAAAACTCAGTAATCCTAGATGCAGGATGCGGTACAGGACAAACGGCTGCCTATTTATGTCAGCAATATCATTCAAAGGTATATGGTTTAGAAATTAACCCCATTATGGTTGAGAAAGCTAAAAACAGGTTTCAAACGTTGCAGCTCCCAGTTCAGTTATTCCAAGGTTCTATTGAAGAAATTCCCTTTGGAGACAATTCTTTTGATTTTATACTGTCTGAATCTGTTTTAGCCTTTGTGAATAAACCTAAAGCTTTAAAAGAATTTTATAGGGTGTTAAAACCTGGCGGCAGATTAATTGCTAATGAAATGACTATTAATTCACAATTAACTCCAAAGGAAGAAACAGAAATAAAGCAATTTTATGCAATTGATAATTTATTATTAGAAGAAGACTGGGAGCATTTATTAAAAGCGGCAAATTTCAAAGATATTACAATGAAATCTCATATGCAGCCGCTTAGCCAAGGGAATCATGCACCTGAGTTTAACTTTTCGAAAAACTTCGAGCCTGAATTATTTCAAATTTTAAATGAACACGGAAATATTGTTATTAAATATCAACAAACATTGAGTTACCGAATTATTACTTGTTCAAAATTTTAAGGAGCATAAAGGACTTCTTTTGATGTTAAATGAGTGGTCCTTTTTTAATTGGCTCTGTTAAAATTGTTTGTTGATTTCCGCTCCAAGCACGAGCGGTTCGTGGGTGTTTCGGCGAGCCTCCTCGGAGAAACGCGCCTGCGGGGTCTCCCCTGAACCATACTCCCACAGGAGTCTTCGTGCCTTCCGCTCCAATCAACTGGGTGTATTAATCAACACTGTCTCTAAACACAGCCTTTTATTTAAATGCCTTTTTTCTAAGGTATATTATTCCCGGAACGTAAAAAAATAAAGCGTGAAGGGATGGATGCCATATGGATCAAACATTAGGATACCTTAGGGAAATCTTATCAAACTACACAGACGATCATTCTGAAGGTAGACAAATATATCGGAAACTGGTTGAGGGAAATTTTCGTTCGGAGGGGTCCTTTGTCCAAAATTTAAATCAAAAGGAGATCGCATTTTTAAATAAAATGCTTCCTAAGGAAATTAACTACGCTAAAGAGGAACAGGATGAAAAAAGAGCCTATCAATTAAACGAAGTATTTGAGCTATTATTTTAACAAGCAAAAAGATGGCAGAAAATTCTGCCATCTTTTTTGGAAATATTTCAATTTTCGCAAAACTATTTCCTAGGTAAGCGCATAGTACGACAAATCTTGATTCTTTAAAAGAATACAATTCCCCAAGAAACGACACAATTTGATTAAAAATTACAATTTTTAACCTCCATTAAGTGTATGCTAATGAAAACTGGCATATTGTGCGATCAGCCTTGTTCTATTCCCTCAGTGGATATCTTTCTTCTTAAAACGCCCGCCTCTAACCTCAGCGATATCAGCAACTGCTAAAAATGCACTATCATCGTTTTCAGTTACAATTTCTTTTAACTTTGCTTCCTCCAAACGATTTATCACACAAAAGATTACCTTTTTGTCGTCTCCAGAATAAGCTCCTTCACCATTGATGTAAGTTACTCCACGTCCAAGTCGATTTAGAATGGCATCACCAATTTGTTTGGCATTGTCACTTATGATCCATACTGATTTTGACTCATCTAAACCAGTAATTGTGATATCAATAGTCTTGTATGCGACAAAATAAGCAATAAGTGAGTACATTGCTCGATCCCAACTGAAGACAAAGCCAGCACTACCTAGAATGAAAAGATTAAAAAACATGATAATTTCGCCAACAGAGAATGGAAGTTTATTATTAAAGAGAATAGCTAATATTTCTGTGCCATCCAAGGAACCTCCGTACCGAATGACCAGACCTATGCCTATCCCAAGTACAATCCCACCAAATACAGTTGCAAGGAGAATATCTTGAGTAAATGCTGGAACCGGATGGAGCAAAGTAGTTCCAATAGAAAGGATAATAATCCCATAAAGAGTGGATAAAGCGAAGGTTTTGCCGATCTGCTTATAGCCTATAAAGAAAAAAGGGATGTTGAGAATAAAAATGAAAACCCCTAGTTTCCATCCTGTAATATACGATAGCATAATGGAAATTCCCGTTATTCCACCATCAATTACATTATTAGGAACTAAAAATATTTCTAGACCAACTGACATTAAAGCAGCACCTAGTGTAATCAATAATATTCTTTGAAAAATCTTTCTTTTTGTTAATTTTCGATGTTCAATTTTCGCTATGATTGCTTCCTGTTGCTCAATGACATTCATTTCTTGAATTCCGGACATTATCTTTCCCCTTTCCAATTTTAACTTCTAATTTATATTATAACGGAACTTCGCCTCTAATTATAATCAAATGCCTATTTTTCTTATCACTTCTATTCGAAGTGAAATAAAAAGAAGCTGCTTCTAGTTTGAAGCAACCTCTTAATTATGATTCTCATCTTAGGAGACCCAACCATGACATCAGCCAATACGTAAACCATTTCGGAATAGTCAGCCAATGTGTGTTTGTTCCGTTGAAGGAATTAATTCACATGGAATTCAATGGAATTCAAACTCCTAAAAAGAAACAAATTTTTCAGTCCGTGAAACCGGAGGGACTCAATTTGAATAAAATATACTCGTTCACACAAGCGGAACGAACACCTATGGTTGAGCCTCCTAAGATGTAACCTTTGTTTTTTTATCTTGTTTTCTTTACAATTTAATTATATCTTATATTTTTTTGAATTTACCGAAATTTTGTTACAAACTAGTGAATCTTTTTAGGGATTCTCCCACTATATTAATAGTTATGAATATTAAAAAAAGTCTTGAAATTTATTATCTATATCATTATTCTAGATAAAAACAAGGGGAAACTAATATGATCAGAAAACTAACCATAAAAGATGAAGAACAGGTCCTCTCCTTTTTAAGCGAGGAGCCTTCAATTAATTTATTTATTCTAGGAGATTTGGAAGCATTTGGGTTCGAAGCTGAATTTCAGGAACTTTGGGGCGAATTTGATGAACAAGGAGTTATAAAGGCCGTTCTACTACGCTTTTACAAGTCTTTTATTCCTTATGCAAAAGGTGAATTCGACGTAAGTGGTTTTGCCACTATAATAAAAAGTTACCATCAGCCTATTTTCCTTTCCGGGAAAACAGAAATAGTTGAAAAGTTTGAGCAGTTTAAGGAACTAGAACTTGGAGAAAAACAAGTAACCTATTTTGCTGAGTGCCGGTCAGATGTGAACCTTACGTTAAATACCGATGAGTTAGAAATAAAAAAGGCTGGTTTGGATGACGTAGATCAAATTATGGATCTTCGCGCTACTATTACTGAGTTTCATATTAGAACTGATGCCCGTGATATGCTTATAAAATCCATGGAAGCTAGTACGGCAAGGACCTATTATACAGAGGAAAATGGAGTGTTTACTTCCTGTGTCTCAACCACTGCTGAAAATTCGAGTTCAGCCATGATAGTAGGTGTATGCACGAGAAATGAACATCGCCGAAAAGGGCTAGCAACTGCAGTAATGAAAAAGCTTTTTACAGATGTGCTAAACGAAGGAAAGGCACTCTGTCTATTTTATGATAACCCAGATGCTGGGCGGATTTACAAGAGACTTGGATTTAAGGATATTGGAACTTGGACAATGCATAGATAAATGAAGAAATCCCCAATTTGGGGATTTTTCTTTAATCTACAATAGGGTGTTTAAAATTATCCTCAACTGGAATTTTGTTACCTTTAATGATTGCATCCAACTTGTACTTATAATCCTCGAGCTTGTCATCAAAAGGAATCGTAACTTTATCGCCATTTTCCATTTCAAAATTGTATTGGAAAAGACTTGTAGTCCCTTGATGATTTCTATAAACAATATGAACTTTATTAATATCTTTCCAACTATACACCGTTTCTTCTAATCCTTTTAATGAATTGTAATGAATCCCAGAGTCATCCAAATAGTAATAATTTGTTAAACTTAAAATAAATGCTGGTATACTAGCAAGTAGTAATATGCCTGTAAGCCATTTTATCTTTACAGATTCCCATCTTTGTTTAAAAATGAGATAGAGAGTAAAAACAATAGCTATGTATAGCATCCCACCCATAAATGTGATATAAGCAGAAAATGGTGTTGAAAAAAACCAATAATCACGTGAAAAGTAAACCGTACTTTGGAATGTAGCTACAAATATAAATGGTAAAATGAAACTACAGATGTATAAAATAATTGTATATGCAACCAGTTTTGCTTGACTTTGTTCTTCATCTTTATTCTTTCTCACTAACAACAACTGAATCCCCCTTTATTTGCTCTATCTTTATCTCACCATTATTATCTGAAAATTTTACATTTTTTTCAAGAAAAATTCGAAAATTTAAAAAACCAATCCATTAAAAGATTGGTTTTGCTTGTTACAATTTATTTCGACCCTGGGGCTGGCTGATCCACCCCTTTTACGTGGTGACTATGGCCATTATCTTCTGATGTATAGAAATCGTAGTAATGAACATGCATCCCATTCCCCACCGGAATTGCTGGACCAGAATATGCACGGTAATGGTGTGTGTGTCCATCCTCAAATAGTACATAACCTTCAGTATAGTGAACATGTCCCCCATCTTGAGTCAAAATAGGCGGAGAAGTAACGTCTAAACATTGATGTACATGGCCAGAACTTACCCCTGTATAGTCAACGGAGCCATGATTATGATTGGCCACAAATCCTTGGATAAAATCGTCTTTGCTATTCTGTCTCACTAAATACACCTCGCATTGTAAATTTTTATTAATGTTAAATCTATATGCACACTAACAGACTCTTTTTCATTAATTGGTAAAATTTTAGGGAGACGAAAAAATACATAAGCAAAAGAAAAATTCACATACTATTTTTGTAATTCCATTAATACACGAAAGAAGGATAAAAAATGACTGTAGGAACGCAAGTTAAACAAGCATTAGCTGGCTTAAAAAGTGCTCAGGCGAGTTTTGAAACCTTTGCCTTAGCTACCGATAATCAAAATGCAAAGCAGCTTTATCAACAAGCCGCACAACAAACACAATCTGTACTGGACAGTCTTGAACCACGTCTTCAAGAGATCTTAGCTGAAGAGCCTCAGTACAATCAATAAGGTAGAATAGGTTGGCAAATGTGCCAACCCCTTTTTCATTTTTTTATTCTTGAAAGGAAGTTGTTAAAGTGACCATTGCTTCAAATGTTAAACAATGTCTTTCAACTATTAAAGGAATTGAAGCGGAATTGTCCTCTTTAGCATTAAATTCGCTTGATAAGCAAGCCCAAGTTATTTTTCATGAATCTACAATAACTATGGGACAGATAAGGAAAGATCTTCAATACCGAGTTTTGGAGCTTGAACGACATGAGCCTCAATACAGCGGCTCCTAAATATGGGGTGATTAATGATGCCAGATTGGGTTTTTATTATAGGACGTTCGTTATTTTTCTTAGCCCTTTTATTTATAACAACAAAAGTTCTAGGAAAGAAACAAATCTCAGAGCTTTCATTCTTTGAATATGTTGCTGGGATTACAATCGGTAGTATTGCAGGCGAAGTTGTAACTGGTCTGGAAAGTAACATGTATCATGGTGTATTAGCTCTTATTGTTTTTGGTTTTGTTACCTTTTTAGTAAATTATTTAGCGATAAAAAGTAAAAAATTTAGTGATTTTGCAGAAGGAAAAGGAACAGTTGTGATTAAGGATGGAAAGATTTTAGAGGAAAATTTAAAAAAAGAGAAATACACTATTGATGAATTATCTGCACTTCTTCGACAGAAGGATATTTTTAAAATTGCTGATGTGGAATTTGCCGTTTTAGAACCAAGAGGAAATTTAAGCACATTATTGAAAAGAGAAAACCGTCCATTGACTCCGAAAGATTTACAAATGAAAATGCCAAATGAGAAAGAGCCCCAAACTGTCATTATGGATGGCAATATTGTTGATGAACCATTAAGATGTGCAGGTAAAGGTAGAGGGTGGTTATATACCGAGTTAGAGAAACTTGGAGTAACCCTTGATAATGTTTTCATTGGACAAGTGGATTCCTATGGAGAACTTACTGTTGATCTCTATGACGATAAAATTCAGGTACCTAATCCTGCACAACGGCCTTTATTACTAGCGACTTTAAAGAAAACCCAGGCAGATTTAGAAATTTTCTCACTTGAAACCGATTGTGAAAATGCAAAGGCGATGTACAAAAAAAATGCAGCGCTTCTACAAGAAACGATTGATAAACTGACTCCTTATCTAAACGGATAATATTAAAACCCCAGAAAAAATCCTTATCAATGCTCATTGATAAGGATAAACATTTTTAGGAAGAACAACATCTTGTTTCTATGCACTTACATTTTGTCTATTTGGTATTTCTCTTTTATTTGATACATAACTGTGAAGCAGCATTCCTCCCATAACCAAAACGATACCAAACCATGACATCGTAGTAGGAGTTGGAGAATTTAAGAGATACACCTCACCAATTATAGCAAATAAAACCTCCATAGATTGTGTGGCTTCGACAGCAGCAAGCATTTGCATATCTCCTCTCACTAGATCTGTTGCCTGAAAAAATAAAACTGTTGCAATAACTCCCGAAGAAATTGCAACTAAACTGGACTGCATAGTTTGCTCCGCGCTAGGGAGCCCACTGTCCATTAAGCCATAAACGGATAACACAACCCATAATGGCAGACTAGCTAATGTCATTCCTAAAACGCGTTGAAAAACATCAAGTCGGCCTTCACACACCTCCATCATTTTCCTATTTCCTAATGGATAGGCAAATGATGCAATTAAAACAGGTACAACTCCAAAGATTACTGCGAGTACTGATAAATGATTTGCTTGATCAATCTGCATAAGAATGATGCCAAGTAAAATTATCATTGACATAAACAACCCTTTATAAGGAATTTTACCTCTTATTTTTAATGGACCATCTTTAGTCAAGGTTGTTTCATAAAAAAGCGGTGCAAGTAATGAACCGGATATGATGGTAACTTGCCAAGTTGCTGCAATTAACCACCCTGGAGCATATGCAGCTGAAAAGCATATGGGCCCATAAAACAATCCAAACCCTACTGTACTCCAAATAACCCATGCACCAGGTCGTCTTTTCATCTCTATAAGCAATGGTCTAAGGTTCTTCCTACCTAAAACAATCATGAAAAGAAAAGGTACCATAAAAAAATACCTAAGGGATGCACTCCATATCCAGCTTCCCCCAGCTAAGTCCATCGATCTGTTTAAAATAAAGGTGAATGCGAAAAAGAAAGCCGCAAAAACTCCTAAAATGATAGGCCGCACTGCTTCTCCCCCCTTTTTACTAAAAATTCAAATAAAATCATATATTGTATTTTCCGATAAAAAACGGAAACCAGCAAGTGATTTCCGTTTTTTTAATAAAATTAAGTCCTATTCTTTTTAATTTCGGCGCCTAGCAGAGCAGATTTATTTAACAATGCTATGATGAATGATGTAAGAAAAAGGATTGTAGCTACAAAAAAAACCGCTCTTACTCCAAACTTTTCAGTCAACCATCCCATTACTAGTGACGAAAGACCAAACGTACCAAATAATAAGGTCCCTCTAGCAGAATAAACTTTTGCTAAGAGCTTCTCCTGCGCATTTTTTTGAATAATAGTTGTTTCAGCAATATCACGAGCCATCTGAGGAAAACCAAACAAAAAGGAAACGAATAAAGCAAACCAAGGAATTGATGTTGTTCCGAACAAAAAGGTTATCCCGGTTAAAGTAAAGGCCGACCACAATATGATTTTGCTTAAAAATCGTTCCACCAAGTAGGAGTAATGGTAAATGAAAAGTCCTCCAACTAACATCCCTGTAAAAAAAGAACCATTAATATACCCCCACCAGTTCTCTCCTTTGTTTAATGCCTCTGAAACGTATACAAACAAGATGGCAGCAATCCATACCCCGTTTGCAAATGTTTCAAGAATGTTCATTAAACTAATAATCCTAAGCTGTTTGGAATGCCAAATTATTGCCCAACCTTCTTTTAACACATTTATTTGAGATTTCTTTTCATGAATTAATTGGTTACTATAATCTCTGATCATTCGCATAAACATGGTTGAAATTAGGAATAAGAAAAAAGTTTGCCAAAGAATAGTTACCGGTCCAAATGACACTAATAAGATACTCCCCATTGGCCAAGTAATAAGTTGGATTATTTGATCAGATATTGAAAGCAAGCTATTTGTTTTAACTAACTTACTTTCCTCCACTAAACTTGGAATCAATGCATTTCTTGCAGGAGACGCCCACCCATCTAAAAAAGATATAAGGGAAATCATAAGATAGACTAAAAACAGCAATTGTTCTTCGAGAATAGGGATACTAATGCACAATAAAAATAAAAAAACTGTTTTCCCGGTTTGAGAATAAGTTAATATCGATTTAAGCTTGAATTTATTTATTATCAATGGTGCCAATAACCCGCTTATCAAAGCAGATATTGTACTAAAAAACGGGACCAGAGACATATAGGTAGCAGATCCGGTTTTGTCATAAATTAACTTTATCAAACTAACTATATACAAAATATCCCCTAGGTTAGCCAAAATTTGCCCATACCAAAGAAATCGGAAAAAAACCTCTTTTCCAACAAATTTAGACATAATCGCAACCTCACTTTTTATTAAATTTTATTATAAAAAAGTTGAGGTGCTTACATTGGACTGCCTCCATTTACAAAGTATCATTTAATTATATCAAACTTCCCATCATATTAATTACATTTTTTAACATACAATAGCCATTAAAGTCATAAAGTATTTTGTCTTTCCTAATTACAGTAAATACACTGAAACTTTATGTGGCTTTGTTCGTACATATGTATGTCAAGATTTTAGAAAAGTGAGGTTGGTAAAATGTTTGGAAAAGTAGCATCTGATATTTTAGGATTAAGTGATGTAGGTTCTGTCATTAAACCAGAAAATTATGACAAAGTTGATGCAGATGATTATGTAATGCATGAAGACAATGAGAAGATATATTTTTTAATTAAATCGAAATCAGATGAATATTGTTTTACAAATAATGCTTTAATCCACTTAGATGGTACAAGTGCTACAAGCAAGAAACGAATGTTACATCGTTATAGTTATGCAACTAATAGAGTTTCAGACGTTAAACTCGAAACTGCGGGAACCGTAGACCTTGATGTGGAGATTAAATTCAAAATTGGCTCACAACCATTTTCCATTGACGTTCATAAAAAGCATATTGAGGAAGTAAAAGATTTGTATAAAGCTTTAATTAAAATTTCCGAAATCTCTCATGAAAATGAGGTAAGCCTTCAATTTGCCAAACAAAGTCTTGATGTTGCCTCTACTACTCTTGGAAGGATAACAAGTCCTGACAGTAATCTAGTTGTCCAGTTTAAGATGTTAAATCAAGCAGCATTTCAATGGCTAGAAGACAGTAAGAAACAGTATTGTGTAAAGGATTATGGATTTGTTTTTGAAAAATACATTAACAATTGAAAAAATGGGCCTGCATATTTTATTATTGCAGGCCCATTTTTTTATGAAGGACTAGGACGATGGAAGAGTCCCATGACTTCAATTGTTTCAGTTATATTTACAAATGCAGCAGGGTCTACTTCAACAATGAGATTCTTTACCTCATTTAATTCATACCGTGAAATGACCGTTATTAAAACATTTCGTTTGTTGTTGGAGTATCCCCCAACTCCGTCCATAATTGTTAATCCTCTATAAAGGTTGGTTAGAAGGTGCGCTCTCATCTCGTCACCTTTATCGGTAATGATCATTATTGTTAGTTTAGCATGGTCTGTATAAATAGCATCCACTACTTTACCTGTTACAAAGATAGACACTAAAGTATTCAAAGCGGCATCCCAATTAAATAAAAATCCGCTAATCACTATAACAACTGCGTTCATGCCAGATAGCAAGGTACCTATTGGAAAATCCTTTTTTCTTGAAACAATCATCCCAATTATATCAAAGCCTCCGGTTGACCCTGAGCTTCGAAAGACAATTCCAACACCAAGACCAGTTAAAGCACCACCAAAAATAGAGCTTAAAATGGTATCGTTCGCTATAGCGATAACAGGTACTAAATAAAGTCCAACTGATATTATGAGTACTGAAAAAATTGAGTTCATAATAAATTTCTTACCCAACATTTTATACCCTATTAACAGTAACGGAAAGTTCAATAGAAAATTTGCCACCCCTGTATTAAGTGGTGAAATCATACCTATAATCATGGAAATTCCACTCAGTCCACTACTTAATACTTCGTGAGGTATCAAAAAAAGGTTAAATGCCAATACAATTATTAGTGATCCAATAATAATTCCAAAAATCCGCATCTTATAATACCTCCGAAAACGCCATCATTTATATTTAAAAATAATACCGATTATCATTTTTAATGTAAATTTAATAGTTTTTTTCCAAAAGAATTAATTATCTGTTAATTCCAAGGTGTATTGGAATCCTGGAATGCTATTCAAGAAAAATTTATTGACAAATATCCAATATAATTTATACTTTATAAATATATTAAATTCATATGCTAAATCCTCATCAAACCGATGAGGTAGAGGTCGCGGTTTTTATTAGTAAAGCGGATGAGATGCAGAGACATCATTGACTCCACTTGAAAGGAAAAACTGCCGAAGTGTGCTTTTATCTCTGACAAAGCATGCTGGGGCTGTCTCCAAACAGGAACAGAACTGTCACGCTTGGCCCTACCAGCCATTCGTGTTGAGCTATCTTTCGGAAGGTATGATGCGGGGTATTGATAATGCCATCGATTCTACTTCGATGGCATTTTTTATTCCAAAACTCCTTCTCGAAAAATGAATACAAAAAGGAGTAAAGACAATGCAAACAGCACGAGTATTAAAACAAAATGATTTTAACGGTGATCAATCACCTAAAAAAGAACCATCCGAGTTAAGAAGAAGCCTAAAATCTCGTCACCTTACTATGATTTCACTTGGAGGTACAATTGGTACAGGTTTATTCCTTGCAAGTGGAGGAGCAATCCATTCTGCAGGACCTGGTGGAGCTATTCTCTCTTATGTTGTTATTGGTTTAATGGTCTACTTTTTAATGCAAGGGTTAGCAGAAATGGGAGCCTATATGCCTGTAGCGGGAAGCTTTAGTACCTATGCAACAAAATTTGTCGACCCTTCCCTAGGTTTTGCGTTAGGGTGGAATTACTGGTATAACTGGGCAATTACAATAGCAGCAGAATTAGCAGCTGTTACGATGATTATGAAATTTTGGTTCCCACATACTCCATCCTTCATATGGAGTGGAATTTTCTTAGTTATTATGTTCCTATTAAACTACCTTTCTGTAAAAGGATTTGGGGAAGCAGAATATTGGTTTTCATTAGTTAAGGTAGTGACAGTTATAATCTTTATCATAACTGGAACACTAATGATTTTCGGCATTATGGGTAATGAAGCGATTGGCTTCAAAAATTTCACAGTTGGAGATGCTCCATTCCACGGCGGTTTCATGGCAATGCTAGGAATCTTTATGGCAGCAGGATTCTCCTTTCAAGGAACTGAACTACTCGGAGTTGCTGCAGGAGAGACTGATAATCCAACAAAATCTATTCCGCGGGCTGTAAAACAAGTGTTTTGGAGGATTCTTTTAT
Organism: Bacillus sp. SORGH_AS_0510; assembly: GCF_030818775.1. Taxonomy (NCBI): domain Bacteria; kingdom Bacillati; phylum Bacillota; class Bacilli; order Caryophanales; family Bacillaceae; genus Bacillus; species Bacillus sp. SORGH_AS_0510. Next base: position 2,361,921 of record NZ_JAUTAU010000001.1, on the reverse strand, counting down.
TTTATGTATTAGCGATTTTAGTAATCGGTCTTCTCATTCCTTATACAAATGAGAACTTAGCAAACGGCGATGTTACAGTTAGCCCATTTACACTTGTTTTTCAAAAAGCAGGAATTGCATTTGCTGCTTCTATCATGAATGCTGTCATTTTAACAGCTGTATTGTCTGCAGGTAATTCAGGTATGTACGCTTCTACCCGCATGCTTTGGGACTTAGCACGCGAAGGAAAGGCACCTAGGTTCTTAGCTAAACTCAATAAAAATGGTGTGCCAGTCAACGCATTATTTGCAACAACTTTAATTGGTACTCTGGCATTTCTTGCTTCTTTCTTTGGAGATGGTACGGTTTATGTCTGGTTGCTAAATGCATCAGGTATGTCAGGTTTCATAGCATGGCTTGGAATTGCAGTTTGTCACTATCGATTCAGGAAGGCTTTCATTGCACAAGGTAAGGATCTAAGTTTATTACCATATAAATCAAAGTTCTTCCCATTTGGCCCTATTTTCGCCTTTGCTGTCTGTGGTTTCGTTGTTTTAGGACAAAACTACTCAGCTTTTCTCGGTAACCACGTTGATTGGAATGGTGTTTTGGTATCTTATATCGGTTTGCCTCTTTTTTTAATCTTATGGTTGGGATATAAATTTACAAAGAAAACCAAAGTGATTCCATTAGATAAGTGTGATTTAACAAATTAAAACTCAAGGCTCTGTTAGACTTGCCTATTGATTTCCGCTCCAATCAATAGGGTATAATATCACAATTTAACACAGCCAAACACAAAAAAACAGACTCGCTTTGGAGTCTGTTTTTTTACTTTTAAATTAAGCTTCTTCAGCAGTCCATACATACAAATCTTCAATCTTGCAATTTAATTCTTTTGAAATAGTCATTGCAGAATTCAAGCTCATTACTTTCTTAGACATATAGTCATCGAGTTGACTTCTAGGAATCTTAGTATTCCTTTCCAAACCATCCAAATCCATACCGTTTTTAGATAATAATGCCTTGAGGTTACTTTTTTTTGCTCTATAATTTGTCAAAATGACACCTCACTTTTAATCATCATACCATAGCTGTATATAAATTGAAAGGAAAAGGAATTCTTGGTATTTTCCACCTAAAGATAATAGTCTTAATTAAGGACAAATATAATAAATTTATTTGTGTTATACTTAAGATGTAAGATAAAAGGGGTGTAAAAATGAAAAATTCAAATAATCGCTATTCAACCGGTCAAACGGTCAACATTAAAGAAACTGGTGAAATGGTAACCATTTTAAAATGGCAATATGTAAAAAATATGAAGAGATATTCTTATACTGTGAAAGAGCACCCTGGTACATTCTATTTTGAAGAAGAATTACAAGTTTTTTAAAACTCTTTAAATGCAAAAAAAGACCAATTCATTAATAATGAATTGGTCTTTTTTTGTTAAAATTCTGCATTTCCTGGTGTTCTAGGGAATGGGATTACATCTCTAATATTTGTCATACCTGTTAGGTACATAATTAAACGTTCAAATCCTAATCCATATCCTGAATGTTTTGTACCACCGTATTTTCTTAGCTCTAGGTACCACCAGTAATCTTCTTCATTCATTCCAAGCTCATTAATTTTTCCAGCTAAGATATCTTCTCGTTCTTCACGCTGGCTGCCTCCAATTAATTCACCAATGCCTGGTACTAATAAATCTGTTGCTGCAACTGTTTTATTGTCTTCATTTAATCTCATATAGAATGCTTTAATCTCTTTTGGATAATCAGTTACAAAAACAGGTTTTTGGAATACTTTTTCACATAAATAACGTTCATGCTCTGTTTGTAAATCCGCTCCCCATTCAACTGGATATGCGAAATCTTCACCAGATTCTTTCAACAGATTGATTGCTTCTGTATAAGTCACTCTTCCAAAATCTGCTGTAAAGGCATTGTTCAAGCGATCTAATAAACCTTTTTCAACGAAGCTGTTAAAAAAGTTCATTTCTTCAGGAGCTTGTTCTATAACATAGCCAATTACATACTTAACCATTTCTTCAGCAAGATCCATAATATCCGGAAGCTCAGCAAAAGCAACTTCTGGTTCTATCATCCAAAACTCGGCAGCATGTCGAGCTGTGTTCGAATTTTCTGCTCTAAATGTTGGTCCAAATGTATATACATTGCGAAATGCTAACGCAAATGCTTCTGCAGAAAGCTGCCCGCTAACAGTTAGGTTAGACTCTTTACCAAAGAAGTCCTTGGTTGAATCAGTTTCTCCTTCTTCATTTTTCGGAGGATTTTCCATATCAAGCGTGGTTACACGGAACATTTCTCCGGCACCCTCTGTATCGCTTCCTGTGATAATTGGTGAGTGAACATATACATATCCTTTATCCTGGAAGAATTTATGAATAGCATATGCTGCTAATGATCTCACACGAAAAACAGCAGCAAAGGTATTTGTTCGTGGTCTTAAATGTGCGATTGTTCTTAGATACTCAAATGTGTGTCTTTTCTTTTGTAGAGGATAGTCTACATTTGAAGATCCTTCAATAATTATATCTGTTGCTTTAATTTCAAAGGGCTGCTTTGCTTGAGGAGTATAAATAAAATCTCCTTCAATTCTTATGGATGAACTAATAGGAAGCTTTGTAATATCTTTAAAATTACTTAGCTGCTCATCAAAAACAATTTGAACTCCCTTAAAAAAACTACCATCATTTAATTCAATGAACCCAAAGGTTTTGGAATCGCGAACGGTACGAACCCATCCTGATAATTGTACCTTTTGATCCACGTAACTTTCAGTATTTCTGTACAAATCCTTGATTAAGGCCTGTTTCATAGAGGTTCCTCCTAAATCATATGTATAGGGTCGCCAATCAGTTTTGGATTTTGTATTATCCCTCCAACCTGAGTGACGAAATAAAAAACCTCCCATCCCTATTGGGACGAAAGGTAAAATTCACAGTACTATCCTCGTTTTTCTTTTATCCCTTCAATATTATATAAAATACCATTCAATGAAGCAATTATCAACAAAATTCCCGTATGATAACGAATAAATTTTAGTTTTTTGTTGATTCTGTAATCAAACTATCCCGGGATACTCCAATCTGTTCAAATATCCAATCATGCCGGTCTAAAAGTGCATCATCACAATCAGTAAACTCATGATCTGTTTGGTACCAGTTCATTTTTTTGGGCAAGCTTGAAGCGGAATAAAAACCCATAGATAGACTATGATCAACATACTCATCATCATTTGCAAATTGAAAATATATAGAGGCTGGCGCTGCATTTTTCACATAATGAATAGCATCTAATTTACGTAAGTTTGAAATAAAGTGCTCAAATCGTTCTGGGGTTATAAAACTCCGAATTGATAATGCTAGTGGATGTTCACTTTTCATATGCCATTCAGATAATTTCGAAGCCCCGGATATGAAAATAAATGTCTTTATTCGAGTTTCGATCCCTGCTAGAACTCCTCCCCATGTAGCTGAAACTCCATGACCGACATAAGCAATTCGATTGGCATCTACAAACCCTTGTTTACTAAGAAGAGTTATTCCTCTTCTAATATCCATTATCATCTTTATATAATTTTGGATATCCACCAACGGCTCTATTGTTTCAATAAATCTTTTATTTTCCTGTTCAACATCTTGATGATTTACATTCATTAACTGTGTTTCAATAACAAGTGAAACAAAGCCTTTTTTTGTTAACATTTCAGCTTCTTTAAAAAAATTTTTTCTATTGGCCTGTCCAGGATGGATAAAAATTACTGCTGGAAGTTCATGATTATGATTTGGAACATAAAGATAAGCTGATACGATCCCTTTGTAAGGGCTTTCATAAATAATTTCATTTATAGAATATCCTTCTTTTACTATAGATTTCCTGGCCTCAAACCCTGTTAGATTTTCTTCTTTAAAATGAAACATTAGCACCGCCCCCAAGAAGAATCTTTAAAACTAACTTATTTGAATTTTCTGTTAAATAGAATCGCAATTTATTAATTTTATCATTATTATGAAAGAAATAAAAACCTTGACCAGTCTGTCAAGGTTCTGAAAATTTTACCATATGGTACCATCATTCATATTATGAGATTCATATCTCCAAACTCATGCCATAGATACCCTTTATCAAGTGCCTCGATATATGCATTGGATAAAAGATCTTTTTCAATAAAAGCAGAAAGCATATCTAAATGACTCGCTTCTGGTTCATGCATTCCCGTAATAATCCCATTAGCAATCTTTAATTTGGAGGTTGGCTTAATATATAGATTGGTCCACCCTGAAAGGACACCATTCCTTGCGACCGTTTCCATAGCACGAACCACCGTAGTTCCTACAGCAATTACCCTTCTCCCTTCTACCTTCGCGTGTAATATCGTTTCCCACCCCTCTGTAGATATGCGATATTGCTCATAGTTTTCTGTCGGGGAGTGATCCCATTTATCATCTAATAAATAGCTTAGTCCAGTATGAAGCTGAATAAATACAAGCTGGACTCCCTTTTTTTTCAAATTAAATAATAATTCCCAACTGAACGCTCTGCCTGCTGAAGGCATTTCAACTGAACCGGGTTGAGTGGCAAATACAGTTTGGTAGTATTCTAACCCCCACGGTTTATTTATATATTCATAGCGAACAGGTTCTCCAAGTGCGTATATTTCATCAAATAAACTTGCACCCTGTTTTGAAAATAGAATCTTTATAAAGGGACCTTTTGTAGAGATCTCAGATACAATTCCATGAAGGGTTGAAGAGAACTTCAATAAGTCTCCTTCCTTCAATTCTGGAAAATCTGCTAACGCCTCCCATGAATATTCATTTATTCTTCTAGCTAAACGGATTTCGATTTCTTTTTGTATATTGTTGTCCGCTCGGTATACATCTGATTTTAATATGGCAGGAACAGTTTTACTACTATTTAATACGAGCACATCTCCTTTGGATAAATAGGAAGCAAGTTGGAAAAATAAATCATGAGTAATATTTCCAGTTTGTCGGTCAAGAACCATTAATTTTACATGGTCTCTTCTAATGCCTCTCCTTTCAGGCGGCATTTCTGCATTTAATAAAGAAGGGATTTCAAATCTTAATGTTGTTTGGAACATTCTTTATCCTCCCTTCCTGGATATTCCTGTGCTTTAAATCGCTGTCCAGTAACATGTTTGGAAGAATCAGAGGCGAGATACAAAAATACATCCACCACTTCTTTCGGTGCTGCCAGCATATAGTCGCAATCAGGTACAGCTAACCGATGCATTTCCGTATCCATTTCTCCCGGGTCAACCATATTCACTCTGACATTCGTCTCATTTAGCTCATCGGCCCATGTTTCCGTTAGACCTTCAAGCGCAAATTTTGAAATTCCATATGCTCCCCATCCAGCATAACCCGTAAAACCTGCCTCAGAAGTTACATTAATAATCGAACCTTTATCTTGTAAAATCATACCAGGAAGAATCCTCTTAGTGATTAAAAACGGGCTAAATGCATTTACCTTTAATACTTCCATAAAATCTTCCTCAGGATAATCCAACAATAGCGGCATCGGACTTGGGCCAAGAATGGAAGCATTATTAATCAATACGTCTACTTTTCCAAATAATTCTTCTGTCATTGCTACGAATCTTTCTACATCTCTGGAATTCGCTACATCTGCTTTTACTGCCAGCACTTGAGAAGCACCTAGTTTTTCTGCCCTTTTTTTAACTTCTTGTAAAACCTCCTCACTTCTTGCACAAATCGCTAATTTTGCGCCTTTTTGCGCAAATGCGAAC